>DATCLG010000142.1:0-30798 GCA_036564015.1 Longimicrobiales bacterium
TCGGCGGCCATAGCGCGGGGGTCACACCCGTTCCCATCCCGAACACGGTCGTTAAGCCCCGCAGCGCGGATGGTACTGCCCGGGCGACCGGGTGGGAGAGTACGTCGCCGCCGGCCCCAAAACCTCCGCCCCCAGGACCCCGCGTCCCGGGGGCTTTTTTTTCCCAGCCCCGCACCCCCGTCGGACGAGACCGCGGGGGCTTTTTTGTCAAAACTCGTGATTCGTTGGTTGCGCGGCGAGAAAAGCGCTGCCTATCTTTTGAAGTATCCTGCATCCATCCAAACCGTCCCCATCCCTTCACCCGACACCTATGACCGCGTCCAGACAGGGAGAGCCGTCCTTCTCGGTCCTCGTGGTGGACGACGAAGACCTGTTTCTCCGCAGTTGCGCGCGGATCCTGGAACACGAGGGGTACACCGTCCTGACCGCCAGACGCGGCCGCGAGGCGCTGGAGATCGTGCGGCGGCAGCGGCCGGAGATCATCCTGGCCGACCTGGTGCTTCCCGATCTGGACGGCCTGGCCCTCCTCCGGGAGGCGAAGCGCATCCATCCCCAGGCGCTGGTCGTCATGATCACCGGCTTCGCCTCGGTGGACTCGTGCGTCGAGGCGATCCGGGCGGGGGCGTACGACTACATCCCGAAGCCGTTCACGGCGACTCAGCTCCAGATCGTGGTAGGGCGCGCGGCGAAGCAGATCGAGCTCCTGCGGGACAACGAGCGGCTGCGGGGCGAGCTGCGGGGGCTGTATTCGCTGGAGAACGTCATCGGCACGAGCGAGGCGATGCAGAAGCTCGTCGCGCTGGTGCTGCGGGTGGCGCCGACGGAGGCGAGCGTCTTCATCAGCGGGGAGAGCGGGACGGGAAAGGAGCTGATCGCCCGGGGGATCCATCTCCACAGTCGCCGCGCGGACCAGCCGTTCGTTGCGGTCAACTGCGCCGCGTTCCCGGAGAATCTGCTCGAGTCGGAGCTGTTCGGCCACGAGAGAGGGGCGTTCACTGGCGCGGACTCGCAGAAGAGGGGGCTGGTCGAGTGCGCGTCGGGCGGCACGTTCTTCCTGGACGAGATCTGCGAGATGAGCCAGGAGCTGCAGGCGAAGCTGCTCCGGGTGCTGCAGGAGCGGACGATCCGGCGAGTGGGCGGCCAGGCGGAGATCCCGGTGGACATCCGGGTGATCGCGGCGACGAATCGGGACCCGGAGGAGGCGGTCGAATCGGGCGTGCTCCGGCAGGATCTCTACTTCCGGTTGAACGTGGT
The DNA here is from genome assembly GCA_036564015.1 of Longimicrobiales bacterium. Taxonomy (GTDB): domain Bacteria; phylum Gemmatimonadota; class Gemmatimonadetes; order Longimicrobiales; family RSA9; genus DATCLG01. The sequence continues at coordinate 1,255 of DATCLG010000142.1, forward strand.
GCCGATCCGGGTGCCGCCGCTGCGGGAGCGGCGGGACGACATCCCGTTGCTCGCGCGGCACTTCCTGCGGCGTTACGCGGTGCTGTACGAGCGAGACGGGGCCGTCCCGCTGCGGCTCTCGCCGGATGCGGTCGAGGCCCTGATCGCGTATGACTGGCCGGGGAACGTACGCGAGTTGCAGAACGTGATGGAGCGCGTGGTTTCGCTGGCGTCACCCGGGCAGGAGATCCGGGTGGCCGATCTGCCGGCCGAGATCCGGCGCGGGGCGAGCTCGACGGTCGCGTCGTCCCGGCCTTACGTCGACCGGCCGTTCCACGAGGCGAAGGAGGCGGCGATCCGGGAGTTCGAGCGGGCGTACCTGGAGGCGCTGCTGACCCGGACGGACGGGAACATCTCCCGGGCTGCCCGCGAAGCCCGGATGGACCGGAAGACGATCCATCGCCTGATCGCGAAGCATGGCATACGGGTCCGGGAAACCGCCGGCGGGGGCTAGCCGCCCGGCTGACGGTCTCCTCCTTTGCGGAAGGCGTCGAGGAGACGCCGGACGACCTCGGCCGGGTCGTCGGCGGCCATGATGGCGCGCACGACGGCGACGCCCGCGGCGCCGGTGCGCGCGACCAGCTCCGCGTTCTCGGGCCCGATCCCCCCGATCCCCACGACGGGGATCTCCACTGCCTTCACGACGGCCTCGAGGCGCTCGAGGCCGATCTGCTCCCCGGCCGCTTCGGGTTTCGTCGTCGTTCCGAAGACCGCGCCGCAGCCGATGTAGCTGGCACCCGCGGCCTGCGCCTGGGCCGCTTCGGCGGGATCATCGGTCGAGTAGCCGATGAGGAAGTCTGCGGGGGCGGCGAGTCGGGCCGCGTGGAGCGGGAGGTCGTCGGGGCCCAGATGGACGCCGTCGGCGCCGGCCGCGAGGGCGACGTCAAGGCGGTCGTTGACGAAGAAGAGGGCGTCGTAGGCGGCGGTCAGCTCGCGGAGGGCGACGGCCTGGTCGTAGAGCTCGCGGGCGCTGGCGTGCTTGTCCCGGAGCTGCACGGCGGGCGCGCCGGCTTCGAGGCAGGCGCGGACCACGTCAATCGGGTCTCTGGGCGCGGCGAGCGCCCGATCGGTGATCACGATCAACTGCAGATTCATCTTCCGTGTCTCGTCCGTCGGCTGGCGGTTCGGGCTCATCCGAGGCTGGTTTGGCCCGGACCGGGGCCGTCGTCTCCTTACGGGGCTCCCGCCGGGCTGGGCACGGATCCGGGGGCGCCGTCCAGCCGCAGGGCCTCCCCCCGGCGGATCGCGTTCTTGACGCGATTGTGGTCGGCCAGCGAGCGGGTGAAGACGTGGCTGCCGTCCGGCCGGGCCACGAAGTATAGGTAGTCGACGTCGGCCGGATAAAGGGCGGCGTCGATCGCCATGACGCTGGGCGAGGCGATCGGGCCGGGCGGAAGGCCGCGGTGGCGGTAGGTGTTGTACGGGTTGTCCGCGACGCTGTCGATGTGCGGGTAGAGGAGCCGGGCCTGGTGTCGGCCGAGCGCGTACAGCACCGTCGGGTCGGCCTGGAGGGGATACCCGATGCGGAGCCGGTTGTGGTACACCGCCGAGATGAGCGGCATTTCGTCGCGCCTCTTGGCCTCCTTCTCGATGATGGAAGCCAGGGTCACGACCTCGCGCTCGGAGAGGCCGAGCGAGTCCGCCCGGGCTCTTCGTGCGGGGGTCCAGATCTGCTGGTACCGGGCGACCATGCGCGCGATGATGGTGTCGAGCGGCATGTCGACCGGGAGCGTGTAGGTGGCCGGGTAGAGGTACCCTTCGAGTGTGGGGCCGGGCACGCCGAAGATTCGCGCGCGGGCGGTGTCGGTGAGTGTGGCGAGGATCGAGTCGGCGGGGAGGCCGGTCGCGCTGGCGAGGCGGGGCGCGATGGCCCTGAGGTCCCAGCCCTCGGGGATGACGATGCGGACGGTGAGGACGCGGCCGAGGCGGAGGTCGTCGAGGATCCGGTCCCAGCCGGTGCCGGGGCGGAAGGCGTAGGTGCCGGGCTTGACCTGGTGGTCGGCGCCGCGGATGCGGGCGTAGAGGCGGAAGAGGAAGGCCGGCTGTTCGATGATGCCCTTTGCGGCGAGGGAATCGGCGACCTGGGCGAAGGAGGCGCCGCGGGGCACGCGGACGCGCACGGGGAATCCCTGTCCCTCGCCCCGGCAGGCGGCGGTCGAGGCGAGGAGGGCGGCGAGGCAGAGGAGCCGCAGCCTGTAAATCGAGCCGCTAGTCACGCGTCCTCCGGTCGAGATACGTCTGCAGGATGAGCATGGCGGCGGTCGCGTCGACCCGATCCTTTTGCTGGCGCTGGCGGCGCCTGAGCCCCAGGTCGCGGATCGTGCGTTCGGCCCGGGCTGAGGTCAGCCGCTCGTCGACGAAGTGGATGGGGCGGCCGGTGCGCTCGGCGAGCTTCTCCCCGAAGGCGCGCACCTCCTGTGTCCAGTCGCTCTCCTCGCCCTCCGGGGTGAGCGGGAGGCCGAGGACGATCTCGTCGACCTGGTGCTCTTCGGCGAGGCGCGCGATGGCCGCAACGGGCGGGCGCTTCCCGCGGCGGCGGAGGAGGGTGGGCAGGGGCTGGGCGATGGTGGCGGTGGGATCGCTGATCGCCAGCCCGATGCGTCGCTCTCCGTAGTCGATGCCCAGGATCCGAGCCACCAGAGCGGTCCCCTGCTTTCCTACCCGGCGGCTCCGGGCGCGGCGCCGTCCAGCGCGGCGAGCGCTTCAGCCACGGTCCGGCCCTCGGCGAGCGCGGCGTAGACGCTGTCGAGCGCCGTGGCGCCGCCGAAGAGGAAGCGGCAGCGCAGGTCGCCGCGGGAGCGGCATTCGACCTCCAGGACCGCGACTTCCTGGCCCGCGACGCGGCCCAGCAGGTTGGCCAGGAGCCCGGTGGTGAAGAAACAGCTCGGCCTGAGCTCGCCGGTGGTGGGGTCGGCCTCGGCCCAATCGGAGCTCTCGAGCGAGCCGACGCCGCCGTGCACGGCTTCGTGCTCGATGTGGCCCCAGCCGCGCGTGGCGAAGAGGTCGGCGAAGTGGTGCCAGAAGATGGACTGCGGGACTTGCGCCAGGCTGGCGCCCGGGTCGGGTGCATCCGCTCCGACGTCGGCAGACGAAAGGTCCGCGCTCTCGCCCTGCGCGGCACGCGAGGCGAGGGCGGCATAAAGCGCATCTCCCGCCGCGTGGCCAGCGAGCTGCAGCGCCCGGGCCGCTGCGTCCGGGCCGACCTCCGCCTCGAGCGCCCTGCGCAGGGCCGCGAGGGAGGCGACGGGCATGGCCAGCTCGGCGGGACGGGATGTCGCGAGTCGTGGCATCAGGTCCTCTCGGGTTCAAGGGATTCACGGGCGCTGGCGAGCGCACGAAGCTGGTCCTCGCTCAGCACCGGGATACCGAGCTCACGGGCCCGATCCAGCTTCGAGCCAGGGTTCTCTCCAACGACGAGGTAGCTGGTCGCGCGAGACACGCTCCCTGCCACCCGTCCGCCCCGACGCTCGATGAACTCGGTCACCTCCTTGCGGCTCATTGTGGGGAGCGTGCCGGTGACCACGAACGTCAGGCCCTCGAAAGGCCGGTGCTCGGCCCGCTCGACGGGCTCGACCATGTTCACGCCCGCCTCGCGCAGCCGCTCGATCAGCTCGCGGTTGCGCGGCTCCTGCAAGTACGCCGCCAGAGCGGCCGCGGTCGTCTCACCGATCCCGTGCACGGCCGCGAAGTCGGCGGCGGTGGCCTGGAGCAGCGCGTCCATGCTCCCGAAGCGCTGCGCCAGGAGCTGGGCCGCATGGGCTCCGACGTGCCGCACGCCCAGCGCGAAGAGCAGCCGCGAGAGCGGACGGTCCCTGGACGCCTGGATCGCGTCCACGAGGTTGCGGGCCGAGAGCTCGGCGAAGCCGTCCAGCCCGAGCAGGTCCTCGGGCCGGAGGCGGTACAGGTCGGCCACATCGCGGATCAGCCCGGCCGCGAGGAGCTGCTGCGCCGTGCGCTCCCCGAGGCCGCGGATGTCCATGGCGTCCCGCCCGGCGAAGTGCACGATCCCCGAGAAGATGCGGGCCGGGCACGAGTGGTTCGGGCAGTACACCATCACCTCGCCCGGCGGCTGCACGACCGGCGTCCCGCAGGCCGGGCAGCGGTCCGGCGGCGTGAACGGCTTCTCCTCGCCGGTCCGCCGGTCCGTCAGCGGGCTCACCACCTGCGGGATCACCTCGCCGGCACGCTTGACCAGCACCAGGTCGCCCACCAGGAGCCCCTTGCGCCGGATGTCCTCGAAGTTGTGGAGCGTGGCCAGCCGGACCGTGGCACCGCCAATTTCCACCGGCTCCAGGACGGCGTAGGGATTGAGGGAGCCCGTACGCCCGACGTTGACCTCGATGGCGAGCAGCCGCGTGACCGCCAGGTCCGGCGCGAACTTGTAAGCGATCGCGTACCGGGGCTCCCGTTCGCCGACCACGCCGAGCTCGGGCCAGAGGTCGAGCGAGTCGACCTTCACGACGATGCCGTCGATGACGTAGTCGAGCTCGCCGCGCGCCTGCTCGATCTCGCGGGCGAACGCCAGCACCTCATCCAGGTCGCGGCAGCGCCGCCGCCGGGGGTTGACGGGGATCCCCCACGCCGCGAGGAGCTCGAGCACCTCGCCCTGGGTGCGCACGGGCAACGGCTCCGGCTGGTTCGGATCGAGCTGGATCTGGAAGCCGAAGAAGCGGAGCGGCCGCTCGGCGGTGATGCGCGGGTCCAGCTGCCGGAGGCTGCCCGCCGCAGCGTTCCGGGGGTTGGCGAAGGTCGGCTCTCCCGCCGCCACCCGTCGCTCGTTCAGCTCCCGGAACCCCGAGAGCGGCATGTAGACCTCGCCGCGGATCTCGAGCCGGCGGGGAATCGGTGCATCGCGGCGGAGGCGCAGCGGGATCCCCGGAATCGTCCGGATGTTCCGCGTGACATCCTCCCCGATCGTCCCGTTCCCGCGCGTGGCCCCCCTGACGAGGACCCCGTCCTCGTAGAGGAGCGCCACGGCGGCGCCGTCGATCTTGAGCTCCGCCATGTACCCGGCCTCGAGGACCTCCCGGGCGATCCGGGCGTTCCGGGTCTCCCACGCGCGCAGCTCGGCGGGCTCGAACGCGTTGTCCAGCGAGTACATGGGCGCCAGGTGCCGGACCTTCGCGAACTGCTCGGCCGGCTCCGCTCCCACGCGCTGGGTGGGCGAGTCCGGGACGATGAGCTCCGGGTACGCCTCCTCGAGCGCCTTCAGCTCGCGCAACAGACGGTCGTACTCCTGATCCTCGAGCGTGGGCGAATCGAGGACGTAGTACCGGTAGTTGGCTTCAGCGATCAAACGCCGGAGCTCCGCCGCACGCTGGGCGGCAGCGGCGAGATCGCCGGCGATCAGCGTAGGGTTCTCCATGCGGGTGACGTCAGGCCTGGTCCTCGGGCCCGGCGGCGCCGGGCGGGATCTGGTTGTAGCGGACGACGCGGTTCCGGCCGGCGGCCTTCGCGGCGTAGAGGGCCTCGTCGGCCAGCCGGATCAGCGACTCGGGGTCGCGCACCTGGGCGTCCGGGTAGCTGGCGAGCCCGGCCGAGGTCGTCATGCGGACGGGCTCGTCTCGTCCGATGTCGAAAGCGGTGGCGGCCACCTTCTGGCGCACGCGTTCGACGAACACGGTCGCCTTGTCCAGGTCCGTTCCCGGCAGCAGGACGATGAACTCCTCGCCGCCGTACCGTCCGATCTTGTCGATTTCCCGCGCCGTGCCGCGGAGGATCTCCGCCATCTGCTTCAGGACTTCGTCTCCTGCCTGGTGCCCGTAAGTATCGTTGATCGCCTTGAAGCGATCCAGGTCCAGCATGGCGACCGTGACCGGGGTGTTCGTACGCTTGGCGCGCTCGAACTCCTCCCGCACGAGCTCCCGGATGTGACGGTAATTGTACAGTCCGGTGAGCTCGTCGGTGATGCTGAGCCGTTCGAGCTCCCGCTTCTGCGCCTCGAGCTCGTCTTGCAGGCGCTTGATGCGGAGCATCGAGCGGACGCGCGCCTCCAGCTCGGGGAGGTTGATCGGCTTCGTCAGGTAATCATCGGCGCCGGCGTCCAGCCCCGCCACCTTGTCCTGGGTCGAGTCGCGCGCCGTGACGAGGATGATCGGGATGAAGGGGAGCGACTCATCGCTCTTCACCCGGCGGGCGACCTCGTAGCCGTCGATGTCGGGCAGCATGACATCGAGCAGGATCAGGTCGGGCGGCGCCTGGCGGACGCGGCGCAGCGCCTCTTCTCCCCGGCTGGCCTCTTCGACGTGATACCCCCGGAAACGTAGACGGGTTGCGATGATCTCGACGTTGTCACGGCTGTCGTCCACCACCAGGATCCGCCCTTTCGACGTCGTCTGAGCCCCGGGAGTGGTAGATCTTTCTGTCACCTGCTCGGCCCGTGCCGCCAGCGATTGCGATGAACGGACCGGATACCGGTCGTTGGTGGCGCGGAAGCGGCGGGCTTCCGGCCGCGATCGGGTGCGGTCCCGCTACGGCGGCGGAATGCAGAACGGGTGCCAGCCGCGCGGTGGCCGGCGGCTCGGAAACGCGCGGGTCGAGCGGGGCAGACGGGCCGGGGGAGAGCGCGTGCGCCGGCATCGTTTGACGCGGACGATCGCTGGAATGTATCCTTAGCCAGGCGGGAACCGCAAGGCGAGCGGGTCGACCCCTGCGCGGAGAGCGTGAGCGATGAGCCCTGGGTCCGCCATCTGCGGACGTCGTTTCGTGCTGGTTCTGACGTTGGTGGGGGGAGTCGTCTGGGCGAATCCGGGGCGGGCGCAGGAGGGTTCGCCGGCGGGCCCGGTGCCTCCGGAGCGGCTGACGGCGCGGCGTGCCGCGTTGCTCGAGCGGATCGGGAGGGGAGTGGTGGTGATCCGTTCCGCCGATGAGCGGAACATGGAGGAGCATCCGCAGGACAGCGATTTCCGGCAGGACGACGATTTCTTCTACCTCACGGGGCTGGAGACGCCGAGTTCGTGGCTGGTACTGGTGGCGCGGGAGTCGGGGCCGGACTCGGCGATTCTCTATCTGCCGCCGCGGGATCCGGAGATGGAGCGGTGGACGGGGCGGAAGGTGGGGCCGGGGTCGGAGGCGAGCCGGTTGACGGGGATCGCGGATGTGCGGTCGACCGAGCGGGCGGAGGAGCTGCGGGGGTGGCTCACGTCGCCGGCGTCGCCGGCACGCGGTGGGCGGTTCTACTTCGCGGCGCCGGAGGGGCCGTGCCGTGGGCGGTTCTGCACGCCGGAGGCGTTCCGGGCGCTCGCGGGGGCGGACATCGAGGTGGCCGACCCCCGGCCGTTCCTGGCGATGCTCCGGGTGGTCAAGGATGAGGACGAGCTGCGCCGGCTCCGCCGTGCGATCGAGATCACGACCGCGGCGCAGCGCGAAGCGATGCGGGCGGTGGGGCCGGGGATGTGGGAGTACGAGCTCGAGGCGCTGATCGAGTACACGTTCCGCCGTCAGGGTGCGGAGCGGGTGGGTTTTCCGAGCATCGTCGGCTCGGGCCCGAATGCGACGATCCTGCACTACGTGCAGAGCCGGCGGCAGATGAAGGAGGGGGAGCTGGTGGTGGCGGACATCGGGGCGGAGTACGGCTATTACACGGCAGACGTGACGCGGACATTCCCGGTCTCGGGGCGGTTCACGGCGCGGCAGCGGGCGCTGTACGGGCTGGTGCTGGGGGCGCAGGAGGCGGCGATCCGCGCGGTGCGGCCGGGGGTGACGATCGCGCACCTGGACCGGACCGCGCGGGAGTACATGCGGGCGAACTCGGGGGACCTGTGCCGGCCTGTGACGTGCGATCGGTTCTTCGTCCACGGGCTGTCGCACTGGCTCGGGCTGGACGTGCACGATGTCGGCGCGCTCTCGACGCCGCTGGCCCCGGGGATGGTCCTGACCATCGAGCCGGGGATCTACATTCCGGAGGAAGGGATCGGGATCCGGATCGAGGACGATGTGCTGGTGACGGCGACGGGGCACGAGGTGCTGTCGCGGGCTGCGCCGCGGGAGCCGGAGGAGATCGAGCGGCTGATGGCGGAGAGGCGTGCCGCGAGGGGACAGTGAGGCGGGAACGCGTGGCCGGCGGTAGGCGTGTGAGGAGCTTCGTATGTATTACGACGACAGGACACGACTGTTGAACTTCGTTGCGGGTCTGGCGCTGGGTGCGGTGCTGGGCGCCGGGGTCGCGCTTCTCCTCGCGCCGGAGAGCGGGCGTCGCACGCGGCGGCGGTTGTGGAAGGCGGTGGCCGGGGCGCGGGAGAACGTGAGCGAGCGGTGGGACGATTTGTCCGAGGAGATCCGGTCGGCGGTGGAGAGCGGGCGAAGGCGGCTCAGGCGTTGAGCGATGCGGCCGGGCACGAACCGTACGGGTCGGCCGCTCGGCTCAGCGGATGTCGCTCCGCTCTTTCGGGCGGCGTTCCCGGACGAGCGTTTCATCGTCGTGAGCAATCGTGAGCCCTACGAGCACCAGTGGGGCGGGAAGGCGGACCGGATCGAGGTGCGGCGGCCGGCGGGTGGGCTGACGTCGGCGCTGGACCCCGTGCTGCAGGCGGTGGGCGGGGTCTGGATCGCGTGGGGGAGCGGGGATGCGGACGCGGCGGTGGTCGGGGCGCGGGATCGGATCCGGGTGCCGCCGGAGGCGCCTAGTTACACCCTCCGGCGAGTCTGGCTCGATCCGGGTGACGTCAGCCACTACTATCTCGGGTACTCGAACCAGTTCCTCTGGCCTCTCTGCCACCTCAGGCCGACGCTCACGCGGCCGCGGCTGCGCTACTGGCAGCGCTACGCGCGAGTGAACCGGCGGTTCGCGCGGGCGGTGCTGGAGGAGGCGGCGGGGGTGAGCGCGGCGGTCTGGTTCCAGGACTACCACCTGGCGCTGGCGCCGGCGTTCGTGCGAGCCGAGCGGCCGGATCTCAGCCTGGCTCACTTCTGGCACATCCCATGGCCGCCGCTCGACCTCTACCGGATCACCCCGCAGGCGCGCGAGCTCCTCGAAGGCCTCCTGGCGAACGATCTCCTGGGCTTCCAGCTTCCGCTCTTCAGCGAGAATTTCCTGCACTGCGCCGAGGAGATCCTGGGCGCGAAGGTGGACCCGGACGCGCAGACGGCGGTGTACCGGGGCCACACCTGCCACGTGCGGGCCTTTCCGATCTCGATCGACGTGGAGGCGTACGTGCGGGCGGCGACGCGCCGCGAGACCGAGGCGCGGCTGGCGCGGCTCCCTGGGCGCTACAAGCGAGGGGGTGCGCAGATGGGGATCGGGGTGGACCGGATCGACTACTCGAAGGGGCTGCCGGAGAAGCTGAAGGCGCTGGAGCTGTTCTGGGAGCGGCACCCGGAGTTCCGCGAGCGCTTCACGTTCGTGCAGGTCGCGGTCCCGAGCCGGACGGACATCGAGGCCTACGACGAGCTGGTCCACGAAGTCGAGCGCATGGCGTGGAAGATCAACGACCAGTTCGGCACGGCTGACTGGCGGCCGGTGCACCTGATCAAGGAGGCGCTGCCGATGGAGCGCCTGGTCGTGTTGTACCGTGCGGCCGACCTCTGCCTGGTCACGTCGCTGATCGACGGGATGAACCTGGTGGCGAAGGAGTACGTGGCGAGCCAGGTGGGCGGGGACGGCGTACTGTTGCTGTCGCGGTTCGCGGGCGCGGCCGAGGAGCTGGATGGGTGCATCGAGGTGAACCCGTACGACCCGGAGGCTGTGGCGGAGCGGATCTACGAGGCGCTCACGCTCCCGCTCGAGGAGCGGCGGGCGCGGATGCGGCGGATGCAGAGCTCGCTGCGCACGATCTACGACTGGATGGCGGACGTCTTCCACGTCTGGGGCGCGATCGTCCAGGAGCGTCGTCTGGGGGCGTGGCGTCGGTGACCGCGGGTCGCGGGCGGCCTCGCCGGGTGCGCGGCCGCGGGTGAGGGGCGGGGGGGGGTAGGAGGGAGCGTCGGGGAAACCGGCTGGGAGCCCGGTCGACGGGACGGGCTTCCAGCCGGCTTGTTTTCGGCGGAGTTCACGCGAGCAGTGCACGCGTCGATCGGTCGAAGGGGCGGTCGCCGTGTCGAGCGGCGGGAGACGGGAGCCGACGCGGAGGATCGGCGCATTCTTGCCGGTCGTCCGGCCCGGGAACGGCGAGGCCTTGCCGGAGCCGGGCCGCTGGCCCGGGGCCGTGCCGGCCGGAGGCGCTCGTTGCCGCGATCCCGTCGGGGACCCGGCGCGCGAAGGAGACGGAAAAGCCGACGCGTCCGCGGGGCTCGCGTCGGCTGATCGGGGCCTGTCAGGCGGAATGGACGAGGTGCTGAGCCAGGCGCGGCCTCAGAACCTCATGTCCGGATCGATGGTGATCCGCGTCGAGTCGGCCGTGCTGTCCGTGACCACCCCGCGGATCGGCGCGCCGAAGATCCCGCCCGGCGCGTGGATGTCGCAGGCCTCGGCCGGCTCGGTCCCGGGGATGAAGTACTCGTTGTAGACGCGGTCGACCGGGCACCATTCGGTGGCCAGCTTTCCGCTCTCCTCATCGACCCGGCGGGTGGTCAGCGTCTGGGGCAGCGTCCAGGGCTTCGGGACGGGGCGGAGAGCCGAGTCGCCCACGTAGACGCCGCGCATGAAGTCGGCCCAGATCGGGGCGGCGAAGCGGCCGCCCGTCGCGGCCGGGGCGATGGGTTTCGGGCGATCGAAGCCGAGCCAGACGGCGGCGAGCAGGTCCGGAGTGAAGCCGATGAACCAGACATCCGTGGCGTCGTTCGTGGTGCCCGTCTTCCCTGCCGCCGGGACGTCGTAGGGGAGCTTGCCGACCGCGGGGTCACGGATCGACCAGCCGGTGCCATGGTCCACCACCCCGCGCATGATGTCCACGACGAGCGCGGCGACCTGGGGGTCGAGGACCTGCGACGAGTCCGGCCGGGTTTGCCAGAGGACCCGGCCCTGGGCGTCTTCGACGCGGAGGATCGCGCGCGGGCGCACCCGGATCCCGCCGTTGGCGAAGACCGCGTACGCCTCCGCCATCTGGAGCGGGATCACGTCGGCGGCGCCGATCGCGGTGGAGGGGACGCGGGGGATGGGCGTTTCGATGCCCATCCGCCGCGCGAACTGGGCGACGGTCTCGAGGCCCACCTCCATCGCGAGCTTCACGGCCACGATGTTGATCGATCGCCGGAGCGCCTCGCGGATCGTGACGGGGCCGCGGAACGTGCCTTCGTAGTTCTTCGGCGCCCACGTCGTCCCATCGGGCTGCTCGAGTATGATCGGCGAATCGAAGATGACGTGGGACGCGGGGATTCCGCCGGAGAGCGCGGCGGCGTAGACGAACGGCTTGAAGGACGAACCCGCTTGCCGCCGTGCCTGGATGGCGCGGTTGAACTTGGAATCGCTGAAGTCTCGCCCGCCGACCAGTGCCCGGATCTCTCCCGTCGCGGGCTCGAGCGCGATGAACGCCCCCTGGAGGTACGGCGTCTCGGAATCGCGCCCTCGTTCGCCCTTCGCGATCGCATCGGCGTACTTGGGCTCCCTGTATTCCGGCAGCTTCTCGATGCGCTCCCAGCCGGCGGCCATCGCCTGCTGGGCGAGGCGCTGCATGTTGATGTCGAGGGTGGTGTAGACGCGGAGCCCCGCCCGGTAGAGGTCGGAGCCGTAGCGGTCGTCCAGGACGTCGCGCACCCATTCGACGAAGTAGGGGGCCAGCCTGCCTTCATCCACGCCGTGGGGGCGTTCAGGCAGCGGTTCCTGCTTCCACCGTTCGGCCTCTTCCTTCGTCAGGTAACCCTCCCTGGCCATCAGGTTGAGCACCAGGTTGCGCCGCTGGCGGGCCCGCTCCGGGTACCGGAAGGGGGAGTAGTAGCCGGGCAGGTTGATGACCGCCGCGAGGAGCGCTGCCTCGGCGGGGTTGATCTGGGTGGCGGGCTTGCCGAAGAAGCGCTGGGCGGCGGTTTCGATGCCGTACCAGCCGGGCCCGAAGTTCACCTGGTTGATGTAGGCTTCCAGGATCTGGTCCTTGGTGTAGGCCCGTTCGAGCTCGCGTGCGACCTTCAGCTCCTTGAGTTTGCGGCTCAGCCGCCGCTCGAAGCCGACCTCCTGCTGGAACATGTTGCGGGCGAGCTGCTGGGTGATCGTGCTGCCGCCCGAGGCCCGGCGCTTGCGCAGGACGTCGAGGACGAGCCCGCGCGCGATCCCCCAGGGGTTGATGCCCGGGTGCTTGTAGAACTGCTGGTCCTCGATGGCGATGAACGCCTGGGGCACGTAGGGGGGAAGCGATGCAAGCGAGACGGGCGTGCGTCGCTCCTGGAAGAGCTCGGCGATCAGCTGGCCGTCGTGGCTGAGGATCTTGGTGGATTGCTTCGGTTCCCAGCTATAGATCTGGGCGATCGAAGGGCAGTCGCGACAGATGGCTTGCCAGCTACCGACGGCGAGGCCTGCGCCGAGGCTGGCCAGGAGGAGGAGGGCGAACGCCCAGATGGCGGCGCGTGGTGGCCACGCGCGCGGCCGCCGGTCGCGTGGCCGCGGGTCGGCCACGAGGGTCGGATCGTTCAACGATTCCATCGGTTCGGCACCGTCAGGCCGGTTTCCCACGCAGCGGGGGTCCTCGAGTACGACTCTCTATTCTGCACGCGGGCGGATCGATCCCCGGCCGGTATGCGGCGGACCCGGCAGGCGGAGGCGTCTACCCGGGGAGACGCAAACCGGTTCCATCGCCGGAGCGGGGACGCCCGCGTTCGGGGAGCACGGCGTAATCTAGGGGTTGGGAGGCCGGAAAGCCATTTCGGCGCGGGATCGCGTTCGGGGCCGCGAGGCGTGCGGTCGCTTGGGGGGTGGCGCACGGGCTGGAATGGTTCCTGCACAGCCCGCGGGGCGGCGGGGCGGCTGCGGGCCGCCCGTTTCGTTCTGTGCCTGACGACTCACCGGAGGAGAGCCATGGCCCTGATCCCAGCCAGCACCGGTACGGTGTGGGACGAACTGCGGCGGATGCGGGAGGAGATGGACCGCTTCTTCAACAGCGTGTTCGGCGGCACGGCGCTCGCGCCCCGCGAGGTGAGCGAGTGGACCCCGGCGATGGATGTCGTCGAGACGGCGAACGAGTTCATCGTCAGCGCCGAGCTACCTGGCCTGGAGAAGGACGACATCGAGATCGAGATCGAGAACAACATCCTCACGATCCGGGGGGAGAAGAAGGAGGAGAAGAGGGAGGAGGAGGGGCGGCATTACGTTTACGAGCGGAGGTTCGGGGGCTTCAGCCGATCGTTCACGCTGCCGACCAACGTGGATCCGGATCGGGTCACCGCCCGTTTCGAGAACGGCGTGCTGACGGTGACGCTGCCGAAGACCGAGGAAGCGCGCGGCCGGCGGATCGAGATCGAGTGAGGGGTGGCCCGCGGCCTCCACGTTGGAAGGTGGGTCATGAGTTACGGCCGAGATTATCCTCCGGCGGCGTACGGAGGGGACTACCTCCGCGGCCTTCGCTGGCCGTACCCTCGCCGCTATTACGGTAGAGGGACGTGGTCGGAGCCGTACTGGGGCGGCGGTGTGTACGGGGTCGGGTACGACTGGGCGTCAGATCGGCCGCCAGACCTGCGGGAGCCGGGCCGCGGCTACCGCCCCGCGGGCCCTCGTCGCTTCAGGGGCCGGCGGGCGCTGCAGCGCGGTGCGCCTTCGGCACGGTACCGGGGGGAGCACGTGCCTCCGGTTCCGTCGTCGCGGCGTGCGGAGCGAGGGCGCTACGAGGAAGCGCGCGAGAAGCCGCCGTACCGGCGGCGCCCACTGTACCGCCGCCCGGGGACGGCTGCGCGGGACTACGACCGCGCTTACCCCTACTTCTCCAGCGCGGGCGCGGCCGAAGCGGCGATGGGGTATCCTCCCGGCGACACACTGAACCCGGACGCCTACCCGCGGGGTCTGCCGCCCGACGCGACGTCGGGCGGGGAGATCGACTGAGCTCGACAGCATCCCACCCGCAGCCTCCCACCGGCTGAGCCGGGGACCGACACCTGCCCCGCGTTCCCGGGGCGGCCGGTCTCTTCCCGGGCGCGAGAGCCGCCCGCCGTACTTCGAGCCCGCGGCTCCTCGCCGTTGCCCCGTTCTCCGGCACGGTGCTAAGTTAAAGCGTGGAAACGCCGGCGAACGGCGCAACACGATGGGGATGAAAGCGATGTCGCGAGCGCGGGTCTTCAGCGGGATGCAGCCCACCGGGGAAGCCCACCTGGGGAACTACCTCGGCGCGCTACGGCAGTGGGTGAAGCTCCAGGATGAGGCGGATTGCATTTACTGCATCGTGGACTACCACGCGATCACGATGCCGTACGATCCCGCCACGCTGCCGGAGCGCGTCTTCGACCTGGCGGTCAGCTTCCTTGCGGCCGGGCTGGACCCGGATCGGTGCACGATCTTCGTGCAGTCCGACGTGCCCGAGCACACGGAGCTGGCCTGGATCCTCAACGTCGTGGCGACGGTTGGGGAGCTGGAGCGGATGACGCAGTACAAGGACAAGTCGCAGGGCATGGAGTCGGTGCCGGCGGGGTTGCTGAACTACCCGGTCCTGCAGGCGGCGGACATTCTGCTCTACCGGGCGACGATCGTGCCCGTGGGCGAGGACCAGGTGCAGCATCTGGAGCTGACGCGGGAGATCGCGCGGCGCTGGAACCGGCTGTTCGGGGAGTATTTCCCGGAGCCCCAGGCGCTGGTGAGCGACGCGGGGCGGATCCGCGGGCTGGATGGCCAGTCGAAGATGAGCAAGTCGCGGGGGAACACGGTGGGGATGCTGGAGGAGCCGGAGGGGATCTGGGCGCGGGTGAGGACGGCGGTGACGGATCCGCAGCGGGTGAAGCGGAGCGATCCGGGGCGGCCCGAGGTGTGCAACGTTTTTTCGCTGCATCGTTTCTTCACGCCGGCGGAGCAGTTGGCGCGGATCGACCGGGACTGCCGCACGGCGGCGATCGGCTGCGTGGAGTGCAAGCGGCTGCTGGCGGAGGGGATCGCGCGGGAGTTCGAGCCGGCCCGTGAGCGGGCGGCCGAGTACCGGGCGAACCCGGACCGGGTGTGGGAGATTCTGGGGGACGGGGCGGCGCGGTGCCGGGCGATCGCGCAGGAGACGCTGCGGGAGGTTCGGGAGCGGATGGGGCTGAACGCACGGGCGGCGCTGGGGGCCGGGCGGGCCTAGCGCTGCGGGCACGCGCCCTGCCCTGAAGGAGGGGAGGGGACTGCCCGCGGTGGCGGGGGCCTACACGGCCCGGCGCCCCGCGGGCTCCGGGACGCAGACGGAACCGGGAGGGCGCAATGCCGGAACAGACCGGACTTCCCAACGAGCTGCCGCCGGAGCAGCGGGAGCTGGAAGGACTCAGGGCGCATCAGCTCCGGGATGAGGCGGGGATGGAGGCGCCGGGACTGGTCGGGCGGCCGGCGCAGGGCGTCCTGGTCCAGGTGTGCCAGATCTGCGGCAAGGAGTACCTGTTCGACCGGGCGGAACCGTCGCCGGAGCTGACGTGCGATCGGTGCGGCAACCGGGTTTTCCGCTCCTTCTTCGATGTGGCGGGTTACGACGAGGTGGAGGCCGATTTCCGGGCCTCGACCGAGCGAAGCCTGGCGCCCGACGACACGGAAGCGGACGTGACGGGTGCAGACATTCTGGACCTGAACAATCTATAAATTCATGGCCGACGCGCGTTTCACCGGCTCGGGCGTGGCGCTGGTCACGCCTTTCAGCGAGGACGGGGTCAACGAGAGGGTGCTGCGGGAGCTGGTCCGGTTCCATCACCGGGAGGAAACGGACGCGTTGATCGTGTGCGGCTCGACGGGGGAGGCTTCGACGATGAGCCCCGCGGAGCAACGGCGGGTCGTCGAGATCGTCGTGGAGGAGAACGCGGGTCGGCTCCCGGTGATCGCGGGGTGCGGGGGGAGCGACACGGCCGCGGTCGCGCGTCTGGCCGTGCAGGCCCGGGAGGCGGGCGCGGACGCGGTGCTGGTGAGTGCGCCGCCCTACAACAAGCCGACGCAGCGCGGCCTTCTAGCCCATTACCGGGCGGTGCTGGATGCGGCGGACCTTCCGCTCGTCGTCTACAACGTGCCGTCGCGGACGGCGGTGAACGTCCTGCCGGCCACGATCGCCGAGCTGGCCGAGGACCCGCGGGTGATCGGGGTCAAGGAGGCGTCGGGCGACATCGTGCAGGTCGCGGAGCTGGCGCGGCTGGTGGGTGACCGGCTGGCGATCTGGAGCGGGAACGACGACCAGATCGTCCCGATCCTGGCGCTCGGCGGGGCGGGGGTGATCAGCGTGCTGGCGAACGTGGCGCCGCGGGACACCAGCCGGATGGTGCGCCGTTTCCTGGAAGGCGACGTGGCCGGCGCCCGCGAGCTGCAGCTCCGCTACCTGCCGCTCGTCCGGGCGTTGTTCGCCGAGTCGAACCCGATCCCGGTGAAGGCCGCGGTCGAGTGGCTCGGGTTCGAGGTCGGGCCGGTGCGGCTGCCGTTGACGCCCATTTCGGAGCCGGCGCGCGACAAGCTGATCGCCGCGTTGCGGGACGCGGGTCTCCAGCCGCTGTGCTGAGGGTTCGATGGCGCTGAGGATCGCGGTTTCCGGGGCGAGCGGCCGGATGGGGCAGGCGCTGGCCCGGCTGATCGCCGGGTCCGGGGACCTGGAGCTGGTCGGGGGGATCGATCGGGAGCGTCTGTCGGGCGAGGCGGCGGCGCGGATCGGGTACCCGCGGGTCGAGACGGTGGACAACGCGGCGTCGGTCCTGGGGTCGGCGGACGTGCTCCTCGATTTCTCGGCTCCGGCCGCGCTCGCGCGGCTGCTTGCGGAGCAGGCCGATGCTCTGGCGGGGCGGGCGATCGTCGTCGGGACGACGGGCCTGGGCGACGACGTGCTCCGGGTGCTGGATGCGGCCGCGGCGCGGAGCCCGGTCCTGGTTTCGGCCAACTTCAGCGTGGGCGTGAACGTGCTCCTCGCCCTGGTCGAGCAGGCGGCCCGGCTGCTGCCGCCCGAGCGGTTCGACGTCGAGATCGTGGAGACGCACCACAGGAACAAGGTGGACGCGCCGAGCGGCACTGCGCTGGCGCTCGGACGCGCGATCGCGGGCGTGCGAGGGGTGCGTCTGGAGGAGGTGCGGCGGGACGGGCGGAGCGGGGAGACCGGGAAGAGGCCTGTGGGCGAGATCGGGTTCCACGCGCTGCGGGGCGGAGAGGTGGTGGGCGAGCACCGGGTGCAGTTCCTGGGTGCGTACGAGCGCATCGAGCTCGCACACGCGGCGGCCGATCGGGCCCTTTTCGCTGACGGGGCCCTGCTCGCGGCACGCTGGATCGCGGGCCGGCCGCCGGGGCACTACACGATGCGCCAGGTGCTGGGCCTCTAGCCGGGCCCCGGCACGGGGGCGTGTCCGGGGAGGGGCAGCGTACGGAGGTGCCGGGGGCGGGCCGGGCCTCCATTCCACCACTGCGAAGAGATGACGATCGACGAACTACGTCAACGCATTGAGGCGTTCGCCGCGCAGGATCCGGGGGAGCTGGATCGCCGCGCGGCGGAAGAGGCGGTCCAGGAGCTGATCGAGGCGCTGAACGCCGGGGAGGTCCGCGCGGCGACGTGCGGGCCGGACGGGGAATGGGTGGTCCACGGCTGGGTGAAGCAGGGGATCCTGCTCGGGTTCCGGCTCGGCCAGTTGACGGACTTCTCGAACGGGCGTTTCCCGTACTTCGACAAGCACACCTTCCCGTTGCGTCCGCTGACGCTGGAGAGCCAGGTTCGGCTCGTGCCCGGCGGTTCTGCGATCCGGACCGGGTGCTACGTGGCGCCGGGGGTCGTGTGCATGCCGCCGATGTACATCAACGTCGGGGCGTACGTGGACGAGGGGACGATGATCGACTCGCACGCGCTGGTGGGGAGCTGCGCGCAGATCGGGAAGCGGGTGCACCTATCGGCGGCGGCGCAGATCGGGGGCGTGCTCGAGCCGGTGGGTGCGTTGCCGGTCATCATCGAAGACGATGTCTTCGTGGGCGGGGGATGCGGCGTCTACGAGGGATGCATCGTGCGGCGGGGGGCGGTGCTGGCGGCGGGTGTGATCCTGACGGGCGCGACCCGCATCTACGATCTGGTCCATGAGCGGGTGATCGAGGCGGGCCCGAACGGGCGGCTGGAGGTCCCGGCCTGGGCGGTGGTGGTTCCGGGCTCGCGGCGTGTGAGCGGGGATTTCGCGAGCCAGCACGGGCTTTCGCTTTACACGCCGATCATCAGGAAGTACCGGGACGAGCGGACGGCGGCGGCGACGACCCTGGAATCTGCGCTGCGGTGAGCGAGGGGCCGGCATGGAGGCGTTCCTCCCCGGGGCTGTGATCGATGGTCCGGCCTTTCTGCGCCTGGACCTGCTCTTCCGGTTGATCCTGGCAGCGGTGCTGGGTGGGGTGGTAGGCCTGGAGAGGGAGGTCAGTGGAAAGCCTGCGGGACTGAGGACGAATATCCTCATTTGCGTGGGCGCGACCCTCCTCACGGAACTGTCGGTGGCGCTGGCGGGGCCGGGGGTTGGGGTGTCGGCGGACCAGACGCGCATCGCCGCGCAGATCGTGAGCGGGATCGGCTTCCTGGGCGCAGGCACGATCATTCAGGCGCGGGGCTCGGTGGTCGGGCTGACGACGGCGGCCACGCTCTGGGTGGTCGCGGCGATCGGGATGGCCGTCGGCGCGCGCGCTTACGTCGAGGCGGTGGGCACGACGGTGCTGGTGATCGTGGTGCTCATCCTCCTGGGCCGGATCGAGGGGCATTTCATCCAGCGGCGCCGGGAGACGGTGCTCCGGGTGATGCTGGACCCGGAGCCGGGTTCGCTGCGGCGGGTCGAGGAGCTCCTGACCGGCGCCGGCCTGACCGTGGAGACGCTCGAGGCGGAGAAGCGGGCGGGCGCCGTGGTCGCTTTCCTCGCGGTGACGGGGCCCCGACGCACCCAGAAGCGCGTGGTCCGGGAGCTGGCCCAGCTCGCCGAGGTGCGGAAGGTCACGCGCCTGCCTCGCGGGAGCTGACGCGAGCCACGCGGCGGGGCGGAGGGTCTGCCGCCGGTCGACGGCGCCGCGTCCTCGGGCGCGGGGCAGGGCCAATGAGCGCCCGTTCGTGACCGTCCCCTCACCGGCGTTTTCTTGCCACGAACCGTTTGTGCAGGCCATGCTCGAACTCCTGAAGACTGCGATCCAGCGCGGTGCATCCGACATCCACATCAAGGGCGGCGATTTCATCCGCATCCGCGTTCACGGGGAGCTGGTCCCGCTGACCAGGCAGCGGGTCACCCCTGAGCAGACGCGGCAGGTCGTGCAGCAGATCCTGCCTCCCTGGGAGAAGGATCGGATCGACCAGATCCGGGACTACGACTTCTCGTGGGGTGCGCCGGGGATCGGTCGGTTTCGCGTCAACGTCCTGCGGCAGCGCGGGTCGCTGGGGATCGTCCTGCGGGTGATCCCGATCGAGATCCCGACGCTGGAGGAGCTGGAGCTCCCGCCGGTCCTGGCGCAGATCGCGATGGCGGAGCGGGGGCTGATCCTGGTGACGGGGGCGACGGGGTCGGGCAAGAGCACGACTCTGGCGGCGATGGTGAAGCACATCAACCACCACAAGCGGAAGCACATCATCACGCTGGAGGACCCGATCGAGTTCCTGCATCGGGACGAGAAGAGCTCGATCACGCAGCGGGAAGTGGGGACGGACACGGAGTCGTTCGCGACGGGGCTGCGGGCGGCGCTGCGCGAGGATCCGGACGTGATCCTGGTGGGCGAGATGCGGGATGCGGAGACGATCGACATCGCGCTGAAGGCAGCGGAGACGGGCCATCTGGTGCTCTCGACGCTGCACACGGAGAATGCGGTGAAGACGATCTCGCGCATCATTGCGGTCTTCCCGCCGGACGAGCAGGAGTCGGTGCGGATCCGTCTGTCGGAGACGCTGGTGGCGGTGGTGAGCCAGCGGCTGCTGCCGCGGAAGTCGGGGACCGGGCGGGTGGCGGCGTGCGAGATCATGGTGGCGACGTCGACGATCCGGGACCTGATCCGCGACCCGCATCGCACGCCGGAGATCGCGGACCTGGTGGCGGAGGGGCGAGAGCAGTACGGCTCGCAGACGTTCGACCAGCACCTCGCGGACCTGGTGGCTGCGGAGGTGGTGGAGTACGAGGTCGCGAAGGCGGCGGCGAACAACCCGTCGGACTTCGAGCTCAAGATGAAGACGCTGGCGTGAGGCCGGGTCCGTGGTGCCGGGGTGCGGGCGGGGAGATCCTGGCGGTGCGGGAAGGCCTTCGATGAGGCGACAGGACTCGGGTTGGCTCGGCGGGGTTCTGCTCCCTGTCGTGACGCCGTTCGACCCGGTGACCGGGGAGATCGCGCCGGTCAGTTTCCGGGAGAACCTGCGGGGGTGGCTGGAGGCGCCGATCGACGGGATCGTGCTGTTCGGCACGAACGGGGAGGGCGCGCTGCTGGAGGACGAGGAGAAGCTCCGGCTGGTGGGTTTTGCGCGGGACCTGGTGCCGCCGCTGATGCCGCTGGTGGCGGGGGCGGGGAAGGAATCGACGCGGGGTACGATCGCGGAGGCGAAGCGGCTGGCGGAGGCGGGGGTGGACGCGCTGCTGGTTCGGCCGCCGGCCTACTTCGGGGCCTACCTGACGCCGGCGGCGCTCCGCGACCATTTCCTGGCCGTGGCCGATGCGTCGCCGGCGCCGATCATCATCTACAACGCGCCGCGGTTCACGGGGACCTCGCTCGAGCCGGGGCTGGTGAGGGAGCTGGCGCGGCACGAGAATGTGGTGGGGCTGAAGGACTCGTCGGGGAACCTCAAGCGTCTGGCCGCGTACGCCGAGGCGTGTGAAGGGAGGTGCCGGCTGCTGGTGGGGAACGGGGCGCTGCTCTACGCGGCGCTCGAGTTGGGGGCCTCGGGGGGCATCATCGGGCTGGGTATGCTGGCGCCGCACGGGTGCGCGCAGATCGTGCGCGAGTACCGGGAAGGGAACACCCGGCGGGCCGGCGAGCTCCAGGAGCGGCTGGCACCCGTGCATCGTGTGGTGATCGGCGAGTACTCCGTGCCCGGGCTGAAGGCCGCGCTCGATCTGCTGGGGTACAACGGCGGGCCGCCCCGGCCGCCCCTCCGCCCCCTCGGGGCCAAGGAGCGGGCGCGGGTGGCTCGCGTGCTGCAGGAGGCGGGGCTGCTGGAGGAGGGGGTGGCATAGGCATGCAGTTCCAGGGGGCGGAAGGGGAGGGTGGGCCTCGCGCCTGGAGCCGCGAGGAGCAGCGCGCGCTGGGGGAGGCGCTGCGGTCGCTGGCCCGTCCGCGGCTCACGGGGTCGGCGGGCGCAGCGGAAGTCGCGGCCGAACTGCGGCGCCGGTTCGAGGCGCTCGGCTACCAGGTCACCGAGCTCCACTTCGCCTTCTCGACCTGGCCGGGTCGGTTCGGGCTGCCCGCCGTCGGCGTCGTGTACCTCGGCGGGGCCGGACTTTCCGCCTGGGCCCTCGTCCGCGGCCGCCCGGGGACCGCGCTGCTCGCGCTCCTCGCGGCCGCCGCCGCCGTCGCGCTGCTGGGCGCCTGGCTCCCCGCCGCGATCGCTCGCCTGCCGTGGGGACGCGTGGAGACTGCGAACTGGCTGGTCTGCCGCCCGGGCGCACGGCCGGAGTACCTCGTCGTCGCGCACCGCGACAGCAAGTCGCAGCCCGTCTCGACCTTCACGCGCGCGGGCGGCATCCTGCTGGCCGCCTTCGCCTGGTTGGCCCTCGCCGCGCAGGCGCTGCTCGCGCTGAGCGACCCGGCCTGGCGCTGGGCGCCGGGCCCGCTGGCCGCCGGCGGGCTCGCCGCCGCCGCCGGTTTGATCCTCGGCCTGTGCCGGGCCGGGAACGGGTCGCCCGGCGCCCTCGACAACGCCACCGGCCTCGCCGCGCTCCTCGCCCTCGCCCGGCGGGAGGCCGACCGGGATGACGTGGCTTTCCTGGTCACGGATGGCGAGGAGCTGGGGCTGGCAGGGGCTCGGGCCGCGTGCCGGCAGCTCCCTCCCGCGCGAGGTGTCATCAACCTCGACGGCCTGGACGACGAAGGAGCTTTCCACGTCGTCGAAGGGTATCGCTGGCCGCAGCGCGGCCCCACGTCCGACCTGGCCGCCTCGCTGCTCTCCGCAGCAGAGGCGCTGGGGTTCGAGGCGCGCCGGCGAAGCCTGCCGCCGTGGCTGCTCGTGGACCACGTCCCGTTCGCCCGGGCGGGTCTGCCGGCCGTCACCCTCATGCGCGGCACGCCGGGCTCGCTGCGCCGTGTCCACCGGCCCGAGGACGACGCCGGCGCGCTCACCGGCGCCGGCGTCGCCGCCGCAGCAGCCGTCGTCGCCAGAGCACTCGACGGGCTGCGCGAGAAGACCGTGAAAGGGTGAGCCGCGGCGGATTGCGCTCGGCCGGGCACGGGGCTACTGTAGGAAGACACGCGTCGAACGCGGAAGGAATCGACAGAACCGCAAAGCCGCAGGGAACACAGCGGACTCCGTCCCGACCCGCTGCGTCCGGCCGGCTTTGCGGTTGACACTGAATGGCGGGGAGATGAACGGATACCAGTGTCTCGTCGTCGTCGGGGCCCAATGGGGCGATGAAGGCAAGGGCAAGATCGTCGACGTGCTGGCCGCCGAGGCGGACATCATAGCGCGGTACCAGGGCGGCGCCAACGCGGGCCACACCGTGCACGTCGGCGGAGAGGAGTTCGTCCTCCACCAGATCCCATCCGGGATTCTCCATCCGTCCAAGCGCTGTCTGCTGGGGAACGGGGTGGTCCTCGACCTCGAGCAGTTCTTCGAGGAGCTGGACGCGCTCGAGTCGCGGGGGATCGACGCGGAGTCGCGGGTCGGCGTCAGCGGGCGCGCGCATCTCCTGCTCGAGTACCACAAGCGCCTCGACGTGGCGAACGAGATGCAGAGGGGGAAGGACCGGATCGGGACCACCGGGCGGGGGATCGGCCCGGCTTACGAGGACAAGGTGGCCCGCCGCGGGATCCGTGTGGCGGATCTCCGGGTCGCGGACCGGGCCTTCGACCTGCTCCGGGCCAGCGCCGAGCGGGCGAACGAGCGCCTCCGGGCGGTGGGCGCCGAGGTGATCGATCCCGAGCAGATCGCGGAGCGGGTGCTGCGCTCGCGGGAGCGGCTGCTCGCGCTCGTCGCCGACACGGGACGCGAGATCACCCGTGCCCTGGAGCAGGGTGCGCGGGTGCTGCTCGAGGGCGCCCAGGGCGCGCTGCTCGACGTCGATCACGGCACGTATCCGTACGTCACCTCGTCCAACACGACCGCGGCAGGCGCAGCCACGGGTGTCGGGGTGGGGCCGACGGTGATCGATGCGGTGCTGGGCGTGGTCAAGGCCTACACCACGCGGGTGGGGAGCGGGCCTCTCCCGACCGAGCTGGAGCCTCCGCTCGGCGACCGCCTGCGAGAGCTCGGCGGGGAGTACGGGGCCACCACGGGGCGGCCGCGGCGCTGCGGCTGGTTCGACGCGGTCGTCGTGCGCTACGCCGCGCGGGTGAACGGCCTGACCGGCCTTGCCCTGACGAAGCTCGACGTGCTCGACTCGTTCGAGGAGATCCGGATCTGCACGGGCTACAAGGTCGAGGACGTGGCTCTGGACGACTTCCCGGACGATCTCTCCCTGCTGGAGCACGCTCGCCCGATCTACGAGACGCTGCCCGGCTGGTGCGAGCCCACGAGCGGCGCGCGGCGCCCGGAGGACCTCCCGCCTCGCGCGCGCGACTACCTGCGGAGGATCGAGGCTCTGACCGGGGTGCCCATCTGGTACGTCTCGGTGGGGACCGAGCGGGAGCAGATCATCCGCATGGCCTGAGCTCGCCCGGAGGCGCAGTACGGGGCCGCGCGGACCCTCTGGAGAGGGAAGCGGCCCCGCAACGCGTTCAAGGTGGAGACGGAGCCAGAGCCCGGCGGCGGCCTCACGCGCATCGGGCGAGCTCGCCCCGGGCATCCCGCCCGGCGCCGTGCACCGACGACCGGCTGCAGCGCCCCCGGCGCTCGACAGACTCGTCTTCTGCCCCGCACATCGCCCGACCATGAAGGCCCCGCCCGCGACCGCCGCAATCGGAAGGCGATCCGGGAGCGCCGCCGATCAGGCCCGGCCAGACCCACCCGATCCGATCGCAAACCGGCGTTCGCCGGAGGCGCCGGCCCGGGCAGGGATCGGCTGGGCCAGGAGGTATCGAGCGAACCCGCCGCGCCTGCCGGCCGCGATGGGCACTCCTGGCACGCGCTTTTCCTGCGTCGACGGAGGCCCGGTTTCGGGCTCGCCGGTTCAGTCGCACCGAGCTCTGGCGCAGCGACCACGTGGGTGAACCGGTTCTCGAGCGTGTCGCAGCGGACGTCCGCTCTGGCCCGGCGTTTCTCGCGTCAGGCCAGGCACCCTGTCGCCTGAAGCGAGTTGGGCCCCGACCTGACCGGCCCGCTCCGTCCGCGCGGGGGCATCCCGCCCCACGACAATGGTTTCGTTGGAAGCTCCAGGAATGAACTGCTGAACCGGAGCATCCGGGTGGCGAGCTCCGGCAGCCGCGCGTAGGCGTCGCCGCGCACCCGGTCCGGGCGGGCGATGCCCGGCGCGCGTCCGCCGGGTTCGAGCCCCCGCCCCGCCGGTTCGGGTCAGGTCGTCGCTGCAGCTGGCGACGAAAGTTGTAGCCGCCGCACGGACGGCCGTGCCGGCCCGTGGACCGGCCTGCCTGGGCGATTCGATTTCGTGCGCTCGAAGTCCGCGGCGCAGCGAACTCCTGCATGCGGAGGAGGCCGGCCGCCTGGATCGGCTCCGCGCCGCCCGCTGGAGAGTCCGGGAGGACGCCCTGCTCACATCGAGTGCCGGGGCGGGCGCGGACCTGCTGTCGCATAGGAACGTATGCCGGTCACCGTCGGGGCGGCGAGCGGAGCCACGGCGCCGGCGAGCCGTCGTCCCGGCGTGGCGATCGCGTGAGGGGAAGGCGGGGCCTGCCGTCCGTGACGCTCACCGGGCGCGTCCGTTGCTCCCGCGGGCTCCTTCCCGGACGCACGGCGCGGCCGGAAAGCGGCGGCCTTGAGCCTGGCCCTTCGATTTGGTATAGTTAGAGGCTTTGGATCGCGAATCGCCGACCGCAGGAAGCAGGATGTTCGAGGAGCTTTCCGAGAAGCTCGACAGCGTGCTGAGCCGCTTCAAGCAGCGCGGCGTGCTGACGGAGTCCATGGTGAAGGAAGGGCTCCGGGAGGTGCGGCGGGCGCTCCTGGAGGCGGACGTCAACTACCAGGTGGCGCGGGACTTCCTGGCGCGCGTGGAGGAGCGGGCGCTCGGGGAGAAGGTCATCAAGTCGATCGCTCCGGGCCAGCAGGTCGTCAAGATCGTGCACGACGAGCTGGTCCGTCTGCTGGGCGAGAAGCGTCAGGGTCTGGCGATCGCGCCCGTGCCGCCGACGGTGATCATGCTGGTCGGGCTGCACGGTGCGGGGAAGACGACGACGGCGGCGAAGCTGGCGAAGCGGCTGGCGCGGGAGGGGCGCTCGCCGTTGCTGGCGGCGCTGGATATCTATCGTCCGGCGGCGATCGACCAGCTCGAGGCGCTGGGCCAGCAGGTCGGCGTTCCGGTCTTCGCGGATCGGGCGGAGCGGGATGTGGCGAAGCTGGCCGCGCGGGCGCTGGAGCATGCGCGGTCGAACCGGCACCGGACGCTGATCCTGGACACGGCGGGCCGTCTGCAGATCGACGCGGAGCTCATGGACGAGCTCGGGCGGGTGAAGGCGGCGGTGCAGCCCACGGAGATCCTGCTGGTCGTGGACGGCATGACCGGCCAGGAGGCGGTGAACATCGCCGCGGGGTTCCATGAGCGGCTCCAGCTGACGGGCGTGATCCTGACGAAGCTGGACGGCGACGCTCGCGGCGGTGCCGCGCTGTCGGTCTGTGGGGTGACCGGCGTCCCGGTGAAGTTCGTGGGGGTCGGGGAGCGTCCGGACGGGCTCGAGGTGTTCGACCCCGTGCGGATGGCCGACCGGATCCTGCAGCGTGGGGACATCGTCGGGCTGGTGGAGCGGGCGCAGGCGGCGATCGACCAGGAGGAGGCGGCGCGGCTGGAGCAGAAGGTGGCGCGGGAGGGGAAGTTCGATCTGGAGGACTTCCTGGTGGTGCTGCGCCAGCTCCAGAAGCTGGGGCCGCTGGAGGGGCTGCTGCGGATGATCCCGGGGGTGAATCACAAGCTGCTGAAGGAAGCGAAGATCGACCCCAAGCGGATGAAGCACATCGAGGCGATCATCCTCTCGATGACGCCGCAGGAGCGGAGGCGGCCGGAGATCCTGAACGGCTCGCGCCGTGCGCGGATCGCGCGGGGCTCGGGCCGTCCGGTGCAGGAGATCAATCGTCTGCTCGAGCAGTTCAAGCAGATGCAGAAGCTCGTGAAGCAGCTGCGGGGCATGGGGCTGGCGGGCGGCCGCATGCCGCGTTTTCCGATGCTCGGTTAGCCCGGTGTGGAGAAGACCCTCGGAAGCTGAGGAGCCATGGCTTTGAGGATCCGACTCCGGCGAGTGGGCCGGAAGAAGCAACCCAGCTACCGGATCGTGGTGGCGGAGTCGCGTGCGCCGCGCGACGGGGCGTATCTGGACGTCGTGGGGTTTTACGATCCGCGGCGGCAGCCGGCGGAGCTGCGGATGGACCTGGAGAAGGTGGATTACTGGCTGTCGCGTGGGGCGGAGCTGACCGAGACGGCGCGGTCGCTGGTGAAGAAGGCGCGGAAGGGAGGCGACCGGTCGGTGGCGGTGACGCTGGTGTCGAAGGCGGCAGCGGCGCCGGCGCCGGAGGCGCAGGCTGAGGCGGTGGCGGCCGTGGCGGCTGGCGAGGCGGCAGTGGGGGAGGCGGAGGCTTCCGGGTCTGAGACGTCGGGCTCGGAGGCTTGAGCCTCATGGCCGGCTGGAAGGAGCCGGACCACCTGGTCGTGGGCCACGTGACCAAACCCCACGGGCTGAAGGGGGAGGTCTTCGTGACGCCGCTCACGGACCGACCGGAGCAGGTTTACGCGCCGGGGAGCGAGGTGCTGCTGGGGAACGAGCATGGGGAGCTGGGGGAGGAGAGTGAGCGCCTGGTGGTCGAGCGGAGCCGGCCGTTCAAGCGCGGGTTGCTGGTGAAGTTCAGGGGGCGGAACGACCGGACGTCGGTCGAGCCGTTCGCGCAGCGCTATCTCCTGGTGCCGATCGAGAGTGTGGAGCCGGCGGGGGAAGAGGAGGCTTACTATCACCAGCTCCTCGGGATGGAGGTGGTGACGGTGGACGGCGAGGTGGTGGGGCGGGTGCGGGAGGTGTACGAGCTGGAGCCGACGCATCTCCTGGAGGTGGAGGGCAAGAACGGGCAGCATCTGATTCCGTTCGCCAAGCAGATCGTGAAGAAGATCGATGTGGAGGGGCGGCGGCTGGTGATCAAGCCGCCACCGGGTCTGCTCGAGGCCTAGGGGCCCGCGCCGGCGTCTTCCGTTCTCGGACGGGAGTTCGGTGGGGACGCGATGAAGATCAACATCGTCACGATCTTCCCGGAGTTCTTCACGGGGCCCCTGTCCCTCAGCATCCCGGGGCGCGCGGCGGCGGCGGGGCTGGTCACCTACCGGACGATCGACCTGCGGGACTACACCCACGATCGGCATCGGACGGTAGACGACTACCCCTACGGCGGCGGGCCGGGGATGGTCATGAAGCCGGAACCGTTCTTCGAGGCGGTGGATGCCCTGAAGCCGAAGGGCCCGATCCTGCTCATGTCGGCGCGGGGGAAGCGGTTCGAGCACAGGGACGCGGTGCGGCTCTCGCTCGAGGAGGAGCTGACGTTCCTGTGCGGGCACTACAAGGATGTGGACCAGCGGGTCGCGGACTACCTGGCGACCGAGGAGCTGTCGCTCGGGGATTTCATCCTGAGCGGCGGAGAAATTGCGGCGCTGGCGATGATCGACGCGGTGGTGCGTCTGCTCCCGGGCGCGCTGGGCACGCACGAGGCGGCCGCGACGGATTCGTTCTACGACGAGGGGCTGCTGAGTCCGCCGTCGTACACGCGGCCGGCGTCGTACCGCGGCTATAAGGTGCCCGAGGAGCTGCTCTCGGGCGACCACGCGCGCATCGCCGCGTGGCGGCAGCGGGAGGCCGAGCGGTTGACCCGCGAGCGGCGTCCCGATTTGTGGGAGAAGTACGTCGGGACACACGGCGGAGATCCCACGGGCTGAGAGGATCGGCTCGGGACTCCGGCGGATATGCGTAGGAGATACCATGGACATCGTGCAGGAAGTGGGGAAGCAGCAGCTCCGGAGCGATCTGCCGGACTTTGGCCCCGGCGACACCATTCGGGTGAACGTCCGGGTGCGAGAAGGTGACAAGGAGCGGATCCAGGCTTTCGAGGGGGTGTGCATCGCCCGTCGGGGTGCGGGGATCAGCGAGACGTTCACGGTGCGGAAGGTTTCGTCGGGTGTGGGGGTCGAGCGAGTCTTCCCGCTGCACACGCCGACGATCGAGTCGATCCAGGTGGTGCGCCGGGGCCAGGTGCGCCGGGCGAAGCTGTACTACCTGCGGCAGTTGCGGGGTAAGGCGGCCCGGATTCGCGAGAAGCGGCCGAGGTGAGCGCCGGGCCCGAGCTCTGGCGCCAGGGGGAGGAAGGGGAGCGGCTGGCCGAGCTCCTCGCCGTGGAGTCCACGTTCTGGGCCCGCGGCTTGCGGCACATTGCGGGGGTGGATGAAGCGGGGCGGGGCCCGCTGGCGGGGCCGGTCCTGGCTGCGGCCGTGATCATGCCCCCTGGCGAGGCGATCCCCCTGGTCAACGACTCGAAGCGCCTGAGCCGGGCGGTGCGGGAGAAGCTGGCCGCGGAGATCCTGCGTCGGGCTGTGAGCGTCGGGATCGGCGCGGCCAGCGTGCGAGAGGTGGATCGGCTCAACATTCTGCGGGCCACCCACCTCGCCATGTGTCGCGCGGTGCGACGCCTGCAAGTGGCGCCCGAGCACATCCTGGTGGACGGGCTGCCCGTGCCGGCGCTGGGCCCCGGGCACACGGCGGTGGTGGAGGGGGACCGACGAGTCCACAGCGTGGCGTGCGCCTCGATCGTGGCGAAGGTGACCCGGGACCGGCTCATGCGTCGGCTTGCCGCGCGTTATCCCGGGTACGGCTGGGAGCGGAACGCGGGCTACGACACCCGGGAGCATCGGGAAGCGCTGGCTCGTCTGGGGCCCACCCCGCACCACCGTCGCTCCTTCGGCCCGGTGCAGCTGCACCTCGAGCTGGGCGAAGGGGTGCTGGGGGACTCCGGCCGGGGAAAGGACCGCCGGCATGCCTGACCTGCGCGCGGGCGATCACCTGCACGCGGAGCATCTGCGGAGTGTCCGGCTCGCGTGGGTCGGCACGGGGTGGCTCGTTTCCGCGGCGGTCACGTCGCTCGTCGCGATCGGGCTGGCCGGCCTGGGGCTCCTGGGCCCCGACATCGAGGCGAGCAGCGTCTGGGCGATCGTCGCCGTCGCGGTCGGCTTCTGGGTCGGAGGCTTCTTCACGGGGATGCGGGTCATCGAGGATGCGCCGATCCTGCACGGGATCGGGATCGGCCTCGCCTCGCT
>DATCLG010000143.1:0-37173 GCA_036564015.1 Longimicrobiales bacterium
TCGGCGGCCATAGCGCGGGGGTCACACCCGTTCCCATCCCGAACACGGTCGTTAAGCCCCGCAGCGCGGATGGTACTGCCCGGGCGACCGGGTGGGAGAGTACGTCGCCGCCGGCCCCAAAACCTCCGCCCCCAGGACCCCTCGTCCCGGGGGCGTGTTTTTTTTCCGCCCCGCCACAACCACCCCGCCCGGCGACAGGGCACCCTGCCGGGGCGATGCCCGAAAAGACGGCACGGCTCCTTTGCTTGCATGATCCGAGGCTTTCGTTCTAGATTTCGGGCGTATGGCTGGGGAGGCGTCACCGGGAGAAACCAGGGAGCCGACGCGGGCCGGGTACGTGGCCCTGGTCGGGCGGCCCAACGTCGGGAAGTCCACACTGCTCAACGCCATCCTGGGCGAGAAGCTCAGCATCGTCACGCCCAAGGCCCAGACGACGCGCGATCGGGTCATGGGGATCTACACCACCGACCGCGCGCAGATCGTCTTCGTCGACACCCCGGGACTGCTGGAGCCGCGCTACCTCCTGCAGGAGTCGATGCTCGAGGCCGCACTCGGCGCGATCCGGGAGTCGGACGCGGTGCTCCTCCTGCTGGATGCGACCCGCCCCGAGGAGACTCCCCCTGCGGCGACGCTCGAGGTCCTGCGCTCCCGGCGGCCTGCGCTCTTCGTGGCGATCAACAAGGTCGATGCCGCCCCGGCCGGCGCCGTCGAGGCGCTGGCTCGCTGGAGCCGGCAGGAGCTCGACTGCGAACCCCTCCGGATCTCCGCGCTGACGGGGGAGGGCGTGGCCGAGCTCACGGAGCGGCTGATCCAGGCGCTGCCCGTCTCGGAGTTCCTGTACCCGCCGGACGACATCGCGGTGCAGCCGGTGCGCTTCTTCGTGGCCGAGCTGATCCGCGAGACGGTCTTCGAGGAGTACCGGGAGGAGATCCCCTACGCGACGGTCGTCCGGATCGAGGAGTTCCGGGAGAACACGGACCCTGTCTACATCCGGGCGGTCCTCTACGTTGAAAGAGAGGGGCAGAAGGCGATCTTGATCGGGCGGCAGGGGGCCGGGATCAAGGCGCTCGGGCAGCGCGCCCGCGAGAAGGTGGAGGCTTTCCTGGGGGCGCGCGTCTACCTCGACCTCTGGGTGAAGGTGCTGCCGGGCTGGAGGCGGAAGGCGGAGGTCCTGAGGCGGTTCGGCTACCAGGTATCCGACGAGTCGGCTCGCTCCCGGTAGCGGTCGCCCGGCCGATGGGTTGCCGGGACCCGCGACGGCGGAAGGCGGCGAACGGCGGCGGCCGGCGCAAAATGGAGGAGGCCAGCGATGCTCGACCAGGAGCTGCTCGAGATCTTGGTGTGTCCCAAGTGCAAGGGTGAGCTGGAGTACCGGCAGGCTGAGGAGGAGCTGGTCTGCCACGCCTGCCGCTTGCGCTACGAGATCCGGGACGACATCCCCATCATGCTCATCGACGAGGCGAAGCCGTTGTGACCGGGTCTCATCCTGGATCCCCTCGGCCCGTGCCGTTCGCGTGCGCGCTCCGACTCTCATTCTAGTCCTCCAGGCTTCGATCCTGGGCGCGCTGGCGCCTGCGGTGCTCCAGGGCCAGGGCATTGGCGAGCCGTCGACGGGGCCCGGAGCAGGGGGAGCGGTCCCTTCGCATGAGTGCTGCCTCGAGCTGCTGCTCCCCGTGGGCGCGCGGGGAACTGCCCTGGGGCGTGCGCTGTCGGCGCTGCCGTCGCCCGAGGCGGTCTTCGGCAACCCGGCGGGGATCGCCGGGCTACAGGACGGGGCGCTGATCATTCACCACGGCCGGAGCGTCGCGGGGCAGATCTACGCTGTCTCCGGCCTCTTCGCTCTACGGTCCGTCGGGACGCTGGGTCTTTCGTACGAGCTCGTCGACCTGGGCGAGATCGAGGGGACGGACGAGCTGGGCAACCCGACGGGCACGATCGCCATCCAGGACCACCTGCTGGTCGCATCGTTCGCGACGCACCTTGCCCCCGGGCTCGCCGGCGGGATCAACTACAAGATCTATCATCAGCAAGGCGGGAGCGTGATCTCGGCGACGACGCAGGCGGTCGATGCGGGGATCCAGTATCGGCCGGGGTGGCTGCCGTGGCTGTCGCTGGGCGCGGGGGTAACGAACGTCGGGTTCGCGCTCCAGGTGAAGAACGCGGAGCAGCGCGACCCCCTCCCGTCGCGGATCCGGGTGGGGGTCGCCTACGAGGTGCTGCGTCACGTCCTGCCGGACAGCGCCTTCTCCCTCTGGGTCGCGATGGAGGTCGGGGGTCGGCTGCGAGATCTGAGGGCGCCGCGCGCCTCCGTGGGGGTCGAGCTCGCGGCGCGGGACGCGGTCTTCGTGCGGGCGGGGTATGCGGGTGGGGAAGGTCTGGAGTCCGGGGCGGCGGTCGGGTTCGGGCTGCGGCATCGGCGTTACGACCTGGCGATCGCCCGTTCGTTCGTCAGGTCGCCGATCGATCCGGACCTGGATCCCCTGGAGATCTCCTTCGGCATGAGCTTCTAGGCGCCATGGGCGTCTCCATCTCCTGGCGTGGTCCCGTGGTCGGCGGGGCGGCGCTCGTGCTGATCCTTTCGGGTGCCCGAGCGTCTGCGGCGCAGGATCTGCGGTGGGCGCCCAGGTTCCCGCCTGTTTCGACCCGGCCGGACAGTGTGGTGCCGGTCCGGGCCCCGGGAAAGGCGTTTCTGGCGTCGGCGGCCGTGCCCGGGGCCGGGCAGCGGTGGCTGGGCCTGGGGCGCTGGGTCCCGTACACGGCGCTGGAGGCCTGGGGCTGGATCACCTATCTGGACCGGCGGGGCGAGGCCCGCGAGCTGGAGCGGAGGTATCGCGACCTGGCGTGGTACGTGGCGCGGCGCGTGAGTGTGGGGCCGAGGCGGGAGAACCCGAGCTTCGAGTACTACGAAGCGATGGGCCAGTACAGCGCGAGCGGCGCGTTCGACCGCGACCCGGGCCGGGAGGGGATCCAGCCGGAGGAGGACCCGACCACGTACAACGGGATGATCTGGGATCTCGCCCGGGCGATCTACTTCCCGGCGGGGCGAGACAGCCTTCCGCCGGACGCGCCGGAGTACCAGGCGGCGCTCGCGTATTACCGGCAGCGCGCGACGCCGCCGGAGTTCGCGTGGGCGTGGGGGGAAAACGGGCTGGAGCAGCGGGTGTACGCCGAGCTGATCGCGGAGAGCGATGAGGCGTTCCGGTCAGCCCGGCGGGCGCTGGGTTTGATCCTTGCGAACCACGTCATCAGCGCCGTGGATGCGTTCATTACGGCACGGATGCGTGCGGCCGGCAGAGAGGAGCTGCCTTTGGAGATGCGGAGCTGGCTGGAGCCCGAGGGCGGGGACGTGCGCTGGACGGGGACCGTGGAGGTCCGGTGGCCACGGAGGTGAAGGTGGCGGGGGGGGGCTCGCCTGACCGGATCGTCGACTACCTGCGTACTGTGGCGGGGCGGCCGCTCAATGCGCGGGAGCTGGCCCGCGGGCTCGGCGTCGGCCGGGCCGAGGAGCGGGAGTTCCGGGAGTCGCTGGATCGGCTGGTGGAGGAGGGGGTCCTCTACCGGGTCCGGCGTCAGCGCTACGCGGTCCCGGAGAAGATCAACCTGGTGGTGGGGCGGCTGCAGACGATCAGGAGCGGGGCGGGTTTCGTGGTCCCGGAGGATGGCGGGGCCGACCTCTACATCGCGCCGCACAACCTCGGCTCGGCGCTGGACGGGGACAGGGTGGTCGCGCGGGTCGAGCACCGCCGGCGCCGGGGACGGGTGGAGGGGCGCGTGATCAAGGTGCTCGAGCGAGCCCGTCAGACGATCGTCGGGGTGTACCACCCGCGGCGGAACTT
The DNA here is from genome assembly GCA_036564015.1 of Longimicrobiales bacterium. GTDB lineage: Bacteria > Gemmatimonadota > Gemmatimonadetes > Longimicrobiales > RSA9 > DATCLG01. The sequence continues at coordinate 3,837 of DATCLG010000143.1, forward strand.
CGGGTTCGTGGTCCCCGAGGACCGGAAGTTGACGCGCGACGTGTTCGTGCCGCCGGGGCGGGAGGCGGGAGCGGTGGAGGGCGACGTCGTGGTGGTCCGGGTGACGGACTGGGGAAACGATCACCTCGGGCCCGCGGGTGAGGTGGAGCGCGTCCTCGGTCCGCTGACGAAGCCCGGCGTCGATGTCCTCACGGTGATCTACGGGCACGAGCTGCCCGTGGAGTTCCCCCCAGAAGTCCAGGAGGAAGCCGAGCGGATCCGGGAGAAGGGGGTGACGGCGGCGGACCTGGCCGGCCGGCTGGACCTCCGCGAGCGCCTCGTCTTCACGATCGACCCGGCCGACGCCAAGGACCACGACGACGCGCTGTCCATTCAGCCGGCCGGCGACGGCCTGTGGGAGGTCGGCGTGCACATCGCCGACGTCGGCTACTACGTGCGGGAGGGGTCGCCGATCGACGCGGAGGCCCTGCGCCGGGGAACGAGCGTCTACATGGTCGACCGCACCGTCCCGATGCTGCCCGACGCGCTTTCCTCCGACCTCTGCTCGCTTCGCCCCGGCGTGGACCGGCTGGCCGTGTCCGTCCTGCTCACGCTGGACGCGGAGGGACGGGTGCGGGGGCATCGCATCGCGCGGAGCGTGATCCGGAGCCGGCACCGGCTCACCTACGACGATGCGCAGGCGGTGCTGGACGGGGAGATCTCGATCGAGCCGGAGGTGGACGAGGCGCTCCGAAGGCTGCTCGAGATCAGCCTGGCGCTCCGGGCCATCCGCGAGAAACGGGGCAGCCTGGACTTCGACCTGCCCGAGGCCCGGGTCATCCTCAACACGCGCGGGGAGCCGACGGACATCCAGCGGGTGCTCCGCCTCGAGAGCCACCGGTTGATCGAAGATTACATGATCCTGGCCAACGAGGTGGTCGCGCGACGTGCGGCGCGCGCCGGGCTCCCGTTCCTCTACCGGGTCCACGAGCCCCCCGATGCCGACCGCGTCGAGCAGCTCCGGGAGTTCCTGGCAACCTTCGGCCTTCGCCTCGGCCGGGGCGCCAGCGTGCGGCCGAGGGACTTCCAGCGTCTGCTCGTCGAGGTGAAGGGGAGGCCGGAGGAGAACCTCATTTCGACCGTCGTGCTGCGGTCGATGAAGCAGGCGCGCTACAGCCACGAGAATCTCGGGCACTTCGGGCTGGCCTCCCACGACTACACCCATTTCACCTCGCCCATCCGTCGCTATCCCGACCTGGTGGTGCACCGGCTGGTCTGCCGCGCCTTCGTGGACCGGCAGGAGCTCCCGCGCGAACGCCTGGAGGAGTGGCTCCCCGCCGTCGCCCGCCAGTCCAGCGAGCGGGAGCGCGTGGCCGTCGAGGCCGAGCGTGACAGCATCGACCTGAAGAAGGTCGAGTTCATGGAGCGTCACCTGGGCGACGAGTTCAACGGCACGATCGCCGGCGTGACGGCGTACGGCTTCTACGTCTTGCTCGACGACTTCTTCGTCGAAGGGCTCGTGCACGTCAGCAACCTGGAGGACGACTACTACTCCTTCCTGGAGGAGCAGTACGCCCTGGTCGGGGAGCGGAAGCGCCGCCGGTTCCGACTGGGCGACCGGGTCCGGGTCCGCGTGGCACGCGTGGACCGCGAGGAGCGGCAGATCGATTTCCTCCTGGTCGAACCCGCCCCTGACGGTGGAGGCCGCCGCCGGCCTGGCCGCAGGCGCATTTGACAAGAGCGGCCCCAACCGGTAGCTTTGGCATTGCCTCCCCGGTGCCAGGATCCCCCAACGCCATGCATTCTCGTGCGGTACTGATCCACTACTCCCCCCGCGGCAGGCCGATCCCGGAGACCATCGCCGTGTTCGCGGCAGAGCATGGCCTGGGAGTGGTCAGCGTCCCGCGAGGCGACGAAGTGCTCGCGGTGGTCAACCGGAGCCTGCCCGCGTGCCTGATCCTGGATGCCGATGGCGAGAGCGCCGAGAGCCTCGAGCTCTGCCGGACGCTCAAGAGCGACACCTTCACGGCGATCGTGCCGGTGGTCCTCTACGCGTCGGGAGGGGGCGACACGCTGATCGAGGCGGGGCTGGAGGTCGGGGCGGATGAGGTGCTGGGCGAGCGGATGAACGAGCGCGAGCGGTTCCTCCGGTTTCAGCGGACGCTCCACCGGGCGGCGCGGGATCTCGGCGTGAATCCGACGACGCGGCTGCCCGGCACTGCCCAGATCGAGCGCGACATCGCCGAGCGGCTCCGGCGCGGAGAGATCTTCGCCGTCTGTTACGCTGACCTGGACCACTTCAAGGAGTTCAACGACCGGTACGGCTACAACGAAGGGGACCGGGTCATCCTGATGCTCTCGCGGATCCTGCGGGACATCGTGAGGGCTTACGCGCCGACCGGCTTCATCGGCCACATTGGAGGCGACGATTTCATCTTCAACGTGCCGATCGAGCAGATGACGCGCTGCTGCGAGGAGATCCTGGAGATCTTCGACGAGCTGGCTCCTTACCAATACAATGAAGAGGACCGGCGCGCGGGGTACTTCCTCGGCAAAGACCGGCGCGGGGTCCTCCATCGGATTCCGCTCATGACGCTGTCGATCGGGGTGGCGACGAACGAAAACCGCCACTACACGCACACGGCGCGGATGAGTGAGGTGGCGACGGAAATGAAGGTGTATGCGAAGTCGTTCCCCGGCTCCGTCTACGCGGTGGACCGGCGGTCGGATGGGCCGGCGTGTGCCGGCCAGCCGGTGGTGGCGGCCGTCGAGGTGAGGGGGGAGAGGGTGCGATGAACGTTCGCTGCCCTCAGTGTGAGACGGTCTACCGGGTCGATCCGGAGCGGGTGCCGGCGGGCGGCGCGCGGGCGCGCTGCGCCCGCTGCGGGGCGGTGATGCAGGTCACCCGTGACGGCGCCCAGGCCCCCAGGGCAACGACGCCGCAGCCTGCCAGCGCGTCGGTTTCGCCGGCCGCGCCGCCCACCACGGGCGCGCCCGCGTCCCCGGGTGCGTCAGCTGCTCTGGCGGGATCGACTTCCCCGGCCGCGCCGACTTCTCCGGCGCCGCCGGTCTCTTCAACGTCGCCGGCTTCTACGCCTCCGCCGGCTGCTTCGCCTTCGCCGCCTCCCCTCGTAGCCCCGTTTGGCGCGTCGGACCCGCACGTGCGGGCGAAGCGGCTGGCCCGGGCGCTGGTGTCGGACATCGTCGCCTACCACCCGGCGCGCCGGGAGGCGAGTCTGAAGGCCGGGACGCTCCGGACCGAGTTCCAGGAAGAGATCCGCAAGAGCTGGGCGGAGTACGTCGAGCAGGTCGGCAGCGAGCTGGCAAAGAGCACGCCGTATTTCCGCGACGCGCTCAACGAGATCCTGGCCAACGGGCAGAAGATTTTCTGAGTCGCCGGCCGATTGCCCCGGACCCGTGGCGGTGTTATATTTCTATATGTCGGGATTGCGCGAGGGGCCGTCCAGCTCGTGGACGGCCCCTCGCTTTGACGAAAAGGGGGGAAGACGCATGGCCACGGAAATGAGAAGCAAGCTGGAAGCCCAGCGTGAGCGCCTGGAGGCGCTCGGAGGTTATCTTTGACATAGACGGCAAGCGCGCGCGGCTCCGGACGCTGGAGGCGCGGATGGCCGAGCCGGGCTTCTGGGACGACCCTCAGGCGGCCCGGGAAGCCATCGCCGAGGTGAAGGAGCTCAAGGCGTGGGTGGAGCCCTGGGAGCGTATCGAGGCGAAGGCCGCCGACCTCGAGGAGCTGGCGGAGCTGCTCGAGGCCGAGGCGGACCCCGCGCTCGAGCAGGAGTGGGTGGACGAGGTGCTCTCGCTCGAGCAGGAGCTCGAGGATCTGGAGCTCCGGAACATGCTCCGCGGGCCGGATGACGCGCGGGACGCACTGCTCACGATCCACCCCGGGGCGGGCGGCACCGAGTCCCAGGACTGGGCCGAGATGCTCATGCGGATGTACACCCGCTGGGCGGAGGCGCACGGCTACGAGGTGGAGGTCCTGGACCTGCAGCCCGGGGAGGAGGCGGGGATCAAGTCGGCGACGCTGGAGATCCGGGGGCAGTACGCGTACGGCTACCTCAAGGCGGAGAAGGGAGTGCACCGGCTGGTGCGGATCTCGCCCTTCGACGCCCAGAGCCGGCGGCACACCTCTTTCGCGAGTGTGTTCGTCTACCCGGTCGTGAACGACGACATCCAGATCGAGATCGACGAGAAGGACCTGCGGATCGACACGTTCCGGGCCTCGGGCGCGGGTGGGCAGCACGTCAACAAGACGAGCTCGGCGGTGCGGATCACGCACATCCCGACGGGGATCGTGGTGACGTGCCAGAACGAGCGGAGCCAGCACCAGAACCGGGCGACGGCGATGAAGATGCTGCGCGCGGCGCTCTACCAGCGGGAGCTGGAGCTGCGGGAGGCGGAGCGCCAGAAGCTCGAGGCGGAGAAGACGGAGATCGCCTGGGGGAACCAGATCCGGTCCTACGTCTTCCAGCCGTACACGCTCGTGACGGACCACCGCACGGAGCTCAAGGTGGGGGACGTGCACAGGGTCATGGATGGCGACCTGGACCCCTTCATCCATGCCTATCTGAAGCAGCACGCGGCGCGAAGCGCGTGAGGAGGGCGGACGGTGGAGCAGCGGAGTGAGGAGCGCCCGCCGGTGGGCGGCGGGGTGGCGGGAGCGGGCCAGCGGCGGAGCCATGTCATCGAAGCGCGGCACGCGAAGCTGGAGGAGCTCCGGCGGCGGGGAATCGAGCCGTTCGCGTACCGGTACGAGACGACGCACGCGGCGGCGGAGGCGCGGGCCGCCTTCGAGGCCGCGGAGCAGGCCGGGAACCTGGACGCGGAGGGGTTGGGGCCGGTCGTGCGCCTGGGCGGCCGGCTCACCTCCCTGCGCACCCACGGGAAGACGACGTTCGCCGACCTGGCCGATCGGTCGGGCCGGATCCAGGTCTACTTCCGGCGCGACGACCTGGGCGAGGCCGCGTACGAGCTGCTGGACCTGCTGGACATCGGGGACTGGGTCGGGGTTGAGGGCCCTGTCTTCCGCACGCGGATGGGAGAGGTGACCGTCCGGGTGCGGTCGTTCGAGCTGCTGGCCAAGTCGCTGCGGCCGCTGCCGTTCGGCAAGGAGGAGATCGATCCCGAGACCGGCGAGCGGCGGGTCTACAGCGGGTTCGCGGACATCGAGCAGCGCTACCGCCAGCGCTACGCGGACCTGGCGGTGAACCCGGAGGTGCGGCAGGTCTTCCTGACCCGGACCCGCATCGTTTCCGCGATTCGTCGTTTCCTGGACGAGCGGGGCTTCATCGAGGTCGAGACCCCGGTGCTCCAGCCGCTGTACGGCGGGGCGTCGGCCCGGCCGTTCATCACGCACCACCATGCCCTGGACATGCCGCTCTACCTCCGGATCGCGGACGAGCTCTACCTGAAGCGGCTGATCGTGGGGGGGCTGGAGCGGGTCTACGAGATCGGGAAGGACTTCCGGAACGAGGGGATGGACCGCACGCACAACCCCGAGTTCACGATGCTGGAGTTCTACCAGGCGTTCGCCGACTACGAGGACATGATGCGCCTGGTCGAGGAGCTCCTGGCCTACCTGGTGCGGGAGGTGACGGGCGGGCCCCTCCGGCTGACGTACCAGGGCGTGGAGCTCGACTTCGAGCCTCCGTTCCCGCGGCTCGGGTACTTCGACGCGATCCGGCAGTACGGGGATCTGTCGGTGCGGGAGCTGGATGATGCGACGCTGCGGCAGGCGGCGCAGTCGTTGGGCGTCGAGAGGGTGGAGGAGCTGAGCCGGGGGAAGCTGTACGACGAGATCTTCAAGGCGCTGGTGGAACCCCACCTGCAGCAACCGGTATTCATCGTTGACTTTCCGCGCGAGATCTCGCCTCTGGCCAAGCCGAAGCGGGGCGACCCGGAGCTGGTGGAGCGGTTCGAGCTGATGGTCGCCGGTCGCGAGCTCGCCAACGCGTTCAGTGAGCTGAACGATCCGCTGGACCAGCGGGAGCGGTTCCTTGCCCAGGCCCGGCTGCGCGAGCAGGGCGACGAGGAGGCGCAGGCGTACGACGAGGATTACATCCGCGCCCTGGAATACGGTATGCCGCCCACGGGCGGAGTCGGGATCGGGATCGATCGGCTGGTCATGCTGCTGACGGACCAGCCGTCGATCCGGGATGTGATCCTGTTTCCGACGATGCGGCCGGAGTGAGCGATGGCGACGAAGGGACTGGAGTGGTACATCGCCCGACGCTACCTGGCTTCGCGGCGGAAGGGGCGGTTCCTGTCGCTCATCACCTTGATCGCGATCGGCGGCGTCTTCCTGGGAGTCATGGCGCTCGTCACGGTGATCGCCGTGATGACCGGTCTGCAGCAGGATCTGCAGAAGAAGATCCTGGGGACGAACCCGCACGTGTACGTCTTCGAGGGGACGCGGGGGCTCAGGATCCGGCGCTGGCCGGAGGTGCTGGCCGCGACGCGGAAGGTGCCGGGGGTGGTGGCGGCCGAGCCGTTCGTGATGACCCAGGTCGGGGTGACGGCGCATGCCGATTTCGCGCAGGCGGGGACGCTGTACGGGATCGATCCCAACGTCAGCCCGGTGCCTCTGACGATGGTCGAGAAGGAGATCCGGGAGGGCAAGCTGGCGCTGGGCCCCACGCGGAGCGGGTACCCCGGGATGCTCATGGGCCGTCGGCTCGCGGAGAAGCTCGGGGTGCTGCCGGGAGACACGGTGACGGTCGGCTCGCTCGAGAACGTGAAGCAGCACGCGACGGGGATCTACCCGGCGCTGATGAAGTTCGAGGTCACCGGGGTCTTCAGCACAGGGATGTACGAGTACGACCTCCAGAACATGTACGTCCCCCTTGCGGCGGCGCAGGAACTGCTGGAACTTGGGGAAGATCAGGTGAGCGGGCTCGCGGTGAACGTGGAGGATCCGTGGGCCGCGGACCGGATCGGCACGGAGATCGCTTCGCTGCTGGGTCCCTCCTACTGGACCAGTGACTGGATGACGCTCAACCAGTCGCTCTTCTCCGCGCTGAAGCTGGAGAAGGTGGTGATGGGCGTGATCCTGTTCCTCATCGTGATCGTGGCCGCGTTCAACATCATCAGCACGCTGATCATGGTGGTCACGGACAAGACCCGGGAGATCGGCATCCTGAAGTCGATGGGGATGACGGACGGGGGCGTGCTGCGGATCTTCATGTTGCAGGGCTTGACGATCGGGCTGGTGGGGACGGCGATGGGCGCGGTGGGAGGGCTTTTGCTGGTCGCGGCGCTGGATCGCTACCAGTTCATCACGCTGCCGGGCGATGTGTACTTCGTGGACACGCTGCCGGTGGCCCTGCAGGCCTGGGACGTGGTGCTGATCGTCGTGCTGAGCGTTCTGATCGCCTTTGCGGCCACGATCTATCCGGCGTACCGGGCGTCGAGGCTGCTGCCGGTGGAGGCGATTCGTCATGAATGAGGTGGTGGAGGTCGTGGAGCGGGAGGCGCCGGCGCCGGAGGCGGTGCTGGAGGGGCGGGACCTCTGCAAGACGTACGTGGAGGCGGATGGGCGCGAACTCACTGTTCTGAACGGGGTAGAGATCCGCGTAGCGCCAGGCGAAGCGGTGGCGATCGTGGGGGCGAGTGGTGCGGGGAAGTCGACGCTGCTGCATCTGCTGGGCGGGCTGGATCGGCCGACCTCGGGGGCGGTGTACCTGGCGGGGCGGGACCTGGCGGCGCTGTCGGACCGGGAGCTGGCGGCGGTGCGGAATGCGCAGATCGGGTTCGTGTTCCAGTTCCATCACCTGCTGCGCGAGTTCTCCGCACTGGAGAACGTGATGATGCCGATGCTGATCGCGGGGGTGGATCGGGCGGCGGCTGCGGCGCGGGCCCGGGAGTTGCTGGAGGAAGTCGGGCTGGGCGAACGTCTGCATCACAAGCCGTGGCAACTGAGTGGCGGGGAGCAGCAGCGGGTCGCGGTCGCACGGGCGCTGGCGAACCGGCCGGTGGTGCTCCTGGCCGATGAGCCGAGCGGGAATCTGGACACGCATACGGGCGAGCAGCTGCACGACCTCTTCTTCCGGCTTCGCGCGGAGCACGGGGTGGCGCTGGTGGTGGCGACGCACAATCGGGAGCTGGCGGACCGCGCGGACCGGATCCTCCTGGTGAAGGAGGGCAAGCTCCGGAGCTTTTACCCGGCGTAGGAAGGGCGATGCTGTGCGATCACTGCGGGGACCGTGAGGCCGTCATTCATCTGACGCAGATCGTCAACAACCAGATGAGCACGTACCATCTGTGCGAGGGCTGTGCTGCGGAGAAGGGGCTGGAGCCGGGGGTGGGGGCGACGAACGCGGCCCTCAGCGATGTGCTCGCGCAGATGGGGAAGGGGCTGGCGGCCGAGGGGGCTCGAGCGGTGGGGCCGTGCGCGTACTGTGGCATGCGCCTGGAGGATTTCAAGAAGACCGGGCGGGTGGGGTGCTCGCACTGCTATGTGACGTTCGACGCGCATCTGAGGACGCTCTTGCGCCGGTTGCACGGCGGCACACAACATGTTGGTAAGGTCTATCTGCCGCCGGATCCTACGAAGGAGGAGTGCCAGGAGCGGCTGGCGGGGTTGCGGCGCAAGCTGGAAAAGGCGGTGGAGAGCGAGGATTTCGAGCGGGCGGCGCAGATTCGGGACCAGATCCGGGACCTGGAGGCCGCGTTGGAATGCTGGACCTGATCACGCCCGCGGACTTTGGCCTGGGCTGGCTGGAGGCGAGCGGCCCGCACGCGGACATCGTGCTGTCGACGCGGGTGCGGCTTGCCCGCAACCTGCAGGGGTACCGGTTCTCGCCGTGCATCCGCGAATCGGAGCGGGAGCAGATCTTTGAGCGGGTGCGCCGCGCCGCGGAGCAGAGCGAGACGCTGAAGGGTGGGGTGGTGCTGGACCTGTCGACGCTGGATCGGGTTTCGCGCCACGTGCTGCTGGAGCGGCACCTGGTCTCGCGGGAGCTCGTCGGCGAGAACGGCGCGGCGCCGCCTCGGGGCACGGGGCTGATCACGGCGCCCGGGGAGCAGGTGGGGGTGATGGTGAACGAGGAGGATCACCTTCGCCTGCAGTGCCTTTTGTCGGGGCTGCGGCTCCGGGAGGCGTACCGACTGGTCGACCAGCTGGAGGAGGAGCTAGGGAGCCAGCTTCCGTTCGCCTACCACCACGAGTTCGGGTACCTGACGAGCTGCCCCACGAATGTGGGGACGGGGTTGCGCGCGTCGGTGCTGGTCCATCTGCCGGGGCTGGTGCTGATCAAGGAGATCGGGAAGGTTCTCCAGGGGATCACCCAGTTGGGGCTGACGTTCCGGGGGTTGTACGGGGAGGGGTCGGAGGTGGTGGGGAACTTCTTCCAGATCTCGAACCAGACGACGCTGGGCAAGAACGAGGAGGACCTGATCGAGCACCTGGAGAAGGTGGTGCGGCAGGTCATCCAGCACGAGATGCAGGCGCGCAACACGCTCATGCGGGATGCGCGGCTGGTGATCGAGGACAAGATCTGGCGGGCGTACGGGTTGCTGCGGTATGCACGGTCCCTTTCCTTCGAGGAGGTGATGAACCTGCTGAGCGGGGTCCGGCTCGGGGTGAGTGTGAACCTTCTTCCGGGGCTCCGGGTATACACGTTGAACAAGATCATGGTTCACACGCAACCGACTCACCTTGAGCAGGCTGCGGGCCGTTCCCTGAGCGAGGCGGAAAGCGATTTGCATCGAGCTACGTATGTGCGGCGGATCCTGGCCACGGAGGGGCGGGTGGTGGCGGAGGGGGAGCGAGTGGGCGAGACGGGCGAGAGGCAAGGCTAGCTAGAGCTATAGACGTCTCCGGCTACGAGGGCTTCCATGAATTACAACTTCACGGACCGGGTTCGCAAGGTGCTGGCCATGGCGCGCGAGGAGGCGATCCGGCTCCAGCACGACTATGTGGGCACGGAGCACATTCTCCTGGGGTTGATCCGGGAGGGTGAGGGTGTCGCCGCGGCGGTGCTGGCCAACCTGAACGTTGACCTGGAGCAGGTACACGAGCGCGTGGAGGAGTCGGTCCGGAAGGGGAAGGCGACGATCGCGCTGGGGGAGCTGCCGTACACGTCGCGGGCGAAGAAGGTCCTCGAGTACGCGATGGCCGAGGCTCGGGAGTTCAACCACTCGTACGTGGGCACGGAGCATCTCCTGCTCGGGCTGTTGCGCGAGGAGCGAGGGATTGCGGCGCAGGTGCTGAACTCGCTGGGGGTGTCGCTGGAGGAGGCCCGGGCGGAGACGCTCAAGCTGCTGGGGAGCGATGTGAACTCGCCGCAGCCGACGGGTGGGGGTGGTGGTGGAGCGATGCCGAAGGGGGAGAAGAAGTCGAAGACGCCGGCGCTGGATCATTTCTGCCGCGATCTGACGGAGCTGGCCCGGGAGGGGAAGCTGGATCCCACGATCGGGCGGGCGAAGGAGATCGAGCGGGTGATGGAGGTGCTGTCGCGGCGGAAGAAGAACAACCCGGTGCTGATCGGGGAGCCCGGGGTGGGGAAGACGGCGATCGTGGAGGGGCTGGCGCAGCTGATCGCGAAGGGCGAGGTGGCGGACAGCCTGAAGGATCACCGTGTGCTGGCGCTGGACATGGCGGCGGTGATCGCGGGGACGAAGTACCGTGGCCAGTTCGAGGAGCGGCTCAAGGCGATCATGAACGAGATCGCCCAGAACAAGAACATCATCCTGTTCATCGACGAGCTGCACACGCTGGTGGGGGCTGGGGCGGCGGAGGGCGCGATCGACGCGTCGAACATGCTGAAGCCGGCGCTGGCGCGCGGTGAGCTGCAGTGCGTGGGGGCGTCGACGCTGAACGAGTACCGGAAGTACATCGAGAAGGACGGGGCGCTCGAGCGCAGGTTCCAGCCGATCATCATCGATCCTCCGACGGTGGAGGAGACGATCGAGATCCTGAAGGGGCTGCGGAAGCACTACGAGGAGCACCACAAGGTGGTGATCCCGGATGAGGCGATCGTGGCGGCGGCCCGTCTTTCGGAGCGTTACATCACGGATCGCTTCCTGCCGGACAAGGCGATCGACGTGATCGACGAGGCGGGGGCGCGGGCGCGGCTGGCGACGCAGGTTCCGCCGCCGGAGGTGGCGCACCTGAAGGAGAAGATGGAGGAGCTGGCCGCGAAGAAGGACGAGGCGATCCGGGATCAGGACTTCGAGCGTGCGGCGGAGCTGCGCGACCAGGAGCGGGAGTTGCAGGCGGAGATCCGCCGGAAGCAGGAGGAGTGGGAGCAGGAGCGGCGGACGCATCGTCCGGTGATCACCGAGGACGACGTGGCCTTCATCGTGAGCCGGTGGACGGGGATTCCGGTGACGCGGCTGCGGGAGGCGGAGACGGAGCGGCTCATGCGGATGGAGGAGGAGCTGCACCGGCGGGTGGTCGGGCAGGACGAGGCGATCCGGGCGATCAGCCGGGCGATCCGCCGCAGCCGTGCGGGGTTGAAGGATCCGAACCGTCCGATCGGGAGCTTCATCTTCTGCGGCCCGACGGGGGTGGGGAAGACGGAGCTGGCGCGTGCGCTGGCGGAGTTCCTGTTCGCGGACCGGGACGCCCTGATTCGGGTGGACATGAGCGAGTACATGGAGAAGTTCTCGGTCTCGCGTCTGATCGGGGCGCCTCCGGGCTACGTGGGTTACGAGGACTCGGGTACGCTGACGAAGGCGGTGCGGCGGCGGCCGTACTCGGTGGTGCTGCTGGATGAGGTGGAGAAGGCGCACCCGGATGTGTTCAACATTCTGCTGCAGGTGCTGGACGAGGGTCGACTGACGGACAACTATGGCCGGGTGATCGACTTCAAGAACACGGTCATCATCATGACGTCGAACCTCGGGGCCCGCGAGATCACGAAGGGGAAGACGCTGGGCTTCCATCAGCGTGATGAGCGGAGCAGCTACGAGGCGATGCAGCAGAAGGTGCGGGAGGAGATCGAGCGGGCGTTCAACCCCGAGTTCCTGAACCGGGTGGACGACATCATCGTGTTCCATCCGCTGAACCGGGAGCAGATCGGCCAGATCGTCCACATCCTGTTGAGGGAGGTGCACGAGCGGCTGGCGGAGGACGGTCTGAAGCTGAGGCTGACGGATGCGGCGGTGGAGTTCTTGGTGGACCGGGGTTACAACGAGTCGTTCGGGGCTCGTCCGCTGCGGCGTGCGATTCAGCGGTTCCTGGAGGATCCGCTGTCGGAGAAGATCCTGATGGGCGAGTTCACGGCGGGGGACGAGATCGAGGTCGACGTGGCCGCGGAGGGCGGGGCGCTCGATTTCCGGGTCCTGTCATCGTCGAAGACATGAGGCGCGCGGATCGTTGGGGTCGGGCGACCCTTGGGCGGGGTGTGTGGGCGGGCGGCCGCAGGTGGGGACGGGGCGCTCTGGCAGGTTTGGGGGTGGCTGTAGCCCTGGCCGCTGGCGGGATCGGGGCGAGGCCGGCCGTTGGGTTTGCGCAGGAGCAGGCGAGCGGGGAGCTTGGGGGGCCGGGGCGCGTGGTGGTGAGCGGGGTCGAGGTGCGGGGCAACGATCGCGTGCAGGAAGCGGTGATCGTGTCCGAGGCCCAGATCCGGGCGGGGGACACGATCACCTATTTTCATGTCCAACGGGCGATGCGCCGTCTGTGGGCGACGGGGCAGTTCAAGGATGTGAAGATCCTGGCGCGGGAGGAGGGGGGCGAGGGGCCGGTGCGGTCGGCGGCGCTGGTGATCGAGGTGGAGGAGCAGCCGTTCATCTCCGCGATCGAGTTCCGGGGCCTGGAGCATGTGAAGGGGAGCACGATCCGGGACACGGCGAAGCTTAAGACGGGGGTGCCGCTGCAGCCGTCGCGGGTGGCGGAGGCGACGGCGATGATCCGGCAGCTCCTGGCGAAGCAGGGGATCCAGGCGGAGAAGGTGGAGCATCGGGTGGAGCCGATCGAGGGGCGGCCCGGGGAGCATCGCCTGGTGTTCGACGTGAAAGAGGGGCAGCGGGTGGCGATCGCGGAGGTCGAGTTCCGGGGGAACCAGGCCTTCAGCGACGCGGAGCTGCGGAAGGCGATCGACACCAAGCCGGAGGGGTTCCTCTGGTTCCGGAGCGGGACCTACGACGAGGACCGGCTGCGCAAGGATCTGCGGGAGAAGCTCCCTGCGTTCTACGCGGAGCGCGGGTACATCGACTTCACGGTGCGGAGCGACTCGCTGGTCGTTGATCCGGAGACGGGGAAGGCGCGGCTGGTGATCGAGGTGTCGGAGGGGCCGCAGTACCGGCTGGCGGGCTTCGACGTGCGGGGGAACCGCCGTTTCTCGTCGGACGAGCTGAAGCGGTACTTCGAGCAGCGGGGTGGCGGTCTGCTGCAGAGTCTGGGGCTCGGGAAGGGGAGCAAGGACGCCTCGGGCGGGCCGCCGGTCTTCGACCACGCGGCGTTCGAGAAGGCGACGGAGCAAGTCAAGAGGCTCTACAGCAACCAGGGGTACCTCTACGCGCAGGTGGTGCCGGTGGTGGAGCGGACGACGGACGCGGCGGGGAATCCGGTGGTGAACGTGGCGTGGGAGATCCGGGAGGGGGAGCCCGCGTACGTGAAGAGCATCGCCATCACCGGGAACACGTACACGCACGAGGATGTGATCCGGGAGCGGATCCTGCTGCTGCCGGGCGACGTCTACAGCGAAGAAGCGTTGATCCAGAGCTACCAGAACATCATGGCTCTGGGCTTTTTCGAGACGCCGCTCCCGTACCCGCAGATCCAGCCGGACGAGAACGGGGACGTGAACATCACGTTCGAGGTGAAGGAGAAGCAGACCGGCTCGATCAACTTCGGGACGGCGATCGGGGGCTACGGCGGGGTGTCGGGCTTCCTGGGGTACGACCAGCCGAACCTGTTCGGGCGTGCGAAGGCGGGGCACTTGCGGGCGGAGTGGGGGCAGTGGTCGAAGAACTTCGAGGCGAGCTACAGCGACCCGGCGATCATGGGGTCGCGGGTGAGCGGGTCGATCTCGCTCTTCAGCGGGAGTGACCGGTTCATCCAGTTCTCGGAGGGGCGGCGCGTGCGGACGGGCGCGGCGTGGCGGGTGGGGCTGCCGCTGCCGTTCGACCGGTGGCGGCGGACGCGGCTCATGCTGGGGTACTCGATCGCGCGGACGTCGTACGAGGAATTCGACGATCTGGGCGAGTCGGGGATCTTCTCGTTGCCGCCGGGGCTGCAGAGCACGATCTCTCTGGGGCTGGTGCGGTCGACGCTGAACCACAACATGTTCCCGACGGCGGGGACGCGTCAGGAGATCCAGGCGGAGTTCAACGGCGGGATCCTGGGTGGGGACGCGAGGTTCCACAAGTACACGGCGGCGGGGAGCTGGTACGTGCCGATGGGCCAGATCGGCGGCGGGGCGCCCGGCAGCCGGCCGATCCGGTTCACGCTGGGGCTGACGGCGGAGGTCGGTGCGATCGTCGGGGACAGCGCGAGCCTGGCCCGGTTCCCGTTCGAGCGGTTCTGGATGGGCGGTGTGCAGTTCGGGCGGCCGCTGCGCGGTTACGAGGAGACGACGATCACGCCGCGGGGGTACGTGCCGGAGCGGCTGGGCTCCCTGGCGGAGCGCTTCGGCGACGCGTACGTGCGGCTGAGCGCCGAGTACGCGGTGCGTCTGAACGACAACATCTCGCTCTCGTTGTTCTACGACGCGGGTAACGTCTGGCGGAGCGTGAGCGATATCAATCCGATGCGGCTCATGCGGGGTGCGGGTATCGGTGTGATGCTGGTGACGCCGTTCGGGCCGCTGGGTCTGGACTACGCGTACGGCTTCGACAAGGACCCGCCAGGCTGGCAGTTCCACTTCAAGATGGGGCCGACATTCTGAACCATCCAAAAGCGAGCAAGCGAGGCATGCGGAACCTGGTATCGATTCTGATCGCCCTGGTCGGCGTGGCGGGCGTGACCACGGTGGCCGGCGCGCAGGCGGCGGGCCCGAAATGGGCGTACATCGACACGCAGCGTCTGATCGCGGAGGCGCCCGGGGCGAGGGAGGCGCAGGCGACGCTCCAGCAGGAGATGCAGCGGCATCAGGCGGAGCTTCAGGCGCGGCAGGACTCGGTGCAGAAGCTGATCGCCGATTTCCAGCAGCAGTCGGTGATGCTGTCGCCGGACGCGCGGAAGAAGAAGGAAGAGGAGATTGTGGAGAAGCAGCGGCAGCTTGAGCAGCGGGTGAACGAGGTGGAGGAGCAGATGGTGAGGCGGCAGCGGGAGCTGCTGGAGCCGATCATGAACCGGGTGAGGCAGGCGGTGGAGGCGGTCCGCGCGGAAGAGGGTTATGCGATGATCATCAACCGCGAGGCGCTTGTGGCTGCGGATCCGGCGCTGGACCTGACGGACAAGGTCTTGGCGCGGGTGCGTGCGATGGCGTCTGCGGGGAGCGGGGGCTCGACCTCGGCGGGCGCAGCGGCGCAGTCGAACCGGTGACGGTCGCCCGAGGCCGGGCGAAAGGGGGGGCACGCCTGTGAGGGCATCCGAGATCGCGGAGATCGTGGGGGGAGTGCTGGAGGGGGAGGGCGACCCGGAGCTCACGGGGGTGGCCCCCCTCGATCGTGCAGGCCCGCAGGATCTCTCGTTGCTTGCGCATGGGCGATATGCGGCCCATCTTGAACGTTCTCGTGCCGGCGCGGTCCTGGTGTCGGAGCGGCTGGCGAGCCGGGCTGCGGGGATCGCGGCGCCACGGATCATCGTGCGGGATGTGCACCGGGCGCTGGCGCTGGTGCTTCCGTGTCTCTTTCCGGAGGCACGGCCGGAGCCGGGGGTTCACCCGACGGCGGTGGTGGGGGCCGGGACGGTCCTGGGCGCGGAGGTGAGTATCGGCCCCTACGCCGTGCTCGGGCGTGGGGTGCGGGTGGGGGACCGGGTGCGGATCGGCGCCCACGTGGTGGTGGGGGACGGCTGCGAGCTGGGCGACGACGTCGTCCTGCACCCGCACGTGACGCTGTACCCGGGCGTCCGGATCGGTGCGCGGTCGATCGTGCACAGCGGGGCGCGGCTGGGGGTGGACGGGTTCGGGTACGTGCGGATGGGGGGCTCCCACCGGAAGATCCCGCAGGTCGGGCAGTGCGTGATCGGGGCCGATGTGGAGATCGGCGCGAACACGACGATCGATCGCGGGTCGATCGGCGCGACGGAGGTGGGGAACGGGACGAAGATCGACAATCTCGTTCACCTGGGGCACAACGTCCGGGTGGGCGAGAACGTGATCATCGTGGCGCAGGTCGGGGTTTCGGGGAGCGCGGTTCTGGGGCGTGACGTGACGGTGGCGGGGCAGGCGGGGATCCCGGGTCACGTGGTGATCGGGGATGGGGCCACGCTGGCCGCGCGCGCGGGTCCGCTGAGCGACGTGCCACCGGGGGCGGTGTACAGCGGGTTTCCGGCGGGGCCGCATCGTGAGACGCTGCGCGCGCAGGCGGCATTCGTTCGCCTTCCAGAGATCGTAAAGCGCATACGGGCCCTTGAGCGGGCACTTTTCGGGCGAGACACTTCCGAGGAATGACAGCACCGCAACAACACACCCTTGCTGCCGAGGTAACGATCGAGGGGACCGGGATCCACACCGGTGAACCCGCGGAGCTCAGGTTACGTCCAGCTCCGCCCGGGACGGGGATTCGTTTTCGGCGGCTGGACCTGGAGGGCGAGCCGGAGGTGCCGGCGGCCCTGGAGCACGTGGTATCGACGGACCGGGGGACGACGCTGGGGGTAGGTGAGGTCCGCGTGCACACGGTAGAGCACCTCCTCGCCGCAGTGATGGCGTGCGAGGTCGACAATCTTTGGATCGAGATTTCCGGGCCGGAGGTTCCGATCTTGGATGGGAGCTTCCGGCCGTTCTTTGACCGGCTGAGGGAGGCTGGCCGGACGTGCCAGGGGGTGGCGGCGCGGGTGCTGGAGCTGGACCGGCCGGTGCAGGTCGAGGCGAACGGGGCGACGTCGTACGTGGCCGTGCCGGCGGACGCGTTCCGCGTTTCGGCGAAGATCGAGTTCGACCATCCGCTGGTGGGCCGGCAGTTCGCGTCGTTCGACGTGACGCCGGAGGAGTTCGGGCGGGAGATCGCGCCGGCGCGGACGTTCGGCTTCCTGAAGGAAGCGGAGGCGCTGAGGGCGCGGGGGCTGGCTCGTGGGGCCACGATCGAGAACGCGATCCTGCTGGACGACAAAGGGCTGGTGACGGGCGAGCTGCGGTTCGCCGATGAGTTCGTCCGCCACAAGATCGGGGACGTGGTGGGCGACCTGGCGCTCCTGGGCCGGAGGATCCGGGGCCACGTGGTGGCGGAGCGGCCGAGCCACTCGGGGAACCTGGCGCTGGCGCGAGAGCTCCAGAACGCGGCGGCCCAGGCCGGGACGCGGGCCATCGTCGACATCCAGAAGATCATGCAGTATTTGCCGCACCGCTTCCCGATGCTGCTGGTGGACCGGATCGTGGAGTTCGAGGCGGGGAAGCGGATCGTCGGCATCAAGAACGTCACGATCAACGAGCCGTTCTTCCAGGGGCACTACCCGGGTCATCCGATCATGCCGGGCGTGCTGATCATCGAGGCGATGGCGCAGGTCGGCGGGCTGCTGCTCATGGAAGCGGTCGAGAATCCTGAAGAGAAAGTGATGTATTTCATGTCGCTGGACAATGTGAAGTGGCGCCGGCCGGTCACGCCGGGGGACCAGATTCGTTTCGAGGTGGAGATCATGCAGATCCGTCGCCACGTCTGCCGGATGCGGGGGGTCGGGTACGTGGAGGGGCAGGTCGTGGCGGAGGCAGAAATGATGGCGCGGATCATGGACCGCTGAGGAGGCGCCGATGCTGAACGCGAAGGCCTGGCCACTCAGCAAGGTACACGCGACGGCGATCGTGGACCCGAGCGCGCAGCTCGGGGAGGGCGTGGAGGTGGGCCCGTACTCGGTGATCGGGCCGAACGTGGTGATCCACGATGGGACGCGGGTGGGTCCACACGTGCTGGTGGAGCGGAACACGGTGATCGGGCGGGGCTGTGAGATCCACCAGGGGGCGGTGCTGGGGACCGCGCCGCAGGACCTGAAGTACCGGGGCGAGTACACGGAGGTGGTGATCGGGGACGGCACGGTGATCCGCGAGTACGCGACGATCAACCGTGGCACGGCGGCGCGGGGCCGTACGGAGGTGGGGAGCCACTGCCTGATCATGGCCTACGTCCACGTGGCGCACGACTGTGTGATCGGGGACCACGTCATTCTCTCGAACGCCGTGAACATGGCGGGCCACGTGGAGATCGGGGATTGGGCGATCGTGGGCGGGCTGACGGCGATCCATCAGTTCGTGCGGATCGGCGCGCACGCGATCGTTGGGGGTGCGTCGCGGGTGCCGAAGGACATTCCGCCGTTCGTGAAGGCGGCGGGGAACCCGATCGGGCTTTACGGGCTGAACACGGTGGGGCTGCAGCGCCGTGGTTTTCCGGAGGACGTACGGCAGGAGCTGAAGCGGGCCTACCGGCTGTTCTTCCAGTCTTCGTTGAACGTGAGCCAGGCGCTGGAGCGTGCGCGGCAGGAGCTCAAGCCGTACCCGGAGATCCAGCTTTTCCTGGATTTCGTCGAGAAGAGCGAGCGCGGGATCACCGTCTGAGGCGGGATGGAGAGGCGGCTGAAGATCGGCGTCGTGGGGGTGGGCAGCCTGGGCTACCACCATGCCCGGCTGCTGCGGGAGGTGCCGAACGCGCTGCTGGTGGGGGTGCACGACATTGACGCGCGGCGGCTGGGGGAGGTGGGGCGTGCGCTGGATGTGGCGACGTTCGACCGGCTGGAGGCGCTCCTCGAGCGCGTGGAGGCCGTGGTGATCGCGGTGCCCACGTCGGCGCACGAGGAGGTGGCGCTGGCGGCGCTGGAGCGGGGCTGTCACGTGCTGATCGAGAAGCCGATCGCGCCGTCTCTGGAGGCTGCGGACCGGATCCTGGAGGCGGCGGAGCGGGCGGGGGTGGTGGTGCAGATCGGGCACGTCGAGCGGTTCAACGGGGCGCTGCGGGCGTGTGAGCCGTATCTGGACGAGCCGCTGTTCGTGGAGAGCCATCGGCTTGCGCCGTTCGTCCCGCGGGGGACGGACGTGCCGGTGGTGCTGGATCTCATGATCCACGATCTGGACCTGGTGCTGAGCCTGATGCGGCGGCCGGTGACCGGGCTGGCGGCGGTGGGTGTGCCGGTCCTGACGTCGACGCCGGACATCGCGAACGCGCGGCTGGAGTTCAAGGGGGGTGGGGTCGCGAACCTGACGGCGAGCCGGGTGTCACGGGAGCGGATGCGGAAGATCCGGTTTTTCCAGCGATCCGGCTATGTGAGCCTGGACCTGGCGGCGGGGACGGGCGAGTTCCTCCGGCTGCGGCCCGGGGTCGTGCTGGCCCCGGGGGCGCCGCTGGCGGCGGAGTCGCTGGAGGACGTCGTCGAACGGATCCCCCTGAAGGGCGACGGTGTCGAGCCGCTGCGGTGCGAGCTGGAGAGCTTCGTCAGAGCGGTGCTCTGGGGGGAGCCGGTAGCGGTTTCGGGCGAGGATGGGCGGCGGGCTCTGGCCGTCGCGCTGGAGATCGTGGAGCGGATCGAGCGTCATTTCGTCCATGCGCAGCCTGCGTGACTCCGTCGGTCTGCCCAGGGAGCTGAAGCCCCTGGAGCCGAAGCGACCGCCGTCGGTCGGGGTTCTGATCGCGCTGCTGATCCTGGTCCTCGTGCTGATCTGGTACCTCGGTCGACTGGGGTGAAATGGCGGATCCGACGATCCTGCTGTCGGCAGGAGAGCCGTCGGGCGATCTCCACGGCGGGGCACTCGCGCGAGCCCTCCGGGAGCGTTGGCCGGGGGCGCGGCTCTTCGGGCTGGGTGGGCAACGGATGGCGGAGGCGGGGGTGGAGCTCCTGGCGGACCTGGAGCAGCTGGCTGTCATGGGGTTCGTCGAGGTGCTCCGGCACCTGCCTTTCCATATTCAGCTCTTCGGGCGGCTGAAGCGGGAGTTTCGCGAGCGGCGGCCGGACCTGGTCCTTCCGATCGACTATCCGGGCTTCAATCTACGGCTTGCGAAAGAAGCGACGCGGGCGGGGATCCCGGTGCTGTACTACATCGCGCCGCAGGTCTGGGCGTGGCACCGGAGCCGCGTGCGGCTGCTCGCGGAGTACACGGATCGGGTGGCGGTGGTGCTGCCGTTCGAGGAAGCGATCTTCCGGGAGGCGGGGGCGCGGGCGGAGTTCGTGGGTCATCCGCTGCTGGATCTGCCGACTCCGGCGGTGACGCTCGAGGAGTTCTGCAAGGGGCTCGGGCTGGACGCGGCGCGTCCGATCCTGGCGCTGATGCCGGGCTCGCGGAGCCAGGAGGTTGCGCGTCATCTGGAGCTGTTCGTGGAGACGGCGAAGCTGGTCCAGGCGCGGCGTCCCGAGGTCCAGCCGGTGATCGCCGCCTCGCCGGCGGTGCCGGCGGAAGCGTACAGCGGTGTGCCGTTTCCGCGAACGACGGACTCGCGGGCCCTGCTGCGCCATGCGTGGGCGGGGCTGGTGAAGTCGGGGACGGGGACGCTGGAGGCGGCGTTGGCGGGGACGCCGCTGGTGATCGTCTACCGAACGCACCCGGTGACGTACTGGCTGGCGCGCCGGCTCGTGCGGGTCGACTCGATCGGGCTGGTGAACCTGGTGGCGGGGGAGCGGGTCGCGCCGGAGTTCATCCAGGGGGAGGCGAAGCCGCCGGTGCTGGCGGAGGCGCTGGTGCCGCTCCTGACGAAGGACAGCGCGGCACGGCAGAAGGCGCTCGACGGGCTGGCGCGGGTGAGCGAGGCGCTGCGCCCGGCCGGCGGGGAACGGATGGGGGTCGCGGATCGGGTCGTGGCTCTGGCGGCGGAGCTGCTCGAGCGGCGGGGATGAGGGGCGAGCTTCGTTACCGGCTTGCGGGTGTTGTCGGGCGGGCGGTGCTGGGGACGCTCTTCGCGACGACGCGGTTCGAGGTCGGGGGGGACACGAGTTTCCGGGCCCTGCTGGCCCGCGGCCAGCCGGTGATCTACCTCCTGTGGCACGGCCGGCTGCTACCCCTGGCGTACCTGCATCGCCGGGAGCGGATCATGACGCTGGCCAGTCCGTCGAGGGATGGGGAGTACATCGCGCGGTTCCTGGCCGGGTGGGGCTACGGGGTGGTGCGGGGCTCGTCTTCGCGACGGGGGGCGGCTGCGGTGCGGGAGCTGGTGCGGCACGTGCGGTCCGGGTGGTCGCTGGCGATCACGCCGGATGGTCCCCGGGGTCCGCGCCAGCGGATGAAGCTGGGGCCGCTGGTGGTGGCGCAGTTGAGCGGGGCGCCGCTGGTCCCGGTGGCGGCGGGGACTGACCGTGCGTGGTGGTTCGAGAGCTGGGACCGGTTCCTGGTGCCGCAGCCGTTCGCCCGTATCCGGGTGGCGTACGGTGCGCCGTACGAAGTGCCGAGGGATGCGGACGAAGCGGAGCTGGAGCGCCGGGCGCGGGTGCTCGAGGCGGAGCTCAACCGGCTGGTCAGCGCGGTGGATGGCGGTGGGCGCGCGGGTTGATGCGGTCGGGGCGGAGCTGTCGCCTGGCGGCGCCGAGTGGGTCGCCCGCTGGTGGCGGGGCGAGGCGGGGGTGTGGGGGCGCGCGCTGGGATGGGCGCTCGCGCCGGCCGAGCTGGCGTACCGCGTGGTTGCGAGGGCCTATCATTCCGCCTACAGCCGCGGCTTTCTCCAGGCGGCGTCTGTCGGGGTGTCCGTTCTGAGCGTCGGGAACCTGGTGGTGGGGGGGAGCGGGAAGACGCCGGTCACGCGCTGGCTCGTGGAGCAGCTTCTCCGGCGGGGGGCACGGCCGGCCGTGCTCCATGGCGGGTACGCGGCCGACGAGCCCGAGCTGCATCGGGTCTGGAATCCCGAGGTCCCGGTCCTGGCCTGCCGTGACCGCGTCGCCGCGGCGCGGCAGGCGATCGCGGGCGGGGCGACCGTGCTCGTGCTGGACGACGGATTCCAGCACCGCCGTCTAGCGCGAGACGTCGACGTGGTGCTCGTTCCGGCGGAGAGCTGGACGCGCAGGCCGCGGCTGCTGCCCCGCGGGCCGTGGCGGGAGCCGCCCCGGGCGCTGGCGCGGGCGCGCGTCGTCGCGGTGACGCGCAAGGTCGCGGGGGAAGAGAGCGCCGCTCGCGTGGCGCGGGAGGCCGCGGGGTTCGCGCCGGGGGCGATGGTCGTGCGGCTCCGGATCGAGCCCGCGGGGTGGCGGCTCGCCGGCGCGGAGAGCGCGGGCGGCGCGCCAAGGGGCGACGTGGTCGCGGTGGCCGGCATCGCGAATCCGGAGCTCTTCCTGGCCAACGCGCAGGCGGCCGGCGCCCGCATCGTCGATCGATTGATCTTCCGGGACCACCATCCCTATTCTCCCCACGACATTGCGCGGATCCTGGAGCTGGCCCGTGGCCGCCCGATCGTGACGACGGCCAAGGACGCGGTGAAGCTGCGGCCGCTTGCCGAGCAGCTGGAAGTCTGGGTGCTCGAGCAGCGGGTGGTCGTCGAAGCGGGAGGAGAGCTCCTGGGCAACCTGCTGGACGAGCTCGTCGCGGGGTCGGCACGGGGCCGTTGAGGGCGTCTCCGGGTATTTTCCCGCGGAGCCGAACGCGGTCGCGGCGAGACGCGCCGCGACAACCTGCGTTCCCGACCGGGAAACGACGAAACCACGGTCAGCACGATCGCGCACCAGACCAACATCCCCGGGCCACTGTCAGCTCCGCTTCGCGATGGGCCTGCCTGGCCGACCGGCCCGGCCGGTCGGCGCGAACTGGCCCTGAACGATCCGGGTGGCGTCGACCCTGCGCAGCGGCCGGGCGGCGTGGGGAGGCCGGGGAGCGGCCTGGATAGCTGTCCCGATGGCAATAGGAAAGCGACGGCATCGGTCACTGCACGGAGCCCGCGGCGGCCTCGTGGCGCCCTGGCGATGGCCTCGCGGGTCGAGGCCGTGGAAGGATGGCGGACTGTGAAGCTCTGGATCGTGGCGGTGGGGCGACCCGGCCGGCTGCTGGCCGACGCGATCGCCGAGTACGAGCGCCGGGCGCAGCGGTACTGGAGCATCGAGGTCGTCGAGGTCAGGGAAGAGAAGGCGGGGAAGGGTCGCACGCCGGAGCAGGTGAAGGCGGCCGAGGCGAAGCGGCTGCTGCAGCCGGTGCCGGCGGGCGTAGAGATCGTCGCTCTCACGAGGAAGGGCGAGGCATGGAGCTCGACGCGGCTGGCGCGGTACCTGGAGGCGCTGGCGGTGCAGGGCCGGGCCGGGGCGGCATTCCTGATCGGCGGTGCGTGGGGGCTGGCCGAGGATCTGCTTGCGCGGGCGTCGCATCGTCTCTCCCTCTCGTCTCTCACTCTCCCTCACGAGCTCGCGCGCCTGGTGCTGGCCGAGCAGCTGTACCGGGCGGGCACGATCCTGCGTGGAGAGCCGTATCATAAGGCGACAGACTGAACAGGGGCGTGGGGCGCGGTGGCCGGAGAGGCGCGTGGCCGCCGCCCAGGGTGGGTCTCGTTCGGCCTGCCATCGTTCTGGCGGGGGTAACGGCGGGCGTGGCACCGGACCCGGGCGTGGGCGCCCGGATCGAGTGTGCGGACGCGAGGGCGGGGGTTGCGGACCCGGCGCCCATTCTCCAGAGTCGACCCGAGATGCTATCATTCGGTTCGTGATGTCCTCGGCCCTGCCGGGGACGGAGCGCGACAAGCCCTGGTGGCCCGGAGTGCGGGGCCGGGTGGGACGCCAGGCGCGGCCTGGCACTGGAAAGGGGAGGGAGCCCTGAACCTGGAAATCCGAGTCAGTCGGCTGGATGGGCCGGCGCTGGTACAGGATTACTACGCGTGCGCGCCGGCGCTCGCGCCGTTCTTCGCGGGCTGGCCGTGGGATCCCGAGGTGTACCGGCGGAAGGCGGAGGAGGTCGACCGTCGGTTCGACGCGGGGCGGCGGCGTCGCATGGCGGAGGCGATCCGGGCAACGACGCCGGCGGCCGCGGCGAAGCTGGAGCGGGTGGCGAACGGGGAGGGTGTGTTCGTGACGACGGGCCAGCAGGCGGGGCTGTTCGGGGGTCCGCTGTTCACCGTCTACAAGATCCTGACGGCGGTTCGGCTCGCGGAGGCGCTGGAGCCCGTGCTGGGACGGCCGGTTGTCCCGCTCTTCTGGGTGGCCTCGGATGATCACGATTGGGAGGAGGTGAACCACGTCCACGTGGTGGACGGGTCGAACGCGGTCCAGCGGATCGCGGTGGAGGGGGAGGGGGAAGCGGAGGGTGTGGGGAGCTCGATGGCGCGGCGTCGTCTGGGCGCGGGCGTAGAAGCGGCATTGGGTCGTCTGGCGGATCTCATGCCGCAGACGAGCTTTGCGGCGTCCTACCTCGAGTTGCTTCGCAGGGCCTACCGGCCGGAACGGACGGTGGCGCAGGCGTTCGGGGATGTGATCGCGGAGCTGTTCGCGGAGTTCGACCTGCTGGTGGTGGATCCGGCGCATCCGGTGGTGAAGGAGCTGAGTGCCGGGGTGCTGGCGCTGGAGCTGGAGCGGTCGGCGGAGCACGAGGCGCTGCTGGCGCGGCAGTCGTCGGGGCTGGAAGCGGCGGGCTACCACGTGCAGGTGGGGGTGCTGCCCGGAGCGGCGAACGTGTTCTTCGAGGACGAGGCGGGGCGGGAGCGGCTGGTGGCGGAGGATGGGGGGTGGGTGCTGCGGCGGACGCGGCGGCGGCTCGAGACCGAGGAGCTCCGTGCGCTCCTGGAGTCGGAGCCGGGTCGGTTCTCACCGAACGTGCTGTTGCGGCCGGTGGTCGAGAGCGCGGTCTTCCCGACGGTCGCTTATGTGGCCGGGCCCAGCGAGCTGAGCTACTATGCGCAGGTGCGATGTCTGTTCCAGGCGCACGGGATGGAGATGCCGGTGGTCTATCCGCGGGCGAGTGTGACGCTGATCGAGGCGAAGGTCCGTAAAGTCCTGGACAAGTTCGGGTTGGGGGTGGAGGATTTCCGGCGGCCGACGCATGAGGTGGCGGCGCGGGTGCTACGGGAGGAGCTGCCGGAGGACGTGGTGGAGGCGCTGGCGTGGCTGCGGCGTGTGCTGGGGGAGGGGTACGGTCGGCTGGCGGAGGCGGCGAAGAAGGTCGATGCGACGCTGGGCGGGCCGGTGATCGGAGCGAGGAACGCGGCGTACGTGCAGCTCGAGGAAGTGGAGAAGAAGATCGCGGCGCATTTGAAGACCCGGAACGCGGTTGGGCTGGAGCAGCTCGAGAAGGCGCGGACGAATCTTTTCCCGTTGGGTCAGCCGCAGGAGCGGGTTCTGAGCGTGATGCCGTATCTGGCGCGGTACGGCCCCGAGCTTCTCCAGGCGATCGCGGGGCAGCTCGTGGTGGAACTCGAGGGGGGGCCCCGGGCGTAGTCGGGTTGTGGAGGCCACCCACGGTTATCCTGGCCTATGCTGTTCGTTCTCGGGGTGCTGGTTCTGCTGATCCCGCTGCTGGCCGTGGTGCTGGACTCGCAACTGGGGCGGGCATTGGCGAGGCGGGTGGAACGGGGAGGTGGGCGGCTGGACGAGGCCGTGGTCGAGCGGATCGCGGCGCTCGAGGCGGAGGTGGAGCGGCTGAACGGGGAGGTCCATCGGCTCCGGGAGGCGAACGAGTTCCTGCATCGGCTGCTCGAGGGGAAATCGCCGGCGAAGAGCGCGCTGACGTCGGGCGGAGAGAAGGGGTGAGGGCGTGGCTGATGTGAGGGGGCCTGGCGGGGCGAAGGCCGGGTCGGTGGCCGCCGGTCGGAATGCGCGGCTGGTGGCGGTGGGGATCCTGCTGAGTCGGCTGGCGGGGTTCGCGCGGGACCGGGCGATCGCCCATTACTTTGGCACGTCGCTGTTCGCGGACGTATTCCGGACGGCGCTCCGCATGCCCAACGCCCTGCAGAACCTGCTGGGCGAAGGGACGCTGAGCGCTTCTTTCATTCCGGTGTACGCGGAGCTGCTGGAGCAGGGGCGGGAGGAGGAGGCGGGGCGGGTGGCGGGGGCGGTTCTCGCGCTGCTGCTGGCGGTGGCCGGGGCGATCGCGCTGCTGGGCGTGGTGCTGGCGCCGGTGCTGGTGGATGTCCTGGTGCCGGGTTTCGAGGGGCCGCGCCGGGAGCTCACGATCGCGAGCATCCGGATCATCTTTCCGATGACCGGGGTGCTGGTGCTGTCGGCGTGGGCGCTGGGGATCCTGAACAGCCACCGCCGGTTCTTCGTCGCCTACGTGGCGCCGGTGCTGTGGAACGCGGCGATGATCGGGGCGCTGGTGTTCTTTGGTGGGCGGCTGGCGGGCGGGGGCCTGGTCATAGCGCTGTCGTGGGGGGCGCTCATCGGCGGGCTGCTGCAGTTCGGGGTCCAGTTGCCGTGGGTGTTGCGGCTGGAGCGGAGGCTCCGGATCCGGTGGGACACGCGGTTGGCGGGGGTCCGCGAGGCGGTGCGGAACGCCGGCCCGGCGATCGCGGGGCGGGGGGTGGTCCAGCTCAGTGCGTACCTGGACGTGATGCTGGCGTCGTTGCTGGCGGTGGGGGCGGTGGCCGCGTTGGGCTACGCTCAGGCGCTGTACATCCTTCCGGTGAGCCTGTTCGGGATGTCGGTGGCGGCGGCGGAGTTGCCGGAGCTGGCGAGGCAGCGGGGGACGGCGCTGGATGAGCTGAGGCGGCGGGTCGAGGCGGGGCTCAGGCGGATCGCATTGTATGTGGTGCCGTCGGTCGTGGGGTACCTGGTGCTGGGGGAGGTGGTGGTGGCGGGGCTGTACCAGACGGGCGATTTCGGACGAGGCGACACGCTGCAGGTGTACGTCGTGCTGGCGGGTTACGCGATCGGGCTGCTGGCGACGACGAACTCGCGGCTGTTCGCGTCGGCGTTCTTCGCTCTGCGCGACACGCGGACGCCGGCGCGGTACGCCTTCGTCCGGGTCGTGCTGGCTGCCGTCCTGGGGTTTGGCCTCATGTTCCAGCTGGATCAGATCGAGGTCATGGGGCGCCGGCTGGGCGCGGCGGGTCTGAGCTTCGCGGCGGGGGTGGCGGCGTGGGTGGAATGGGGGCTCTTGCGGCGCTCGCTCCAGGCGCAGATCGGCGCCGTCAGCGCGGGTGCGCTGCCGTTGGCGAAGATGTTCCTGGCTGCAGGGGTCGCGGCGGCGATCGGCCGACTGATCCTCCACGTCCTTCCACCTCTCGATCCTTTGCTGACGGCGGCGTGCGTGCTGATCCCCTACGCTGCCCTCTACTTCGGCCTGGTGGAGTTGCTGGGCGTGGCCGAGGCGGCCACCCCGCTCTCCCGGATCCTTCGCCGGAGGCGCGGGACCGAGCCGCCCCCACCCTCCATCTGAGCCGGTGAGTCGCCGCGGGGCGCGGCGGGGCGCGCCGGAACGGTTCCCCGGCCCGGTGTACTATACCAGGAGAGTCGTGCGGATCCGGCGGTCGCAGGCCAGGATCGAGTGACCGTCGTGGAAGGTCTATGCATCCGGTGAACTCCGAGAGCCTCGAGAGGAAGCTGCAGCACCTGCCCGCGCGGCCGGGCGTCTACCTGTTCAAGGACAAGAAGGGCGAGATCATCTACATCGGGAAGGCGAAGTCGCTGCGGGCGCGGGTGAAGAGCCACTTCACCCAGGACCCGAGCACGTCGCTGAAGAACCGGGAGATGATCCGGCGCGTGGCGGACGTGGACACGATCGTCGTCGGGTCAGAGGCCGAGGCGCTCCTCCTCGAGGCGAATCTGATCAAGGCGCATCGCCCCCGGTTCAACATCCAGCTCAGGGACGACAAGCGGTACCCGTACATCAAAGTCACGGTGCAGGAGCCGTTTCCGCGGGTTTTCGTGACGCGGAACCTGCAGAACGACGGTGGGCGGTACTTCGGCCCCTACACGGAAGTGGGGCAGATGCGGCACGCGCTGGAGGTGATCAAGCGCCTGTACACGGTGCGGAGCTGCCGCTACGACCTGCCCCGGGAGAGACCGGAGCGCCCCTGCCTGGATTACCACATTGGCCGGTGTCGCGCGCCCTGCGTGGGCTTGCAGTCCGAGGCGGAGTACCGGGCGATGATCGATGAGATCCTGGAGATCCTCGCGGGTCGCAGCGAGCCGGTACGGGAGCGGGTGGAGCAGGAGATGCGGGCGGCGGCCGAGGCGCTGGATTTCGAGCGGGCGGCGATCTACCGGGATGCGCTGGCGGGGCTGGAGGCGTTCGAGCGGCGGCAGCGGGCGCTCGACGTGCGCGGGGGGGATCAGGACGTCGTCGGGGTGGCGCGCGACGGGGACCAGGCGTGTGTGGTGTTGTTGCGGATCCGGGGGGGAAAGCTGCTCGGCCGGGAGGTGGATTTCTTCGAGAACCTGGAGGGCGAGGAGGACGCGGCGCTGCTGGCGGCGGGGGCCACGCGCTTCTACTTCGGGCGGGGCGATTACGGCACGGCGGACCTGCCGCGGGAGGTGCTCTTCCCGGTCGAGTTCGAGGATCGTGCGACGGTGGAGGAGCTCCTGACACAGGTGGCGGGGAGGCGGGTGAAGACGCATGTGCCGCAGAAGGGGGAGAAGCTCAGTCTGGTCGAACTGGCGAACCAGAATGCGCGGCACCTGCTGGAGGAGCGGGTGGTGCTGATGGAGTCGGCGCGCGCCCGCGCGGACGATGTGCTCTACGAGCTGCAGGAGGCGCTGGAGCTCAAGGTGGTTCCGCGCCTGGTGGTGTGCTTCGACATCTCGCATCTGCAGGGAAGCGAGGTGGTCGGAAGCGCGGTGGTGTTCGAGAACGGGGAGCCGAACAAGGGGGAGTACCGCCGGTTCAAGGTTCGCGGCGATTGGGGGAACGACGACTACCGGTCGATCGCGGAGGTGGTGGGTCGGTACTTCCGCCGTCGGCTGGAGGAGGGGCAGCCGCTACCGGAACTCGCGGTGATCGACGGAGGGAAGGGCCAGCTGGCGGCTGCGGAGCAGGCGCTGGCGGCGCTCGGTGTGCAGGACGTGGCGCTCTGCGCCCTGGCGAAGCGGGAGGAGGAGATCTACCTTGTGGGGCGTCCCGCACCCCTTCGGTTGCCGAGGACGAATCCGGCATTGCGGCTGTTGCAGCGGCTGCGGAACGAGGCGCATCGGTTCGCGAACGGCTACAACGCGAAGCTGAGGCGGCGGCGGACGCTGACGAGCGAGCTGGCGGAGATTCCGGGGATCGGGCCGGTGCGGCAGCGGGCGCTGCTCGAGCGGTTCGGCAGTGTGCGGGCGTTGCGGGAGGCGAAGGTGGAGGAGGTGGCGGCGGTGCCGGGGTTCTCGGAGAAGCTGGCGCGGCAGGTACTGGAGCATCTGGGTCGCTGACATTGGTTCGGACGCGCTTTGCTCCCAGCCCGACGGGCAGTCTGCACGTCGGCAATGCGCGCATCGCCGTGCTGAACTGGCTATTTGCGCGAAAGCACGGCGGTGCGTTCGTGCTTCGGATCGAGGACACCGATGTCGAGCGGACGGTCCCGGGCGCCGAAGCGGAGATGCTCGAGGACCTGAGCTGGCTCGGGCTGGAGTGGGATGAAGGGCCGGGGGTGGAGGGTCCGTTCGGCGAGGGTCCGTATGGGCCGTACCGCCAGAGTGAGCGCGGGGCGTACTACCGGGAGCATGCGGAGCGATTAATCGCGGCGGGGCTGGCGTTTCCGTGCTACTGCACGACGGAGGAGCTGGAGGCGAAGCGGGCGCAGGCGCTGGCGCGGGGTGAGAAGCCGCACTACGACGGCGCCTGCCGTCGGCTGACGGCGGCGGAGGTGGCGCGGTACGAGCGGGAGGGGCGGCGGCCGGCGATCCGCTTTCACGTCGCCGGCGAGGGGGAGGTGGTGGTGCGGGACGTGGTGCGGGGGGAGGTTCGGTTCGATCGGAGCGAGATCGGCGACTTCATCCTCCTTCGGGCCGACGGGCTCCCCACCTACAACTTCGCGGTGGTGGTGGACGACGCGCTGATGAAGATCACGCACGTGATCCGCGGCGCCGGCCATCTGTCCAACACCCCACGGCAGGTTCTGCTCTACGAGGCGCTGGGTTACGAGCCGCCGGTCTTCGCGCACGTGCCGCAGGTGCTGGGCCCGGACCGGCAGAAGCTTTCGAAGCGGCACGGTGCGAAGGCGCTGGCGGATTATCGGCGTGAGGGTTACCACCCGGACGCGCTGGTCAACTATCTCTCGTTGCTCTCCTGGTCGAGCCCATCAGGCGATGAGTTCCTGGTCCGCGAGCGGCTGGTGAACGAGATCTCCCTGGAGCGGATCGGGGTTGCCGATGTCGTTTTCGACCCTGCGAAGCTGAGCTGGTTGTCGGCGAAGCACATCGAACGGATGCCGATCGCGGAGCTGGTCGAGGCGGTGAGTCCGTTCGTAGATCGCGACCGGTTCCCGATCGCGGAGGACGTGCTGCCGGCGGCGGTGCAGGCGGTGAGGAGTCATCTCAGCAAGTTCTCGGACATCAACGACCACCTGGGCCCGTTCGTGCCTACGCGCGACGAGGCGCAGCGTGCGGTGGCGGAGGCCCTGAAGGGTGACCCGGCGGCGCAGGCGGTGATCCAGGCGGTTCGGGGGGGGCTCCAGGCGCTGGAGGCGTGGGACGAGGCGTCGATCGAGGGGGCGATCCGCGCGGCGGGGCAGGCGTTGGGGGTGCGTGGTCGTGCGCTGTACGAGCCCTTGCGCAAGGCGTTGACCGGGGAGGAGCACGGTCCGCCGCTGGTTGCGGTGATGTACGTGCTGGGCCGGGCGGCGACGCTGGAGCTGCTGGGCGGGGCCGTGCGCGCAAGTTGACTCGCGGGATACCGGTGCGTATCTTCGGCTGAATTCAGGCACTGTGTGAGGATGGGGCGATTGCGCGGGCTGATTTTCGACCCGTTCGCGGGAATCAGCGGCGACATGATCCTGGGCGCGCTGGTCGACCTGGGTCTGTCGCCGGACTGGCTGAAGGACTTCGTGGCGTCGCTCGGGCTGGGGGATGTGCGGGTGGTGGTGGAGCGGGCGGTGCGGCGGGGGATCTCCTGCGGGCGGGTCTACTTCGAGCTGCCGCACGAGCATGCGCACCGGCATCTGCGGCACGTGCTGGAGATCATCGACCGGAGCGCGGCGCCAGCGGGTGTCAAGGCGCGGGCGAGCGCGGCGTTCCGGAGGCTGGCGGAGGCGGAGGCGGAGGTGCACGGGACGACCGTCGAGCGCGTGCATTTCCACGAGGTGGGCGCACTCGACGCGATCCTGGATGTGCTGTGCGCGATGGCCGGGATCGCGGAGCTGGGCTTCGAGCGGTGCTACACGCTGCCCGTGGCGGTGGGGTCGGGGTGGGTGGAGATCGAACATGGCCGCTTCCCGGTGCCTGCGCCGGCGACGTTGAAGCTGCTCGAGGGGCTGCCGATCCGGGGGACGGAGCTGGTCGGCGAGTGCACGACGCCCACCGGCGCCGCGATCCTGTCCACCGTGGTCGAGGGGCGGGAGCCGCCTGCGGAGTTCGTGGTGCTGAGGAGCGGCTTCGGGGCCGGGACGCGGGATCCGGAAGACCGGCCGAACGCGTTGCGCCTGATCGCGTGTGAGGTCAGCGACGAACCGGCGGGTGAACGGCTCTACGTCGTGCACGCGGACATGGACGACCTCCCGCCGGAGTACGCGGCGCCAGCGCAGGAGGCGGTGCTCGGCGCGGGCGCGCTGGACGCGACGCTGCTGTCGCTGGGGATGAAGAAGGGGCGGCCCGGGCTGCGTCTGGAGGCCCTCGCCCCGGAATCCGCGCTCGATTCGGTCCTGGAGGCGCTCTTCACGAATACGTCCACGATCGGCGCACGGTACTGGCCCGTGAACCGTACAGCGCTGCCGCGGGAGATGGAGGTGGTGGAGTGGCGAGGGCAGCGGATCCGCCGGAAGCGAGTCCAGCTGCCGGGCGGCGGGGAGCGCGCCAAGCCGGAGTACGACGATGTGGTCGCGGCCGCGCGTTCGTTGGGCCTTGCGCCGTACCAGGTTCGCGTCGCGCTGGAGCAAGCCGATCTCGAGAGGGCCCGGCTCGACGATGAGTGATCACTGCGCAGAAAGGCGCTTACTGTTCCCTCAACATGGAGGTTCAAGGATGAACCGCCTGAAGGGGTTCGTTTTTGCCCTTGCGGCCGGATTGGTCCTGCTCCCCGCAACGGCGAACGCCCAGAAAAGGCCGTCGGACAACAGGTGGACCCGGAGCGCGAAGCAGTATCTGCAGCAGGCGGAGAAGGCGCGGACTCCGGAGGAGAAGAGGGGCCTGTACGAGAAGGCGCTCCAGCAGTTGACGGAGGCGCTGCCGACGCAGTCGGAGAACGCTCAGGTCTGGCTGCTGCTTGGGCAGACGTATCTCCGGATGGACGATTTCGTCAAGGCGGACTCGGCGTTCACGAAGGCGCAGGAGCTGTATCCGCAGTACGAGCTCCTGTTCATCGACCGTGAGCGGGAGGGCGCGTGGGTCAACGCGTACAACGAGAGCGTGGGGGCTCTGCGGGAGAACCGGATCGAAGACGCCATCGCGCTCCTGGAGAAGGCGGACGTGATCTACCGGAAGCGGCCGGAGGCGCGTCTGCAGCTCGCTTCGCTCTATGCGTACCAGGGGAACAACGAGAAAGCCGCGGAGGCGCTCGAGGGTGCGCTGGAGATCCTGCGGGGGCCGTCCAGCCAGGGGCTGCCCGAGGAGCAGGCGGCTCAGTGGAGGGAGCTCGAGAACGAGGCCATCCTGATGCTGGCCCAGATCCGGGAGCAGCTCGGGAAGCCCGAGGAGGCGCTGGCGCTCTACGACGAGCTGCTGGGGCGGAATCCGCAGAATGCTCTCCAGGTCAGGACGCGTAAGGCGCTGCTGGAGATCCGGCAGGGGAAGACGGAGGAGGGTTCGAAGACCCTCGCCGAGCTCCTGAATGACCCCGCGCTGGATGGCCAGGCCGCGATCGACATCGGCGTGCAGCTGTACCAGGGCGAGCAGTACGCGCTGGCGGCCGACGCGTTGCGGAAGGGCACGCAGGCGAACCCGTACTCGCGGGATGGCTTCCTGGTCCTGGCGGACGCGCTGTACCGGCAGGCGATGAAGCTGGAGCAGCAGAAGAAGGGTGGCACGGGGGCGGCGGGAGCGAAAGCGTCGCCTGCGGAGACGAGGCAGCTCAACGAGCAGCTCAAGGCGCTCTATCAGGAGATGGCCGAGGCGGCGGAGAAGACACGGTCCTTCGAGCCGTATGGTGAGGACGCGCTGATCCTGCTGGCGAGCGCGTATCGGGGGCTGGGCGATGCCGAGTCGAATGCGGCGGCGAGTCAGGAGTGGCGGAACAAGGCGGTGGCGGCGTTCCGGGAACTCGAGGGGCTCCCGTTCGCGGTCACGAACCTGCGGTTCGGGCAAAACGAGACCGAGGTCACGTTGAGCGGCGCAGTGAAGAACCGGAAGCTGAAC
>DATCLG010000144.1:0-2806 GCA_036564015.1 Longimicrobiales bacterium
GTTCCAATTATATTTCAACCGTGAGGAATCTTTTCAAGCGGCAGTCCTCTGCCGCTTGAAAGCTGTTTGGGGACGATACGAGGGAGGTTTTTTTGGCCAATAGAAAAAACGACCGGCGCGGCCGGTCCATGTGGGAAAAGACCACCTTCGATCGGGCACGGGATGAGTTGTTCAGCCACATTCACCGCTGTCAGGTCCTGGGGGCGACCGAAGAGCAGCAGATCGAGTGGATGAACGACACCATCCAATACATGGCAGAGCGCTACCCCACCCTCACCCCGCAGGAGCTCGAGCAGCTCCGGGTCCTGGGGCTCCGCTTCTGTCAGCCCGTGATCAACCAACTGCGAAACCATTCGAAGGAGGACGCGAACGCGGCCTGACCCGCTGCGCGCCCGCTCCCTCCGGGGAGCGGCGCTCCCGCCCCCCTCGATCCGCGCACGGGCGAAGCCGCGTGCACTATGGACCCAGCCAGTATTCTCCTCAAGCTTTTCGGCGTTTTGGTGCTGATCGGCATCAACGCCTACTTCGTTGCAGCAGAATTCGCTCTCGTGGCCGTACGACGCACCCGGATCGAGCAGCGGGTGCGGGCGGGTGATCGTCGAGCGCGGCTCGTGATGCACGCGCTCGATCACCCCGACGACTTCATTTCGGCGGCGCAGCTCGGGATCACGCTGGCGTCGATCGGGATCGGCTATATCGCCGAGGGGACGCTGTATGCGTTGCTCCTGCCACTCGTGGAGCGGGTCCCGCCCGGGTGGGCCGGTTGGGTGTCGGCCGGTCTGGGCGCGGGCGTGACGGCGCATGCTCTGGCGACGGTCCTGACGCTGGGGCTGGTCACCTACCTCCACGTGGTGCTGGGGGAACAGGTCCCGAAGATGGTCGCGATCCAGCGGGCGGAGCCGGTCGCGCTCTTCACGGTCGGGCCGACGCAGCTGTTCGGCGCGGTGCTGCGGCCGTTCATCCGCTTCATGTCGGGATCGGCGAGCGTGATCACGCGGCTGATGGGCGTGCCGCCCGGGGGCGTGAGCGCGCCTGCGCACACGCCCGAGGAGATCCGGATGCTGGTCGAGCGGAGCTACCGGGAGGGGATGGTGGAGGCGGAGGAGGAGCAGATGATCAGCGGGGTCTTCGAGTTCCGGGAGCGGGTGGCGCGGGAGGTCATGACGCCGCGGCGGGACATCGTGGGTGTGCCGCTGGGCGCGAGCCGGGAGGAAGTGATCGAGCTGATCACGCGGAAAGGCCATTCGCGACTTCCCGTCTACGATGGGAGTCTGGACGCGATCGTCGGGGTGCTGCTGGCGAAGGACGTGTTGCGCCACCTCGGGAGCGGGGAGGCTGGCGAGTTCGACCTGCGGCGGATCATGCGCGAGCCGTATTTCGTGCCGGACACGAAGCCGATCGGCGAGCTGCTGGCGGAGTTCCGGACGAAGAACATCCACCTGGCGATCGTCCTGGACGAGTTCGGGGGGACGGAGGGGCTGGTGACGCTGGAGGATCTGCTGGAGGAGATCGTCGGGGATATTTACGACGAGTACGACCGTCCGGAGCCGGAGGACTTCGAGGTGACGGCGGAGGGGGACGTGCTCATCGATGGGCGGGCGAGCATCGGGGAGGTGAACGAGCGGCTCGGGCTGGATCTGCCGGAGGAGGACTTCGACACGATCGGGGGATACATCTTCGGGGAGCTGGGCCGGGTGCCGGTCCCCGGGGATGTCGTGTCGTTGAACGGGTGCGGCGAGCTGCGGGTCGAGGAGACGCAGGACCGGCGGGTGACGCGGGTGCGGCTGGTCGTGCCGCGGTCGCCGGTCGAGGCCGGAGGGGAGGAGTGAGCGGGGAGGAGCAGGGGAAGCGTGGAGCGGGTGCGGGTGTTCCCGCGGAACGGGCCGCGCGCGTGCTCGTGGTGGACGACGAGCCGGCGATCACGGCAGTGATCGTGAGGCGGCTGCGGCGGGAGAACATCGAGTGCGAGGTTGCGCATTCGGGGGAGGAGGCGGTGCGGCGGCTGGAGTCGGAGTCGTTCGATCTGGTGCTCACGGACGTCTCGATGCCGGGGATTTCCGGGCTGGAGCTGATGCGGCGGATCAAGTCGGTGGATCCGCTGATCCAGGTGATCCTGATGACGGCTCACAGCGATGTGACCACGGCGATCCGGGCGTACCGGGGCCGCGCCGATGGTTTTCTGCTCAAGCCGTTCGACCTGGAGCAGCTCGCGGAGAGCGTTCGTGGGCGGCTCGACCACCGACGGCGTGTGCTGGCGGGTGGGGCGGGGCCTCCGGGATCGGGCGGCGGAGTCGTGGGCTGAAGGGCGCCATCATGGTGGCGCCCTTTCTTTTTTGGGGCCGGCGGCGGGTGTCCGGTCCGGGGCGGCTGGCGCGTTGCCATGGCGGGGCGTTGTCACGCGGTCGTTTTCAGGCCATAAGTAATCTTCCGGGAACGGCACTTGCGCTGAGATCCGCCACCAGGGGAGGTGACCCATGGCGACGCGAATCGAACCAGGCAGGGAGGCAGGGGTCGGAGGGGCAGGAACGCGGATCGACCCGGAAGAGGCGATCCGCCGGTATTACGCCGGGGAGCCCGTCCCGTGCCCGGTGGGGTGTGGGGGGGTGGCGGAGGCGGTGAGGGTGTCCACCACGCCGGCGGGAGGGGGCGAACTCTGGCTGGAATGCGCCGCATGCGCTCAACGGGAGCGTTACGAGGTGCCTCCGGCCACGGACCTGGAGCGGCGGCGCGTGGCGCAGGCGCAGGCCGAGGGGCGCGAGGTCGTCTGCCCGCGCCACGCGGCGGTCGTCGGGCTCCGCAAGCGGGG
>DATCLG010000145.1:0-1866 GCA_036564015.1 Longimicrobiales bacterium
CCCGGCCGCGGCCCGAGCCGCCCCGGGCGCGCCTCCGCCGAGCTGGAGGAGGAGATCACCCGGCGGCTCTCCCGGGAGGAGCAGGCCCGTGAAGACACGATCAATCGGGCGATCGCCCGCTACGGCATCTCGCGCAAGCTCGCGGAGGACATCTACGATGCCGCCCGGGCCGAGAAGATCGACCCGCGGCTGGCGTACGGCCTGGTCAACACGGAGAGCGCCTTCAAGACGCGCGCGGTGAGCAGCGTGGGCGCGCGGGGGCTCACGCAGGTGATGCCGCGCACCGCTCGCTGGCTCGTGCCCGGCACCACCGCGGAGGACCTCTTCGACCCGCACACCAACCTGCGGATCGGGTTCCGTTACCTGCGCTACCTCCTGGACAAGTACGGCGGCAATCGGCGGCTGGCGCTGCTGGCCTACAATCGCGGGCCGGGGATCGTGGACCGGATCCTGGCCCGTGGCGGCGACCCTGACAACGGGTACGCGGACAAGGTGCTGCGCGGCCGCGTGTAGGGTCTGTGCGACGTACGTTCGTCGCGCGGCACCCGCCCGGGAGTCGGGGGTAAGACCAGCCTGGCGATGCTCGAGGCCTCCGGCGGCGAAGGCGGCCGGAGGTCATCGTTTGCCTGCTGCCCGGGGCGCCGCGGCGGGGCGGCGGGCCCCGGCTCGACACATCCCTATGGTCAGAACGAAGAGCATTCTCCTGCTGCTGGGTTTGATCCCGGCCTCGCTGGCCCAGGGCCAGGAGATCGACACGCTCGCCCTGCGTGCCCACACCCGTGTCCTCGCCCACGACTCGCTCGAGGGGCGGGGGACGGGCACCCGCGGTGCCGAGCTCGCCGCGCGCTACATCGCGAGCCAGCTCGAGCGCCTCGGGCTTTCCGGCGCGGGGCCGGGCGGCAGCTACTTCCAGCCGATCCCGCTCGAGGAGGCGGTCCTGGACCCGGAGGGCACACGGCTCGTGCTGCGGCGCGGCGCCGAGCGCCTCGAGTTCCGGAACGGGGAGCACTTCGTCGTGAACGCGGGCGGGGCGGGCGCGTTCCGCAGCTTTGCGGGCGAGGCGCTCTTCGCCGGCACGGCCGGGCTCGCGGCACAGGCGCTGGCGGACCGGCCCTCGCTGAAAGGTCAGGTCATCGTGATCCTGGGGGGTGTGGGCGCGGAGGCCACCACGCTCATCCCCGACTGGATCCGGCGCGGCGCGGAAGCCGCGGTGTTCCTGGTCCCGGAGCCCGAACGCTTCGAGCTCATCGTACGGGGCCGCGGCGATACCCGGCTCTACGTCCAGGCCAGCCTCGACGACCCGGTCTGGCAGCCCGACCTGCCCATTTTGATTGCCGGGCCGCGCCTTGCCGCCGGGCTCCTGGCCGACGCGCCCCTCGCCCCCGACGCCCTGGATGGAACGCGGCCCTTCACCGCGCTGCCGCTCGGGCGGAGCCTCGAGTTCTCGATCCGGCACGAGGTCCGGCCGGTCCAGGCGAGCAACGTCGCGGGGCTCCTCCCCGGCCGCGACCCGGCGGCGCGAGACGAGGTCGTGGTGTACACGGCGCATTACGACCACCTGGGGATCGATGCGCCGGACGAGCGCGGCGACTCGATCTACAACGGGTTCTCCGACAACGCGGCGGGCGTGGCGATGCTGCTCGCGATCGCCGAGGCGATGGCCAAGGATCCCCCTGCCCGCTCGGTGCTCTTCCTGTTCCTGGCGGGGGAGGAGAAGGGCCTGCTCGGATCGTCGTACTACGCGGCGTTCCCGCTGGTCCCGCTGGAGCGCACGGTGGCGGTGATCAACCTGGACGCCGGGGCCCCGCCCGCCCCGCCCCGGAGCTGGCGCATCGCCGGCGGGCGGGAGTCCACCCTGGGGGAGCT
>DATCLG010000146.1:0-2935 GCA_036564015.1 Longimicrobiales bacterium
CCCCGAGAGCACACCCACGTTGAAGGAGATCGGCGCGATGCTGAAGGCGAACCCCGGCCTCCGGCTCCTGATCGAGGGCCACACCGACAACGTGGGGAACGCGGCCTCGAACCAGGTCCTCTCCGAGAAGCGGGCGGCCGCAGTCAAAGCGTTCCTGGAGAAGGAGTACGGGATCGACGCCGGCCGCCTGGAGGCCCGGGGCTTCGGCGACATGAAGCCGGTGGCCCCCAACGACACCCCGGAAGGGCGGCAGGCCAACCGCCGCGTGGAGCTGGTGAAGCTGTGAGCGGTCCGTGCAGGGCGGCGGCGCGCGGTTCTTTCTCTTCACGAGGGCGACGACCGCGCGAGCACCCTGCTCCTCGAGGCGGCGAACGCGCTGGCCGACCACGCGGCAGTCGATCCCGCGATACGGGAAGAGACGCAGGACCTGATGGCGCTGGCCGATCGCTTCGCAGCGTGCCAGGTCACCGAGGCGGACGCCAAGTACCTCTAGAGGCTACGCCATTTCGACCAGCCGGCCGAGCACGCTGGGCGCGATCTCGGAGCGAACGGTGAGCAGGCCCCAGGTCTGGGCCTCGGCCGCCGCGAGGACGGTCGCCGGGCGATCGGCATCGAGCGCGTGGACGCGCTGCACGTGGCGCGCCTCGCGGTCTTGCCGCTGAAACCGGCGCCCCGGCCGGGCCACAGGCCCGCCTCTTACGGTCAGGCTGGGACCCTTCCCGGGGCCTGAGCGGCTCAGGCCGCGGCCTCCACGATCCGCACGAGCACGATCTGCTGCACGTCCATGTCGTCCCGGGTCAGGAACGCGGCCCGGTCCGTGCCCAGGAACGCATCGGGGAGCGGCCAGCCGGTCAGCTCGCCCAGGAGCGTTCCGTTGCGGTCGTAGATGTCGATCCGTTCGGTCGTCCCGGCCTCGTCGATCGAGACGCCGACCCAGATGCGGTCGTGCGGATCGACGCGGATCCCGGTGATGCGCGGGATGACGGGCGCGAAGGTCATCGCGTTGAGCTGCGCCTGGAGGAGATGCTCCGGCGGCGGGCCCGCCGGCCCGCCAGGGCCGCCGTCGCGGATCGTGATGCGGATGCCCCCGCCCCTCCGGAACTGCTCCCGGAGTCGTTTCCGGGCCAGCTCCTTGTCGGCCTCGGTGGTCTGCCGTGCCGGCAGGTCCCGGGCGATGCGCCGCACTTCGTTGCCGTTGTCGTCGATCAGACGCAGTACGTACTCCGCCGTGTCCGCGACGACGAACCCGCCGCTGGCGAACCGCTGCCAGAGCTGGGGCATCTCGAACGCGCGGGGCATGCGGATCACGACAATCTGTCGCTGAGCCGGGTTCCCGGACTGGACCTCGTCCACCTGCGGGGGCGCGGTGGTCCAGATCGTGTCCAAGATGGCGCCGTCGCCGGCGAGGCGGAGGATGGTGCGGGGCGGCTCGGGATTCGGCCCGTCGGGCCTGGGGGCCGCACGGAACGCCTGGACCGGCCCGCCGTCGTCGATCGCGAGCACGCCGACGGCAAAGCCGGCCTCCTCAGGGAACGGCACGCTGCGGGCCTCGCCCGCTGTCGGCGGGAAGATGGTGTACCGGCGGTTCCCGATGTCGGCGACCCAGATCGAGTCCCCCGGGCCGACGGCGAGAGCGGAGGGAGCGGCGATCTCGCCCGGGCCGCCGCCCGGCCGGCCATGGGTCGCGACGTGCCGGCCCTCGGCGTCGTAGACGAGGACCCGCCGCCCGGCGCGGTCCAGCACGTGGAGCCGTCCGGCCCCGTCCGACGCCAGCCCCTCCGCGGTCACCTGGTCGAATTGATAGGCGTCGTCATCGACCAGCGCGCCGCCGATCACGGCGACGGTGTCCGCCTTCCAGCGCAGCGCCCTGCCGCCATGGCCCGGGTACAGGAGGCGCTCCACTCCTCCGACGGTGTCGACCGTCGCCTGCAAGGGTCCCCGCCCGCGTTCCCCGGCGCCGCACGCGCCGAGGGCGATGGACATCAAGAACGCGATCGCCAGCCCTGATGCTCTATGCATGACACGCTCCCACGTTGGAGGATGAGTCCGATCCCGTTGGATGCCGGATCGGCGGTGGAGCGTTGCCTGGAGAGTCGGGGACCAACCCGGCCACACATTCTGAGGTGGTCGGTGGATGCGGTGCGTGCCCTACCTTCCCCGCTCGGCCGTGCTGTACTACCGCGTCGGCGGGGTCAGCGCGTGTCCTGGCGGGCCGTTCCGTCCTTGCACGCCGCCGCGCGCTCGAGCATCAGCGCGCGTTCGCGTTCGTTCGAGGTGAGCGAGGCGGCGCGCTCGAACTCGGCGCGGGCCTCGTCGAGGCGGCCGAGCCGGTAGAGCAGATCGCCGCGCACCGCCGGGAGGAGGTGGTAGCTTCTCATCGCGGGGGCATCGCGCAGCCTGTCCACGGCCTCGAGCCCGGTCGCGGGGCCGTACGCCATGCCGAGGGCGACCGCACGATTGAGTTCGACGACGGGCGAGGGCGCGACCCGGGCGAGGGCGTCGTAGAGCGCGACGATGCGCGGCCAGTCGGTGGCCTCGGGGGTGGGGGCGGTGGCGTGGCAGGCGGCGATGGCGGCCTGGAGCGCGTAAGGCCCGGGCGGGCCGCCGAGCGCGCGGGCGCGTTCGAGCGCGGCGAGGCCGCGTTGGATGAGGAGCCGGTCCCACCGGGTGCGGTCCTGATCGAGCAGGAGGATCGGCTCGCCGGACGGCCCGACGCGGGCGCGCAGCCGTGAGGCCTGGAGCTCCATCAGGGCGACGAGGCCGTGGACCTCCGGCTCGGCCGGCGCAAGCTCGGCGAGGATCCGGCCCAACCGGAGCGCGTCCTCGCAGAGCGCGGGGCGGACCCAGTCGTTGCCCGCGGTGGCGGAGTAGCCTTCGTTGAAGATCAGGTAGATGACCTCGAGCACGGAGTGGAGCCGTGCCGCGAGCTCGTCGC
>DATCLG010000147.1:0-6458 GCA_036564015.1 Longimicrobiales bacterium
CGCCCGGCGCGAGGCGCACGGTGTCCTCGTCGAGAACGAGGATCTCCGCTTCCTCCACCCTCTCTCGCTCCCCCCGTTCGCACGCAGACCCGGCGGACAACAGGAGGAATGCCACGAGAACGACGCCGGGGCGCCCGATCCACGGACGCCCCGGCGCCACCCGGACTGCCTCGAGGCTCATTGAGCGCTGAAGCCGCCCAGCGAGTAGACGTAGGCCGCGACCTGCCGGACCTGCTCGTCGGTGATCGCCGAGCCGCCCTTCGGCGGCATGGGCGACGGGAACTGCTTCGGGTTCGGCGTACCCTGCGTGATCTGCTGGATCAGCTGGTTGTAGATCGCCTCGGGCGACTGGTTCGGGTTGATCCAGAGCCACTCGCGATCCGTCAGGTTCGGGCCGAGCTGCGTGCCCGTCCCGTTCACGCCGTGGCAGGTCATGCACAGGCCGGCGCCATTGAAGATCTGCTGCCCCTGCGCCACCATCTCCTGCGTGACGCCCGGCGGCAGCTGCACCTCCCCCGCCGGCGCCGGTGCGGCCGTGGTCGTTTCCGCTGGCGCCTGCGCACCCGTAGACGGCTGCTCCTCCTGGGCTGCCTCC
This sequence comes from Longimicrobiales bacterium, assembly GCA_036564015.1. GTDB lineage: Bacteria > Gemmatimonadota > Gemmatimonadetes > Longimicrobiales > RSA9 > DATCLG01. The sequence continues at coordinate 596 of DATCLG010000147.1, forward strand.
TCGCGCCGCTGGCATGCCGTCAGCGTGAGGCTCACCGCCACCAGCACCGCGAAGAGCGCGCTCCACTCCCTCCTGAACATTGGCCTCCTCCTGGGTCTGTACGCCGCGCGGGCAGCGGCCCGCTCGATCGCGTAGGATCACCATCGGCACCCTGTAGCCGAACGGCGCCGAAGATAGGCCTGTCCCCGGGGGCCGTCAAGTTGACGCCACCGCGAGGCACCGCGCGAAAAACGTGCCGGTCACGACCGCGCGGGCGAGCCGCACGTGATGCAGAAGCGCCAGTCCGCGTCCAGGCTCTCCCCGCACGTCGGGCATGGCCGGCTCTCCTGGCCCGCACCGCAGTAGGGGCAGTAGCGGACCGGCCTCCCGGCAGGCAGCGGCTGCTGACAGGAGCGGCACCGCAGGCGCGCGTGTACGGCCGCCGGAACAGAAGGTCGCCGGGCCGCCGGCTCCGCGGAACCGGCGGAGTCGGGCGCCGGTCGAGACGCGGGCGAAGCTGCAGCAACCCTCGCAGCCTCCACTGCACGTGAGCCCGCCGGGCGGTCCGCCCGCTCCGTCCCGACCGGGTCGGGCGCCGCCGGGGCGCCCGAGGGCGCGGAATCGAGAAGCCCGGGCGCGTCACCTGGTTCCCCTTCCACGCCCGCGACCCACACCTCGCATGCCGAGAACGCCCGGTAGAGCCCGAGATCCGGATTGGGCGAGCTCAGCTCCTCGAGGATCCGTTCGCGCGCGTCCTCCGGCTCCAGACGAACGTACCCGCCCGTCCCGGCGAGCAGCCGGAGGAGCGCGTCCTCGTAATCTGCAACCAGGTCGAGGCCCAGGACCCCGCGCACGCTGCGGTAAGGGATGAGCTCCTGGTAGATCTCCTCCACGGTGACCGGGCGCCCGGCCGCTTCGGGCCCGCGCTGCCGGAGCGCCTGGACCAGCGCACGATGGAGACCAGCCAGGACCGCGTCCATGGGCAGGGAAAACTCGGAGTTTCGACCAGAGGGAGGGCGCCGCTACTCCTGCGTCGGCCGGGCCAGCGCCGCACGCACGTCGGCCGGGGCCCGGCCCAGGACCTCTGCCTCACGAGGATCGCGTGCCGCCCGCAGCGCCCTTATGAGCCCGATCCAGCTCGCCGACGCCTCCGGATCCAGCTCGACCGCCCGTTGATAATGCCGGATCGCAGGCTGGTACTGCTCGAGGTCGTAGAAGAGATGCCCCAGCTCCCGATGCACGTCCGGGTCGTTCGGGCTGAGCTCGGCGGCCGTCCGGAGCTCCTCGGCCGCTTCCCGGTACTGCCGCTCTCGCCGGTAGATGCGCCCCAGATAGAGGTGCGCGGTCACGCTCTGTGGATCTTCCCGGAGAGCCTCGCGGAAGTGCGTCCTGGCCGCCGAGAGCCGGCCTTCCCTGAACGCCGTCACGCCCGCCGTCAGCTCCTCCTGCCCCCTCCCGGCCCACTCCATCAGCAAGGCGATGATCCCGGCGAGTACGACGACCGCGCCCACGCCGGCGACCAACCGCCAGCGCGCCCTGCGCTTCCCGGGCACCGGGACCGCCTGGGTCACCCGCAACACCCGGTTCTCGACCGCATGCCGCGCCGCGTCGAGCATCGGCTGCTCGCCGCGCGCGCGGACCTCGGCATCCAGCCGGGCGACCGCCCGCTGCGCCACATCCGCGTCCGCGGCCCGGACCTCGCCCCTCGCGGCCCGCTCGACCGCACGCTCCAGCTCGTGGACGATGCCCGCCAGCTCCATCGAGATCCGATCACGCTGGCGGAGCGATTCGATCACCTGTGAGATGGAGACTTCCGCGGGAGAAAGCGCGGACAGCCGAAGCGGTTCGGGCGCGTCCACATCCGCCCGCAGCAGGAGGCGAAGCGACCGCTCCACCGCGCGCCACACCGCCTCCACCGCCTGGGCCAGCTCGGCGGGAGTCTCGTAATCGCTCAGCCGCTGGATCGCACCCTGCGCTTCCGCGATCGGCTGCAGGATCCGCGTGGGCTCGATCATCAACGAACGATGCGCAACAGGCCAGCGCGCGCGCTCGCCAGCAAGAACAATTCCGGATCGTCGCTCGGGAGCGATCTCCCGCTCCGCGACCGCTCTTCCTCGGCCTGTCGACGCATGAACTGTGCGACGGACTCCTCCGGATGGCCCCACCGATCCCGGAGCTGCTCCACGATCTCGAGCCAGGTCCCGGTGAGAACGGCCCCGTCGGGGGTGCACACCTGATGCGTCGCCGCCTCCGATCCCACGGCCACGACCCGGCCCGGCGGCTCCAGCTCCTCCGCCTCGAAGATCCCGCTTTCGATCTCCGCCAGCAGCTCGTCGATCGGATCGGTCGCCGATTCGAGCTCCTCCAGCCGGGCCTCCCAGGGCGCGAGCTCCTCATCGCCCGGCTCGCACCCCTGGAGCGCTCGCTTCAGCTCGATCACGCGCCAGATGGCCACCGAGTCCCAGTGCTCCGACGGAGGCACGCGCTCGAGCTCCTCGAGCGCCTCCTTCCAGTCTCCCCGATCGTAGAGGAGGTGCCCCAGGTACACCCGCGCCTCGTGATGGGTGGGATCCAGCTTCAACGCCCGCATGAGGTGACGACGCGCCCCCGGCTCGTCGCCCAGCCGGTGCAGCGTGTACCCGAGCGCCGCCACAGCCTCGGCGCTGCCAGGGTGGAGCATGGCGGCCTCCGCGAAGATCTCGCGTGCTTCCGCGTAGAGCTGCTCCCGGTAGAGCGCACGGCCCATCGAGAGGAGGAGATCCAGATCGTCGGCCGCGCCCGTCCGCCGCGCGCGCGCAAACAGCTCCAGCGCTTCCTCCCGGCGGCCGAACCGGAGCAGGACCTCGCCCAGCCCGACCATGGCGTCCTCATGCTCCGGGTCCAGCACCAGCGCACGCTCGAACGCCTGCTTCGCCCAGGCGAACTCCTCGCGCGCCAGACGCGTGTACCCCAGCCCCACGTACAGTTCGACCGAGTGGGGATAGAGCCGCAGCCCCTCCTTCAACGTCTGGATCGCGCCGTCGTAGTCGCCGTCGTTGTAAAGATTATGTGCGCGTTCGTCGTACTCCTCGGAGCTGAGGAACGGATTGGCCATGATCAGCGCCTCCCCGATGCCACGAAGACAAACCTGGAACCGCGGCGGGCCATGAAGAGACGCCGCAAGAGTGCGGCAGTATTCAATCTAACCGCTCCTCGCGCCGCTGACCACCCCCTTCAGCGGCCTTGCCGCCTGCACCGGTTCTGGCCATACTTACGCTCTGTACTGCGCTCTGGTACACCAGGCGTGAGCGTTGCCCGCTCGGAGGGAGGGATCCGTGTTCGGTTGGCTGCGCCGCCGGCGGCTGAGCGAAAAGACTCGGAGAAAGTTGCTGGTTGCGCTGGCACGCGCGGATGAGGCGCTCATCGAGACGCACGTCCAGAACGCCCTGGACGTGATCAAGGCCGTTGGCGACGAAGTGCCGCTCGAACGCGCCCTGGACCTCTACCTCGACGCGCTCGAACCCAACGAGACCCGCGCCGCGATCGTGGCTCGTAGGGTGCTCGCTCGCATCGAATCGGGCGACGCGGCCCCCGCCCGCAGCCGTCCCGTCCGGCCCCTGCGTCGGATTCTCGAAGAGTAGAGCCGAAACCGTCCTCCTGCCTCAACGCCTCTCCCACGCCGCACCCGGGAAGACGATCGGTCCACCACGGCCGCGGCTCGCGTCCCCTGCGCCACGGCCGGAAGAGCCGCCCGCTCCATTCCCGAGGAACGGGCACGCCCCGGTCCCGCTTCGAGCTAGTAGCCCGGCGGGTCCACGACCGGGGACTGGAACCATCGCCAGTCCATCGGGAGGCCCCGCGGAATCCGCTCACGCGGCGTCGGGTAGGGGTTGAACGGCAGGCCGTACCGCCGGCTCAGGTAGAAATTCACCGCGTTGGCCACCGGCCCCGACGCGATGTACCCGTGCTCGCCGTGCTCGAGCAGCATGACCGCGATGATCTCGGGCTCTCCACCCCACGGCCCGCCGATCCCCACGAACCAGGCGTGGTCAAGACCGTGCGGGTTCTGCGCCGTCCCCGTCTTCCCCATGAAGTCCCAACCCGGCAGCCGGCTGAGCTGCGCCGTCCCGTCCGGACCGACCACACGGCGCATCCCCCGCCGCAGCGCCTTGATCTGTTGCTCGGTGAGTGGGAGCTCGAACGTGATCGGCGGCGCGGTGTCGGTCCGCACGAAGCGCGGCGCGGGCGCTTTGCCGTCCAGACGCGCCAGCGGCACGTACATGTGCGCCAGCTTGAGCGGCGTCAGCGTTACCAGACCCTGGCCGATCGCGAGCGACATGACTTCGTTGTCGTTCGGCCGGTAACCGAACCGCCGCTTCCAGTCCTCCAGGCTGGACGGAAAGATCGACGGGAACTCGTTCGGGAGGTCGACGCCGGTCGGTTTGCCGAAGCCCAGCCGGGTGCCGACCTCCACGAACCGCTTGAGCCCCAGCTTGATCCCGACCTGATAGAAGTAAACGTCGCACGAGTACTTGATCGCCCCGACCAGGTTCTGGTACCCGTGCCCCCGCGCGGACCAGCACCGGGCGTAGCGACGCTGGTAGCTCATCCCGCCGCCACACGGGATCGGCATGTACTGCTGCGGCCGGATCACCTTCTCCCCCAGCGCCATGGACGCGACCTGGAGCTTGAAGGTCGAGCCGGGCGGCTGCGCGCCCCCGGCCACCCGGTCCAGGAGCGGCTTGTCCCTGGCCGTGGTCAGCCTCTGCCATAGCCTGGGGTCGATCCCGCCGATGAACAGGTTCGGGTCGAAGCCGGGCGTGCTGTAGTAGGCAAGGACCCCGCCGGTCTTCGGGTCGAGGGCCACGAAGGCGCCGTCGTAGCCGGGAGGGAAGATCTTCATGACGTAGCGCTGGAGGTCGAGATCCAGGTGGAGCTGGAGATCTCGGCCGGGGATCGGCGGGATCCCCGTCTCCTCCGGGAGCCAGCGCTTGATTCGCCCCATCGCGTCCACCTCGATCAGGCGCGTCCCGGGTTCGCCCCCGACCACCGACTCGTAATGCCGTTCGAGCCCGGCCTTGCCGATCAACTGCCCCTGCCGGTAGCCGCGGTATTGCGGCCACCCGAGCTCCTCCTTGCTGATCTCGGCCACGTACCCCAGGAAGTGAGCGACGGCCTCGCCGTGCGGGTAATGCCGCTTGGGGTACTCGATCACCACCACGCCCGGGAAGAGGAAACGCCGCTCTTCGAGCCGCGCCACCGCGCCCGGCGGCACGTCCGTCTTCACCGTCATCGGGAGGTTGGTCCCATCCCGCCGCCATTTGCGAAATGCTTCCTGGATGTCTCGATCGGTGAGCCCCAGCACCGGCACCAATCGCCGGAGCTGGGCCACCATCGAGTCCATCGGCGCGGGCATGAGCAGCACCTGATAGCCGACAACGTTCTCTGCCAGGACCTGGCCGTGACGGTCGTAGATCGTCCCCCGCGGCGCGGGGATGGTGATCTCCCGCACCCGATTCTCGAGGGCGATCCGGGCGTACGCCCCCACGTCCAGGACCTGCAGCTTGAGCAACGCGAAGCCGAGCGCCGCGGACACGACGACGGTCGCCACCCGCGCCGATTGGCCGCGCCTTCGCCGCCGCGACCGCGGCATATCGACTCTCGCGGTGCGTTCGATCCGTGGCTCTCTCACATCACATCACATCACGTCACATCGCATCATTCCCCGTACACGACGCCGCATGCCGGGCAGGCGAGCTGACGCCCCCGCTTGCGGAGCCCGACGACCGCCGCGTGGCGCGGGCAGACGACCTCGCGCCCCTCGGCCTGCGCCTGCGCCACGCGCCGCCGCTCCAGGTCCGTGGCCGGAGGCACCTCGTAACGCTCCCGTTGAGCGCATGCGGCG
>DATCLG010000148.1:0-25140 GCA_036564015.1 Longimicrobiales bacterium
GGCTGGTGAAGCGGCTGGAGGAGGCGAACCGGTCGAAGGAGGCGTTCCTCGCGACGCTGTCGCATGAGCTGCGGGCGCCGATCACGGCGATCCTGCTCTGGGCGGACCTGTTGCAGTCGGAGGCGGCGGCGGCGCAGCTCGCGTCCGGTGTCGAGGGGTTCGCGGTGATCACCCAGTCGGCCGAGCTGCTGCGGGCAATGGTGGACGACCTGCTGGACCTGAGTCGCCTTGAGGCGGGCAAACTCCGGCTGGAGCGGCGGCTGGCGGACATCGTGGTGATCGCGCGGCAGGCGCTGGCGACGCTGCGGCGGCAGGCGGAGGAGCGCACGGGGATCGTGCTGGTCGACGAGCTTCCGCCGTCGCTGCCGCCGGTCTGGGTGGACCCGGCGCGGATGCAGCAGGTGATCACGAACCTGCTGACGAACGCGGTGCAGTTCACGGAAGCGCCGGGGGAGGTGAGGCTGCGCGGGCGGGTGGTGAGGCGCCCGGAGGGGGAGTACGTCGCGGTCGAGGTGCAGGACACGGGGGTGGGCGTTCCGCCGGAGCTGCTCCCGCACATCTTCGATCGGTTCCGGCAGGCCGATCCGCTCCCGGGCCGGCGCCACGGCGGGCTCGGGATCGGCCTGGCCCTCGCGCGGGCCCTGGTGGACGCGCACGGCGGCGTGATCCGCGTGGTGACGGAGGTGGGTAACGGGAGCACGTTCACGGTGGAGCTCCCGGTGGCCAGGGGGGAGGGGGAGGAGGCGGACCCGGGGCCGGCCGCCGCCGGGGAAAGGGCGCAGGTTTTGGGCGACGGCGGGCCTGCGGCCAACGGCTGGGCCGGGGCGGCAGGGCCTGCTGAGCGGCCCGCAACGCGCGGCGCAACGGTGCTGATCGCGGACGACGCCGAGGACACGCGGCAGGCGCTCGCAGTCGTCCTCGCCGCGCAGGGCTACCGGGTCCTCCAGGCCCGGGATGGGGAGGAGGCAGTGGCGCTCACGCGAGCGGAGCGGCCGGACGTCGTCCTCATGGACATCGCCATGCCCAACCTGGACGGCATCGCGGCGCTCGACCGGCTACGCGCGGACCCGGCCACCCGCGGCATTCCGGTCGCGGCGGTGACAGCGCGAGCGATGCCCGACGACCAGCGCCGCATCGCGGCGGCAGGCTTCGACGCCCAGCTCACGAAGCCGTTCCGGGTGCCGGAGCTGCTGGACCTGCTGGCGCGGCTCCTCGCGGAGCCGCGGAACGGCGTGTCCCTGGCGGAGCCGCGGCCGTAGGAACCCCACCTCGACGTTCTCCAGCGTCTGGAAAAGCGGATTCACGAGGCTCCGGGCTCGACCCTCACGGCTCCGGTCGGGCCGGAGCGTGCCGCCGCGTGCGCGGGCTGCGGGCGCCGGGACACGGCTCTGCCGGGCCAATGGACGTGCCGGCGGCTGGAGGTGGAGGGTGTCGTGCCCGAGCGATCGCTGGGCAGGGGAACGGGCCAGGCCGGCTCTCCGGCCGGAACCTGGCCGTCGGGTGGCTGGACGGCGGGGCGGGGGAGGGTCCGGCGCGTCACCGGAGCCGGCCAGGCTGTCAGGCGGGCGGTTCCGCCGCAAGGTCCGCTGCTGCCGCGGGGCCGCTTCGCGGCGCCGGCCTGGAGCGGGCGCGGGCGCGCTTGGGGGCGCGGGCCGCTCCGGTGACGAAGGGCAGGAACCCGTCAGGTGCGGGCCGGTGGACGTGCGACGCACGGTCGTTGCAGACGCTGGAGGAGGGCGCGGGTGCCGCGGGCGTGGCCGAGCCCGGCTCGGCCGGCCCCGGACGCCCTCGCTTGCTGCGCCGGTACGCCGGCGCTAGCTTGCTGCGGCGTGAAGCGTTTTCGCTTCCTGGACCGGGTGTCGTCGGTCATGGTTTCGGAGTTCACCCTCGGGGTGGAAGAGGAGTACCAGCTCGTGGACGCGGGGACGGGGGCGCTGCGCAGCCGTGCCCGCCACGTGCTGGCGGCGGACTGGAGCGGGGAGATCCGCAAGGAGCTGCAGGAGACGACGGTGGAGGTGGGCACGGCCGTCTGCCGTTCGGCGGCGGAGCTGGAGCGGGAGCTCAAGCGGCTGCGGCTGCAGGCGGCGACGGCGGCGGCGGTGGAGGGGCTCGAGATCGTGGCGGCGGGGACCCACCCGTTCAGCCGGTGGGAGGGGCAGAAGCGGACGGCGGGGCCGCGGTACGATCGGCTGGAGGCCGAGTACGGGCGGATCGCGCGGGACGAGCACAACTTCGGGATGCACATCCACGTCGCGGTGCCGTCCGAGCGGGACCGGATCCGGATCCTGAACGTGGCGCGGTGTTACCTGCCGCAGCTCCTGGCGCTGTCGTGCAGCTCGCCGTACTACGAGGGCGAGGACACCGGGTACGCATCGTACCGGATGATCCTGTGGCGGCGCTGGCCGGTCGGCGGGATCCCGCCGCGGCTGGAGTCGCAGGAGGAGTACGGGAGGTTGGCGGACCTGCTGTTGCAGACGGGCGCGGTCGGGGACCTGCGGAGCATCTACTGGGGGCTGCGCCCGCACAGCGTGTATCCGACGCTGGAGTTCCGGGTGACGGACGCGTGTCCGCGGGTGGAGGATGCGGTGGCGATCGCGGCGCTTGCCCGCGCGCTGGTGTTCGCGGCGGCGGAGGGGCTGGTGGCGGAGGAGCGGTGTGCGGGGTTTTCGGCCTCGGTGCAGGATTCGTTGCTGGGCGACAATCTCTGGCGGGCGGCGCGTTGGGGGCTGGACGCGTGCCTGGTGGATCCCGGGTCGGAGACGGGGGCGACGCCGATGCGGGCGTCGTTGCGCGGGCTGATCGACCGGCTGATCGGGCCGGCGGAGGCGCTGGGCGATGCTGAGGCGTTCGGCCATCTCGAGACGCTGCTCGAGCGGGGGACGGCGGCGGACCGGATGCGGCAGGTGTACCGGGAGCGGCAGGGGTTCAGGCCGCTCGTGAAGTGGCTGGTCGAGGAGACGCTGGCGGGAACGGGGATGGAGCGTTGGCACATGCCACGGGAGGCGTGCGCATGAGCCTGGGGACGGTGGGGCGTCTGCTGTTGGGCGCCGCGCTGTTGCTGGCGGTGGTGGGGCTGGTGTTCGTGATCCTTGAGCGGCTGGGCCTGGGGCGGCTGCCGGGGGACATTGTTTGGCGGCGGGGCAACGTCACGGTGTACTTCCCGCTGGGGCTCATGCTGCTGCTGAGCCTGATCCTGACGATCCTTTTGAACGTGTTGCTGCGTCGATGAGCGAGGCGGTGTTCCGTCTGCGGATTTCGCCGCCGCCAGCGCCCCCGTCGGATTACGACGTGGTGGTGAAGCCTGGCGTGCTGGCGGAGCTCCCTGCGCTGCTGGGGGAGGTGGCGCCAGCGCACCGGTACGCGGTCGTGGCGGATGCGACGGTAGCGGGGCTGTATGGTGAGAGGGTCATGTCCGGGCTGGCGGGTGCGGGGCTGGACGCGGAGCTGGTGACGTTTCCGGCGGGGGAGCAGCACAAGACGCGGGAGAGCTGGGCGGCGCTGACGGATGCGCTGCTGGAGCGGCGGTTGGGGCGGGACGGGTGTGTGGTGGCGCTGGGCGGAGGGGTGACAGGGGACCTTGCGGGGTTCGTCGCGGCGACGTACATGCGCGGGATCCCGGTGGTGCAGGTGCCGACGACGCTGCTGGCGATGGTGGACGCGTCGATCGGCGGGAAGACGGGGGTGGACGCGCCGGCGGGGAAGAATCTGGTGGGGGCGTTCCATCACCCCCGGGCGGTGATCATGGATCCGGAGGTGCTGCGGACGTTGCCGGAGGTGGAGTTCCGGGCGGGTCTGGTGGAGGCGGTGAAGCACGGCGCGATCGCGGATGCCGGCTACTTCTGGGGGATCGAGGAGGCGGCGGAGCGGCTTTTTGCGCGGGATCCGGTGGCGCTGGCGCGGCTGGTGGAGCGGTCGGTGGAGATCAAGGCCGGGTTCGTGGCGGAGGACCCGTACGAGCGGGGTCCGCGGAAGGCGTTGAACTTCGGCCACACGGTGGGCCATGCCCTGGAGGCGTTGCGGGGTTACGCGCTGCCGCACGGGTTCGCGGTCGCGATCGGGATGGTGGCGGAGGCGGAGGTGGGGGAGGCGGCGGGGATCACGGAGCCGGGGACGGCGGAGGCGTTGCGGCGGGTGCTCAACCGGCTGGGCTTGCCGGTCGAGCTGCCGGCCGAGGTCCCGGCGGAGGCGATCCTGGCGACGGCGCGTCTGGACAAGAAGGCTCGCCAGTCGCGGATCCGGTACACGCTGCTGGCGCGGCTGGGCGCGGTGGCGCGGACGCCGGATGGGGACTGGTCGATGGCGGTCGAGGACGACGTGGTGGTGGGGGTGCTGGCGGGAGGGGCGAAGCGGGGCGTGGTCGAACCAGATCGGGGCAGCGGGGTATCTCCAGACGGTGCCACTGTTTGACGTAAGTCGGCCGCGACGCTATGTTTCGTGCGTGGCCGAGTTCGTCGGCTCGCCCGTGACCAGCGGGGGCGGGCAGCGGCAATCACCGATGGAGGGCTGATGGCGCTCAGCGAGCGCTTCCGGGGGCGTTCGGTCGCCCAGGTGCTGGAGGCACAGGCGGCGGAAGATCCGAACCGCGTCTTCCTGATTTACGGCTCTCGGCGGCTGACCTACGGGCAGGTGGATGCTCGTGCCACGGCGTTGGCGGCGGCGCTGCACGAACTGGGGATCGAGGCGGGGGACCGGATCGCGCTGGACCTGCCGAACTGGCCCGAGTTCGTGATCTCGATGTTCGCGGCGGCGAAGCTGGGCGCGGTCATCGTCCCGCTGAATCCGCGCTACACGGTGCCGGAGCTGCAGTACATGCTCAGGCACTCGGAGGCGGTGGTGGTGATCAGCGCGGAGTCCTTCGGGGGCACGGATTATCTGGAGCTGTTCGAAGGGTTCCTGACGTCGCTGCCGGACCTGCAGTACGTGGTGACGGTGGGGGAGGAGGATCTCTGGTACGACGACCGGATCTACCAGTTCGAGGATCTGCTGTCGAGTGGGGAGGGGCGGGCGGTGCCGGAGGTGCGGGTCAACCCGGAAGAGGACGTGTTCGCGATCCTGTACACGTCCGGGACGATGGGGAAGCCGAAGGGCGTGGCGCTGACGCACTGGAACCTGCTGAGCGCGGCGGCGGGGACGGTAGAGGCGATCGGGCTGACGCCGGACGACGTGGTGTTCGGGGTGACGACGGTGTTCCACGTCTTCGGGCTGGGTCCGGGGATCCTGGGGACGCTGGCGGCGGGGGCGTCGCTGGTGCTGCAGGAGCAGTTCGATCCGGCGGAGGCGCTGGAGCTGATCGAGCGTCATCGGGTGACGGTGCATTACGGGGTCCCGACGGTGTTCCTGACGGAGCTGCGGGAGCAGCGGAAGGCGAATCGGGACCTTTCGTCGTTGCGTGTGGGGATCGTGGCGGGTGCGCCGATCAGTGATGAGCAGGTGCGGCGGATCCGGGCGGAGCTGTGTCCGAACCTGCAGGTGGCGTACTCGCTGACGGAGACGGCGTCGACGGTGACGCTGACGCGGCCGGAGGATCCGGAGGACAAGCAGGTCCAGACGGTGGGCCGGCCGCTGGACGGGATCGAGATTCGGATCCTGGACCTGGACGGGAGCGTGCTGCCGGTCGAGAGCCTGGGCGAGGTTGCGGTGAAGGGTCCGGGGGTGATGAAGGGGTACTATCGCCAGCCGGGCGAGACGGCCCAGGCTTTCGACGAGGACGGGTATTTCCTGACGGGCGACCTCGGGATGGTGGACGAGGAGGGGTATCTGCACATCGTGGGGCGGCGGAAGGAGCTCATCATCCGGGGCGGGTTCAACGTGTACCCGCGGGAGGTGGAGGATCGGCTGCATGCGCATCCGGCGGTGGCGGATGTGGTGGTGGTGGGCTTGCCGCACGAGGTGCTGGGCGAGCTGGTTTGCGCCTGCATCGTCCCTGTGGAGGGGGCGATCGTGACGGGCGAAGAGATCAAGGAGTGGTGTCGAGGCGCGCTGGCGGACTACAAGGTTCCGGACCTGGTGCGCTTTTTCGATTCGTTCCCGCTCACGGGGAGTGGGAAAGTCCGGCGTGTCGAGCTCGCGCGGATGGTGAGCGCGGAGGAGTCGTCTCGCCGCCCGTGAGGGCGGTGGCCAGCGCCGGGGGGCGCGTGGCCGGCCGTGGAGCGCGAGACGGCCGCCGGTGGTAGTGTGGTGTTGCGAGACCCTTCGGGTCGACTCGCGGACTGCAGCCTGGCCGTGCCTCTTCCTGTTCAGGGGACGGGGGCCGGGGATCGAGGACCGCGTTAGGGAGGCGGTCCTCCGTCCTTCGCCCGTGGTTCGCCGGGGAGGGGGTGGTCGGGAGGGTCCTGGGGTGGGAAGGGCCTCGCGGAAGGTTTACACGAACCAGTAACGCGAGGGATATGGCTGCACAGTTTGCTCGGGCCCCCCATCAGGGGAGGCCTGCCGTACCGGTGCAGAACGCACCGAACGCTGCGCTCCTCATCGACTTCGACAATGTGACGATGGGGATTCGCAGCGACCTCTCGAAGGAGCTGAAGAAGCTCCTGAACAGCGACATTATCAAGGGGAAGGTAGCGGTTCAGCGGGCCTACGCGGATTGGCGGCGTTATCCGCAGTACATTGCCCCGCTCTCGGAGGCGTCGGTCGATCTGATCTTTGCGCCGGCGTACGGCAGCACGAAGAAGAACGCGACGGACATTCGTCTGGCGATCGACGCTCTGGAGCTCGTCTTCACTCGCCCGGAGATCGGGACGTTCATCCTGCTCACGGGCGATTCTGATTTTAGTAGCCTGGTCCTCAAGCTGAAGGAGTACGGGAAGTACGTCATCGGGGTGGGGATCAAGGAGTCGAGCTCGGATCTGCTGGTGCAGAACTGTGATGAGTACTACTCGTACTCGGCGCTGACGGGTCTGACGCGGGCGGGGGATGAGGAGGTTCGGGAGCGGCCGGACCCGTGGGAGCTGGTGGAGCAGGCGGTGCGGCAGATGGCCGCGTCGAAGGATGTGATGCGGTCGGACCGGCTGAAGCAGGTGATGATGGAGCTGGACCCGGCGTTCGACGAGGGTGCGCTGGGGTTCAGCAAGTTCAGCCGGTTCCTGCAGGAGGCGGCGGCGCGGGGGCATCTGCGGCTGAAGAAGCTGGAGAACGGGCAGTTCGAGGTTGCGCCGCCGGACGATGGTGAGGCGGAGGAGGTCGTGGGGGAGGCGGTGGAGGCCGCTGCCGGGTCGGCGGAGCGTGCGCGGGCCGGGGAGCGGAAGTCGGGCTCGCGGTCGCGGCGGTCCGGGTCTGAGGCGGGTGCTGGCCGGGAGGCGGTGGAGGCGAAGCCGGCCGCGCGGGAGTCCGGGGCGGCCGGGGAAGAGGGTCGCGCGAGCGAGCTGCGCGCGGCGTACGAGCTCCTGACGCGCGCGGTGGCGGATCTGGTGGGGGAGCGCGGGGAGCCGGTGCGGGATTCGGACGTGAAGCGGCGGATGCTGGAGCTCGAGCCCGGGTGGGATGAGTCGCGGCTCGGCTTTGGCAAGTTCAGCCGGTTCCTGCGGCAGGCGCACGACTCGGAGGTGATCGACCTCCGGAAGGCGGCGGGTGGCCGGTACGAGGTGTCGCTGCCGGCGGGCCGGCGCGCCGAGGCGAGCGCCGGCAAGGTGGAGGAGGCCGAGTCCGGGAAGCGAGGCGGCCGGCGCGAGCCGAAGGCGCAGGAGCGGACGGAGCCGGCGGAGGCGCGTGCGGAGCGGGAGGCGGCGAAGGTGACGGCGCCGGCAGCCAGTGGTCCGGTCGCGGCGTCGTCGTCGGATGGGCAGCCGGCTGTGGTACGGCCGGTGTCCAGGCCCACGATCGGGCTGGGCTTCCGGCGCGGCAGCCGTGGGCGTGTGTTGACGCTGTCGTCGCCGCCGCCGCTGCTGGCGGGGCAAACGGTGAGCCTGGACGGCGAGCGGAACGGCACGCAGCCGGAGCCGGCGGCGCCGGCTGCGGTGGAGGCGGCGGCGGCTGCGGCCGAGCCTGTGACGGAGCCGGTGCCGGTCGTGGCTGAGGCGCCCGCGGAGCCCGCCACGGCGGAGCGGGAGCGGAAGGGGCGGGGTGGCCGGCAGCGGAGGAGCGGGCGTGCCCGGACGCAGGAGGAGGCTCCGGCGGCCGAGGCCGCGGCGCAGCCGCAGGCGGTCGAGGCCGCTCCCCGCGACATCGCGGCGGAGCTGGGCCTGCCCATGGAGGCGCCGGCGGTGGTGGAGTATCTCTCCACCAACTACAAGGGCGTGGGCCGGAAGACGGCCGAGCAGCTCGTCCAGGCGCTGGGTGCGGAGAACGTGTTCCGGGTCCTCGATGAGGAGGCGGAGCGCGTGCGGGAGATCCTGGGTGCGCGGCGCGCGAACGTTCTCCTGGAAGCCTGGGCTGCTGACCGTGCGGCCCGCCGTGCCGAGGCGGCCCCGGTCGTGGAGGTGACAGCGGCCGCGCCCGAGCCGCAGCCCGAGACGCCGGCGGGGGGCGCGGCGGAAGCGGCGCCTGCGGCGGAGAAGAAGGCCGGCGGTCGCTCCGGTCGGTCGCGCGGCCGTCGGGGCAGCCGGCGGGGCGGCCAGAGCCGCAGAGCCCGGAGGACCGAAGTCGCGGCCGGCGGGGGCGATTGAGCCGGGCAAGCCGCGACTTCGACCCGATCCCGGCCGCATTTTTCGACCGGCCGGCGGAGAGTGTCGCCCGGGATCTCCTGGGCGGCGTTCTCATTTCTACCGTTGGCGGTGAGGAGACGGTGGGGCGGATCGTGGAGGCCGAGGCGTACGTCGGCCCCCACGACCCCGCCTCCCACGCCGCGGAGCGGATCGGCCGGACGGCGCGCAACGCCTCGATGTTCGGGCCGCCCGGGATCGCCTACGTGTACCGGATCTACGGGCTCCACTGGTGCCTGAACGTGGTCACCGGCCCCGAGGGTTACCCGGCCGCGGTGCTGATCCGCGCGCTGGAGCCGCTGGCGGGGATCGAGACGATGCGCCGCCGCCGGCGGCTACGGCGCGACCACGAGCTGACCAGCGGCCCCGCCCGACTGGCCGAGGCGCTGGGCATCACCGGCGCGCTGGACGGGCATCCGCTGCAGGAGCCGCCGCTCGTGCTCGCGGCCGGTGAGCCGGTGCCCGACGAGGCCGTCGCGGTCGGCCCGCGGATCGGCGTCACCCGCGCCCAGGACTGGCCGCTCCGCTTCTACGTACGCGGGAACCCCTGGGTATCACGGCCATGATGGGAGATCCACCGATCCTGGAGGCCGGCGAGCGGGCCAGGCAGCTGCACCGCGAGGCGATCGTCATCGACCTGCACGCCGACACGCCGAGCGAGTTCTTCCTCGAACCCGACTACGACTTCGGCGCTCGCCACACGACCGGCCACATCGATCTGCCGCGCCTCCGCGAGGGCGGGATCTCCGCCCAGTTCTTCATCGCCTGGGTGCCGGAGGAGAAGGCGGCTCCCGGCGTGGCGTTCGACCACGCGATGGAGCTGGTGGAGGCGATCCACCGCGTCGTCGGCCGGACGCCGGGAATCCGGCTCGTCACGAGCTGCGCGGGGCTCCTCGACGCGGTCCGCGAGGGCGAGGTCGCGGCGCTGATCGGCGTGGAAGGCGGCCACGCGATCGAGAACTCGATCGAGAAATTGGAGGCGCTCTACGACCGCGGCGCCCGCTACATGACGTTGACGTGGAACAACGCCAACGACTGGGCTGACGCGTCGTGCTCGCCGCCGCGGCACGGGGGTCTGACGGCGTTCGGCCGGCAGGTCGTGCAGGCGATGAACCGGCTCGGCATGCTGGTCGACGTCTCGCACGTCTCGGAGGACACCTTCTGGGATGTCCTGGAGACGACGTCGGCGCCGGTCATTGCCAGCCACTCGAACGCTCGCGCGCTTGCCGATCATTCCCGCAACCTCCGCGATGAGCAGCTCCGCGCCCTCGCGCAGAACGGCGGCGTGGTGGGCGTGAATTTCTTTCCGACGTTCCTGGATGCCCGCTACGCGGCGGGGTACGAGCGGATCGAGCGGGAGGCGACGGCGCTGCGGGAGCGGCTGACGCGGCAGTACGGGGATGCCCGGCGGGCGCGGGCCGAGGCGCGACGCTGGTTCGAGGCCGAGGTGGCGGCGCGACTGGAGCCCGTCCCGCTGACGAAGCTGGCGGACCACATCGAGCACATCGTGCAGGTCGCCGGGATCGACCATGTCGGGCTGGGGAGCGATTTCGACGGGATCGAGACGCTGCCGGCGGGACTGCGGGACGCGTCGGACGTGCCGCGGCTGACGGAGCTGTTGCTGCAGCGCGGGTGGGGCGAGGTGGAGGTGAAGAAGCTCCTGGGGGGGAACGTGCTGCGTGTGCTCGGAGCGGTGCTCGGCTGACTCCTTCGTCTGGCACGCCATCTGCGCCAAATGTTTCTGGCGAGACGTGAGCTGGAAGGTGTTGCCAGAGAAGGAGGACGGAGATGGCAACGGTTCCGGGGCCGAAACCGGACAAGCCGCTGCCGATTCCGGGGGCACCGGGCGAAGAACCTGAGTACGAGCCGGAAGAGGAGCCGGGGCCGGTGGGGCCGGAGCGAGGGGACGAGCCGGATTGGCTGCCGAAGCCGTACGACCCTGAGCGGGAGTACGAGGAGCCGGGGGTTCCGATCCGCGGGTCTGGCGTCGAGTCTCGAGGCTCGACGCCGGACGCGGTCGGCCGAGCCCGGAGGTGAGTGGCGGCGCAGGCTGGTGTGGCGGGTTTCCTGGAAGGCGCGCAGGCGGGCACGATGTCGCGGCAGGGATGGTCATCCCTGCCGCGCGTGTGGTTGTGGGGGAGCCGGCGGGCGGCTCAGCCGCGGCGCCAGCGTTGCATCTCCCTGAGCTGTTCCTCGCTGCGTTCCTCGCCGATGTCCAGGTTGGTGCCGGTGCGTTTGCGTTCGCCCTCCTCGACGAGTTCGCGGCTGGTTTCGTAGGGCTGGCCGATCATGGTCGGCTTGCCCTCGCGTTCGAGCTGGCGACGGAGTCGCCTGAGTCGAGCGTCGCTACGTTTCCTGGCCATGTTTCCCTCCAGGGCGTGGCCGTTGAGGCCACGGGTTTTGCATGCGACAGAGTGCTGGTCCAGCGATCTACTGGGGCAACATCTGTTCCGGCGTCGCCGGCCGGGGGCGGAGGGAGCGGGTTCGGTGGACAGCGAGGGCGGCGGCGGGTAGATTGGCGAGAGAGCCTGGGGCGGGCACCTGAAGGAGGGGAGGCGTGCGGATCGTTGTCTGTGTGAAGCGGGTTCCGGACACGGAGGCGCGGATCCGGATCGCGGAGAGCCGGACCGCGGTGGATCCGGCGGGGCTGAAGTACATCGTCAGCCCTTACGACGAGTACGCGGTGGAGACGGCGCTGCGGCTGAAGGAGGCGCGGGGAGAGGGGGAGGTGGTGGCGGTGACGGTGGGGGACGCTGCGGCGGGGGAGTCGCTGCGGGCGGTGCTGGCGATGGGGGCGGACCGCGGGGTGCTGTTGCGGGGTGAGACGACGATGGACGGGCTGGCCACGGCGCGGGCGCTGGCGGCGGAGCTGGGGGGCGCGCAGGCCGATCTGATCCTCTTCGGGCTGAAGGCCGCGGACGACGAGCAGCAGCAGGTGGGCCCGATGGTGGCGGAGCTGCTGGGGCTGCCGTGCGTGACGGCGGTGGCGGAGGTGGAGGTGGGGGATGGGCAGGTGGTTTGCCGGCGGGAGGTGGAAGGTGGGGTAGAGGTGGTGGAGTCGCCGCTCCCGGCGGTGCTGACGATCACGAAGGGGAAGTTCGAGCCGCGGTACGCCTCGCTGAAGGGGATCATGGCGGCGAAGAAGAAGCCGCTGGAGGAGAAGGAGGCGCGTCCGGGGCCGAATCGGGTCCGGGTGCGTGCACTGAGGTATCCCCCGGAACGTCAGCCGGGGCGGATCGTGGGGACGGGGCCGGAGGCGGTGCCGGAGCTGGTCCGGCTGCTGAGGGAAGAGGCGAAGGTGCTCTGAGGGGGGAGGGAAGGGCGATGCCGAAGGTACTGGCGGTCGCGGAACAGCGGGATGGCGCGTTGCGCGGGGTGTCGGCGGAGGTGGTGACGGCGGCGCGGGTGGTGGCGGACGGGGTGGGGGGCGAGGTGGACGTGGTGGTGGCGGGGCCGCCCGGGGTGGCGGGAGAGGCGGGGGGGCTGGGCCGTTACGGCGCGGAGCGGGTGTGGGTGGTGGAGAGCGACGCCCTGCGGCTGTACTCCCCGGAGGGGATGACGGAGATCGTCGCCGAGCTGATCCGGGGGCAGGACTACTACGCCGTTCTTTTTCCGGGGAGCGCGCTGGGGAAGGATCTGGCGCCGCGGGTGGCGGCGCGGCTGGAGTTGCCGCTGGCGGGCGACGCGGTGGGGCTGGCCGTGGAGGACGGGGAGCTGGTGGTGACGCGGCCGGTGTACGGGGGTCGGGCGATGGCGGAGGTGGTCCTCGAGGCGGAGCCGCGGCTGGTGACGGTTCGGCCGAACATGTTCCGGCCGGAGGAGCGGCCGGCTGCGGGGTCGGTCGAGCGGCTCGACGTGGGGATCCGGCCGGAGTCCTGGCGAGTGCGGGTGCGGGAGGTGGTGACGGAGCACACGCACGTGGATGTCGCGGAGGCGCCGATCGTGGTGAGCGGGGGGCGGGGGATGAAGGGGCCCGAGAACTGGCACCTGCTGGAGGAGCTGTGCATGGCGCTCGGGCCGCAATGCGCACTCGGCGCCTCGCGGGCGGTGGTGGATGCGGGGTGGCGGCCGCACTCCGAGCAGGTGGGGCAGACCGGGAAGACCGTCTCCCCGCAGCTCTACATCGCGGTGGGGATCAGCGGCGCGATGCAGCACCTGGCGGGGATCCGGGGCGCCCGCACGATCGTCGCCATCAACAAGGACCCGGATGCGCCGATCTTCAAGGTCGCGACTTACGGGATCGTGGGCGATGTCCTGGAGGTCCTCCCGCGGCTGACGGAGGAGATCCGGAAGCTGCGGGCGGCGGGTTGAGCAGATCCCGCGGCGCGGTCGCCTGAGTTTCCCTGAGAGATCGGCCGGGTGGCGCAGCTACCCGGCCGAAGTGTTGCCGGTTCGCGCGACGCTGCCAGGAGGCGTGGCTCGCGCGCCGGTCCTGCCTCGTGTGCCTTCCGTGGTTCCATCGCCTTCCGGGCGCGGCGAGAGCCGGGCAGCGACCCCGCCCTCGGCCCGGCTCCACCCTGCTGGGGTCCCGTCTCCTTTCCGGGTCGTGCAATCGCGTCACCGGTCGGACAGCGCGGTCTCCGCTCGACGTGCTAGGGGTTGGCGTGGAGGAGCGCGACCGGCGCGTGGGCGAAGATGGCCGCGAGGCGCAGGGTCTGCCTGCGGCCCGAGGCGAGCGCGCGGAGCTCTTCGCCGGTGAGGACGTTGACCCAGCGGGTCGGGGCGGCGGGCGGAAGTACGAGGGACGTCGTTGCCCAGACGGACTCGCCCAGGGGGAACCGTCCCGCAGTGGTGAGCCTGGCGGTGTGCCGCGGCACGACGGTGGCCGCCCAATCGCCGGGGGTGTGGCGGGCGAAGGCGACGACAGCGTTTCGCTTTCGTCCTGAGCAGGCGAGCGGCAGGTAGGCGCCGCGGGCGAAGAGGTCGGGGTGCGCCCGGCGGAAGCCGAGCACGCGGGCGGCGACGTAGAGTTTGATGCGTCCATCCGGCCAGTGCGCGAGGAGTTCAGCGACGGTGGCGGGGCCGAGGGGCAGGCTGGCGAGGCTGGAGAGGAGGCGGGCGCGGGTGTCGAAGTCGACGGGCTGGCGGTTGTCCGGGTCGACCATGTGGAAGTCCCAGAGCTCGGTTCCCTGGTAGAAGTCGGGGATGCCGGGCGCGGTGGTCTTGAGGAGGAGCTGGGCGAGGGAGTTCAGGGCGCCGTGGAAGGCGATGATCCTCTGGAACTGGAGGAAGTCCCGGAGGAACTCGTTCCGGTCGGGGTCGTCGGGTTCGAGGATGTCGTCGACGAAGGCGACGAGGGCGGCCTCGTAGTCGGGGTCGGGGGAGACCCAGTTCGTGTGGACGCTGGCCTCGCGGGCGGCCTTGACGAGGTACTGGCGGAGGCGTTCCCGGAAGGAGGGGAGCTCGTCCTCCTGGAGAGGCCAGGTACCGAGCAGGGTCTGGTAGAGGAGGATCTCCTCGGCGGGATCGGGGACGGGGAGGCCGGCGACGGTGCGTTTTTTCGGGTGGTTGGTGCGGCGCCAGAGGTTGAGGTGGCTGGCCCAGGCTGCGGGCATTTCGGAGAGGACGTGGATGCGGGCGCGGACGTCCTCGCCGCGCTTGGTGTCGTGGGTGGCGGTGGCGTTGAGGGTTGAGGGCCAGCGCTCCTGGCGGGCGAGGCAGCGGCGGTGGAACTCGTCGACGGAGAGGCTGCCGTTGCCGGGGTCGCTGCCGACCTCGTTGAGCGAGACGAGGCGGTTGTAGACGTAGAAGGCGGTGTCCTCGACGCCCTTGGCCATGACGGGGCCGGTGAGTTGCTGCCAGCGCATGGTGAAGCGGCGCCAGGCTTCCTTGCGCACGCCCGGTGGGCGGCCCGGGCTTCCGAGCAGGAGGACGCGTTGCAGGAAGTCGAAGGCGACGGCGCTGAGGGGGTTCCTGCGTTTCGCCTCGTGGATGGCGTGCTCGATGTGGAGGCGGTCGCGGGGCGAGACGCCGGCGCGGCTGACGTAGGTGCGGTAGACGGGGAGGCAGGCGGTGACCTCGACGAGGGCGTGGGCGAGGAGGGGGGCGGGGAGATCGCGGGCGTGGCGGTCGTGTTTGGCGAGGCGGCTGAGCTGTTCCTGCAGCGGAGCGATCTCGCCGGCGAAGAGCTGCTCGATGACCCGTTTCTTGTTCTCGTAGGCGACGTCGTCGAAGCGTTGTCTGCGGCCGAGGTGACGGGCGTAGGCGGAGTCGAGGGCCTGGAGGCCGCGGGCGTCGACGAGCAGGCCGTTGACGAGGCCGAGGAAGTCGTAGCCCGTGGTGCCGGCGACGGGCCAGTCTTCGGGGAGGGATTCATCGCCGGAGAGGATCTTCTCGACGACGATGAAGAAGCCGGGCGTTTCCGCCGCGGAGCCGGCGATGCGGCCGCGGAGGCGGCGGAGGTAGGCGGCGGGGTCGTAGAGCCCGTCGAGGTGGTCGATGCGCAGGCCAGTGACCTTGCGCTCGCGGACGAGGCGGAGGATGAGGGCGTGGGTGGCCTCGAAGACGCTGGGATCCTCGACGCGTACGCCGACGAGGTCGTTGATGGCGAAGAAGCGGCGGTAGTTGACCTGCTGGGAGGCGGTTTTCCAGAAGGCGAGCCAGTAGGCCTGATCGGCGAGGATCCGGTCGAGGAGGGCGAAGCTGGCGGGGTCGCCGGTCCGGCCGTTGAAGATCCGGACGTTTTCGTCGATGAAGGAGCGGATCTCCGGGTGTTCGACGTAGAGGGCCCAGAGCTGCTGGCGGAGGGACTGGGCGGTGTTGCGGCGCTCGGCGCGTTTGACGGGGTCGCTGGTGCTGCGCGCCGGGAGGCGCTGGAACGCGGCCGTGAGGTCGAGCAGGGCCTTGAAGCCGGGATGGTCGGAGCCGGTGGTGCGGGCGAGGATCTTGAGCCGGTGCGTGAGGATGGCGGGGTAGGACCTGGGGTCGAGGGGCAGCCGGGCGTCGTAGTACTGGATGAAGAAGCTGCCGTTCTGGAAGGCGAGGGAGAGCTCGCCGTTCTCGAGGGTCTGGCCGTAGGGGTGGCCGAGGACGGGCAGGACGACCTTGTTGGGCAGTCCGCCGCGGCTGGGGCGCCAGTCGATGTCGAAGAAGGAGGCGTAGGGTGAGCTGGGGCCGTGCTCGAGGATGTCGTGCCACCAGGGGTTGGCGGGGTGGGCGGCCATGTGGTTGGGGACGATGTCGAGGAGGAGGCCCATGCCGCGGGCCTGGAGCTCGCGGGTGAGGGCATCGAAGTCGGCGTCGGTCCCCAGCTCGGGGTTGAGGCGACAGGGGTCGGTGACGTCGTAGCCGTGGGGGCTGCCGGGCCGGGCTTCGAGGATGGGGGAGAGGTAGAGGTCGGAGATGCCGAGCGCGTGGAGGTAGGGAATCAGGGCACGGACGTGCTGGAAGCCGAGGTTGCGGTCGAGCTGCAGCCTGTAGGTCGCCACGGGGATGCGCACGGCCGCTTCCTACGCGACGGCGATGGAGAGGGTCTCGCCGAGCTGGACGAAGTGGCGGACCCATTCCTGGGCGAGGCGATCGCCCTGGTCGGCGCGGCGCCGGAACTCTGGGAATGCGTTGCGCAGCATGTCGTAGCAGAGGTTCTGGACGCGCCAGAGGTTGACCTCGAAGGGGAGGGAGGTCGCGAAGCGTGCGGCGTCGAGGAGGCGCTCGAGGAGGTCGAGCTCGGCGGGGGTGTCGTGCAGCCGTTCGGCGAGCCATTCGAGGGCGGTGCGGACCGCGTAGCCTAGCTCGCGGGCATTCAGGGCGACACCGCTGGCCCGGGCCTCCTCCAGGAGCGCGCGGGCCCGTTCGAGGTCGGGGGTCTGGGTGGCGAAGACGCGGCTCAGGCTGGTGTTCAGGACGAACTCGGCGGCGATCTTCAGGGCCGGGGGTAGCGGGATGCCGAGGTCGGAGAGCGTGCGCATGAGCGGCGCGTTGTGCTCGTAGATCTCGCGGTAGATGTCGGCGGCCTCTTCGACTGTGGACTCCAGGATGCGTCCAAGGATCTTGCGTTGCTCGTCGCGGAAGAGCGACTTGAGGGAGTAGGTCGAGCCGTGGAAGCGTCGGTCCAGCACGCCGAGCACGGCGGGGAGGTCGCCCTGGCGGAAGGGGGCCTCGAGCTCGTCGACGAGGGCCTGGTAGGTGCTCTCGTCCTCCAGGGTGCGGATGCCGCCGTGGAGGTTCTGGCCGCCGAGGTAGAGGACGCCGAAGGCCTGGCGGGCGGACTCGAGGGTGATCTCGGAGGTGACGCGCGCCCGCCCGGCGATGAGCTTGACGTCGCCGGCCTCGAGGCTGTGGCGGCCTTCGAGGTCGACGGTGTAGCAGTAGACCCTGGTCTGCCCGGCGTAGGGCTGGAAGAGGGAGCTGACGGCGTAGTGCGCGCCGACCTTGAGGAGGTCCACCGTGGCCGGTTTCACGAGGGTCTCGTAGATCCGCCGGCCATCGCCGCGCTCAGGGATGTTGCTCTTCGCCTGTTCGAGCCGTTCGAGGAAGCCGGCCTCGATGTCGTCGCCGAACAGCTCCTGTGCGAGCTGCACCGCGCGCGCCGCGTACTGGAGCACCTGCACCGTCTCGATGCCGGACAGCTCGTGGAAGAACCAGCCGCAGCTCGTGTACATGAGCATCCCGTGCCGCTGTAGCTCGAGGAGCCGGGCGACGGTGGTTTTCTCCTCGGGGGTGAGTGGCCGGGTGGCGTGGCGTGCGAGGAAGGCGTCCAGGCAATCGGCGGAGCGGTTCAGGATCACCTCGATGTAGTCGTCGCGTGCGGCCCAGGGGTCGGCGAGGTACTGGCGGGCCATCGCCTCGTACCGGGGGGAGAGGGTGTCGCGCAGCCAGTCGAGCGCGTCCCGCAGCGGCTTCCTCCAGGCCTGGTTCCATCCCGGCTGGCCGCCGGTGTGGCAGCCGCAGTCGCTGCGCCAGCGTTCGACGCCGTGGGCGCAGCTCCAGGAGGTGTTCTCGTAGATCTCGACCTCCAGGGTCGGCGGGTGTCGTTCGAGGTATTCGCCGAAGTTGGTCAGACGAGCCAGGCCCCTGGATTCGAGGTAATGGAGTGCGTAGGAGAGCGCCATCTCGCCGTGGGGATGGTGGTGGCCGTAGGTCTCCCCGTCGGTGGCGATGTGGACGAGCTGGGGCGCATCGCGGCCGGGGTCGAAGAGCCCGACCAGGCGCTGGGCGAAGCGTTCGCCGTTGTTGAGGAGGTCCTCGAAGGCGACCGCGCGGGAGACGGGCCCGTCGTAGAAGAAGAGGGCGATCTCGCGGCCGGAGGGGAGCTGGAGCCGGTAGACGTGAGTGGGATCGATCCTGGCGCCATTGACGTCCTGCCAGGTGGAACTGCCGATGGGCCGGACGCGGCTGGCCTGGTGCGGGGCGAGGATGGTGAAGCGGATGCCGGCTTCGGCGAAGATGTCGAGCGTTTCGAGGTCCACGGCGGTCTCGGGCGCCCACATGCCTTCGGGGTCGCGGCCGAAGCGGTGGCGGAAGTCGCGGATTCCCCAGAGGACCTGGGTGCGTTTGTCGCGGGAGTTGGCGAGCGGCAGGATGATGTGGTTGTAGGCCTGGGCGATGGCGGACCCGTGGCCTGAGAAGCGGAGTCGGCTCTCCTGGTCGGCCTCGAGGATGGCACGGTAGGTTTCCGGGTCGTTGAGCTCGAGCCAGGCCAGCAGGGTGGGGCCGAAGTCGAAGCTGATCTTGCTGTAGTTGTTGACGATCTCGACGATGCGGCCCTGTGGATCGAGGATCCGGGAGGCCGCGTTGGGCGCGTAGCATTCGGCGGTGATGCGCTCGTTCCAGTCGTGGTAGGGATGGGCCGAGTCCTGCAGCTCGACGGCCTCCAGCCAGGGGTTTTCCCGGGGCGGTTGGTAGAAGTGGCCGTGGATGCAGATGTAGCGTTCCATTCAACCGTGCCTGTTCGGGGAGCGAGGCCCCGGGCGGGGGTAGCGGTGGGCGGGCTTGGCTGCTCGCCGGGGTTCGGGGTGCCGCCGCAGGCTCCGTCCGCCCGGAGCGCGCATCGACATCTCGCGTAGTGTGTCCTTGGCAGGGCAATGGCAATATTTGTACGAGCATGTTCGGGGCGCGCCGTGGACGAGGCGCTGGCGTCCCTTCTGTCCTGCCGGCGCCGCGGCCGCGGCGTGCCCCGCAGGATCACTGTAGCGCCTCACGCGGCGCCCGAGCTCACGCCGATCCCTCTTCCGGCTTGAGGAACAGCGCGGCGAGGGGCGGGAGGCAGAGCCGGAGCGAGTAAGGCCGGCCGTGCCAGGGGACCGGCTCTGCAACCACCCTGCCGAGGTTCCCCAACCCGCTGCCGCCGTACTCCCGCGCGTCGCTGTTCAGCACCTCCCGCCAGACCCCGCCCCGGGGCGCGCCGACCCGGTAGTCGAAGCGCGGCACGGGTGTGAAGTTGCAGACGATCAGGAACGGGTTCGGGGCCGAGGGCGCCTGGCGCAGGAAGCTCAGCACGCTGTTCGGACCGTCGTTCGCATCGATCCACTCGAAGCCCGCGGGGTCGAAGTCGGCCCGGTGAAGCGCGGGTTCCTCGCGGTAGACGCGGTTGAGGTCCTGCACCCACCGCTGGATGCCCGCGTGCGGGGCGTAGGCGAGCAGGTGCCAGTCCAGGCTCTCGTCGTGGTTCCATTCCCGCCACTGCCCGAACTCGCCCCCCATGAACAGCAGCTTCTTGCCCGGCTGGGCGAACATGTAGCCGAAGAGGAGCCGGAGGTTGGCGAACTTCTGCCAGTCGTCGCCGGGCATCTTCCCGAGAAGCGAACGCTTGCCGTGCACCACTTCGTCGTGCGAGAGCGCGAGGACGAAGTTCTCGTGGAAGGCGTAGAGGAGGCGGAAGGTCAGGTTGTCGTGGTGGTACTTCCGGTGCACCGGATCCCTGGAGAGGTACTCCAGGGTATCGTGCATCCACCCCATGTCCCACTTCATCCCGAAGCCGAGGCCTCCGATGTAGGTGGGACGTGAGACCATCGGCCAGGCGGTGGACTCTTCGGCGATCGTCTGGACGTCCGGGAAGACGCGGTAGACCTCTTCGTTCATGCGGCGGAGGAAGCTCATCGCTTCCAGGTTCTCGCGGCCGCCGAACTGGTTGGGGACCCACTCGCCGGGTTTGCGGGAGTAGTCGAGGTAGAGCATCGAGGCCACGGCGTCGACGCGCAGGCCATCGACGTGGTAGACGTCCAGCCAGAAGATCGCGCTGCTGATCAGGAAAGCCCGAACCTCGTTGCGGCCGTAGTTGAAGATGTAGCTGTTCCAGTCGGGGTGCCATCCCTTCCGGGGGTCGGCGTGCTCGTAGAGGTGGGTGCCGTCGAAGAAGCCGAGCCCGTGCTCGTCGGTGGGGAAGTGGGAGGGCACCCAGTCGAGGATGACGCCGATCCCGCGCTGGTGGAGGTAGTCGACGAGGTACATGAAGTCCTGGGGGGTGCCGTAGCGGCTGGTCGGAGCGAAGTAGCCGGTGATCTGGTACCCCCAGGAGCCGTAGAAGGGGTGCTCCATGATCGGGAGGAACTCGACGTGGGTGAAGCCCATGCGCTCGACGTAGTCGGCGAGCCGGGGCGCGAGCTCGCGGTAGGTCAGGAAGCGGTTTCCCTCCTCGGGCACGCGCATCCAGGAGCCGAGGTGGACCTCGTAGATGCTGATGGGCGCGTCGAGGGCGTTTTTCTGCCAGCGCTGTTCCATCCAGGCGCGGTCGCCCCAGGTGTAGTCGAGGTCCCAGACGATGGAGGCGGAGCGGGGCGGGACTTCGTAGTGGAAGGCGAAGGGGTCGGCCTTGTTGACGCGGTAGTGGTGGTAGCGAGAGACGATGTGGTACTTGTAGCGGGTGCCTTTGCCGACGCCGGGGATGAAGCCTTCCCAGATGCCCGACTGATCGCGTGGGCAGAGGGGGTGGGAGGAGGTGTTCCAGCCGTTGAAGTCGCCGATGACGAAGACCTGTTCGGCGTTGGGGGCCCAGACGGCGAAGTAGGTTCCGGCGACGCCGTCGACGGTGAGGGGGTGGGCGCCGAGGCAGGAGTAGAGCCGGAAGTGGCTCCCCTCGTTGAAGAGGTAGAGGTCGTCGGGCCGGAGGAGGGTGATCTTTTCAGCCGGCTGGCGAACGGTTCGCTCCAGGGTTTCATGCATGGTGGTCGCTCGGGCTGGCGTGGCGGAGGCGCTGGATGTGGTTCAGGGCGGCGAGGACGTCGGGCATGTTGCAGAACTCCTCGATGGCGAAGCGGGCCTTTCGCCGCCAGTTCGGGTGTTCGTGGGCCGTGCCGGGGACGTTCTGGGAGCGGGTTTCGAGCCAGAGGTCTTCGAGGTTGACGAGGAGGAGGCGGCCGGGGCTGGAGGCGAGGTGAGCGAGGATGGCGCGGAGCACGGCGTCTGGGGTTTCGGCGTCGCCGAGGGTGCCGGTGCGGCGGAGGAAGGCGATGAGGGCCTCGCGCAGCGCCTGGCGTTGCGTTTCGGCGACGCGGGCGCCGGCGTCGTCGAGGTGGCCGAACTGCAGCCGGTCCCGGATGTCGGCCCCCTGCCAGAACCCGGCGAACGGGGCCATGTCGTGGGTGTTGAGGGCCGCCACGGCGGCTTCGGGGACGGGCGGCAGGGGCGGATCGGCGCCCGGTGCGATCTCGAACTGGACGACGTGCATGCGCTGGATGCGTCGGCGTTCCATGGTGGCGCGGACCGCGCGCGAGACGGTTCCCAGGTCTTCGCCCACGATCAGGGCGCGATGGCGGTGCGACTCGAGACACAAGATGGCATAAAGTTCGTCGGCTGGGTAGCGGACGTAAACGCCATCGACGGGGTCGAAGCCGAGCGGGACCCAGAAGAGCCGGTGCAGGCTCATGACGTGGTCGAGCCGCAGGATGCCGGCGTACTGGAGGTGGCTGCGGAGGCAGGCGATCGTGTAGCGATAACGCTGCTCCCGCAGGGCGCGGGGGTTGAGGGGCGGGAAGCCCCAGTTCTGGCCTCTGGTGAAGAAGGGGTCGGGCGGCGCGCCGGCGGAGGCGTCCCGGGCGAAGAGCTCGCGCTCGCGCCAGACGTCGTAGCTGTCCGGGTGGACGCCGAGGGGGAGATCCAGGTAGAGGCGAGCGCCGGTCTGCCGGGCTTTCCCGGCGAGGGCCCGGAGTTGCTCATGGACGATCCACTGGGCGTAGAGGGGGTAGTTCCGGACTTCCGGGTCGTAGTCGCCGTCGGCGAGCACGCCGTGCTGTAGGGAGTCGGGCCAGCGGCCCCAGGGCTCATGGCGGCGTTCGAGCGCGGCGCGGAAGCGAGCGTAGTCCTGGACCTGGGGGTGGCGTTCGAGGAAGCGGCGGTACTCGGGGGACTCGTCGCCGCCGCGCGCGAAGAAGCAGCGGGCCAGTTCCTCGAGGATCTGACGCTTGAGCCGGGCGACCTCCCGGTAGTCGACGAGGGGGGCGCGGTTGAGCCTGGCGATCGCGGCGCGCAGGGAGGCCGAGCGGGCGCGTTCGAAGGCGCCCGGGCAGCTCTCGAGGTCCGGGATGCGGAGGACGTCGATGTAGAGCTCGTTCCAGAAGAGGCGGCTCGCGGGGCAGTACGGGCTCGGCTCGAAGGGTTCGTCGAGGAACGCGGCCAGGAGGGGCAGGGTCCCGACCACGCGGCCGCCCAGGCCCGCCGTCCAGGTCACGAGCGTGTCCAGGTCGGTGAGGTCGCCGATCCCCCAGTTGCGCCTGGAGCGGAGGGCGTAGAGGGGGAGGAAGACGCCCCAGGCTCTGCCGCCGGGCCATTCCTCGTCGGGGGTGTAGGCCGACTCGGGGGCGGCGATGATCAGGATCTCGAACGCCTGCTTGCCCGCGGTCAATGTGAGGCGGTGGTACCCCAGGGGCAGTTGCCCGGCGAGGCGGAAGTGCTTGGCGACGTAGCGCCGCCCCCCCACCTCGCCTCCCCCGATGGTGGGCAATAGCCTCAGGTCGGCCTTCCAGCTCCGGACCTCGCCCGTTTCGAGCGTGAGCCGGCAGCGCAGGAAGCCGTCCGCTCGCCTCGCCGGGAGCCGCAGCTTGAACCGGACGGGCCCGCCGCCCCACGCCACGGCCACCGGGTCCACGCCTCGCTCCCAGTGGGCGATCCGGTGCTGACGCAGCGCCGCGGCCACGTCCTCGGGACGCTCGATGGGGGCGCCCAGGGAGCGGAGCACGGCGAGCAGCGCCTCCGGTCGGGCCTGGCAGCGCTGCCCGGCGATGTCGTAGTACGTGGTCTGGACGCCGTACCGGCGAGCCAGAGCCCGGAGCTGGGGGATCATGACCGCGGCACGGTCGTCCTACGGACGCAGGAGATAGAGCAGCCCCCGGAGCGGGATGCTCGCCCAGCCCGGGCGATGGTTGAGCTCGTAAGCCAGTTCGTACATCGCCTTCTCCAGCAGGTAGACATCCAGGAGCACCTGGAGCTCGCCGCGCTCGCGCGGCAGGAGCGTCTCGATCCCCTCCACGTCCAGGTACGCGCGCAAGAAAGTCGCAGAGACGCCGGCATACCAGAACCGTGCCCACTGGTTGAGCACGTTCAGGTCGACCCGGCGGACGAGGCCGGCGCCGAGGTCGTCGCGCAGCAGCGCGGCGTTGGCGGCGTAGTCGAAGGAGCGGAGCATGGAGGCGACATCGCGCAGCGGGGAGCGCTTGAGCCGCCGCTCCGTGAGCGGTCGCGCGGGCTCGCCCTCGAAGTCGGTGATGACGAAGTCCTTGCCGGTGTAGAGGACCTGACCCAGGTGGTAATCGCCGTGGGTCCGGATCCGCATGGCCGTGATCTTTCCCTCGAGGAGGGCGCGGAAGCGGCGCATGGCGACGTCCTCGTAGCTGAGCACCTCCCGAGCCTCGGACTGGTTGGGTTCGGGGAGGTCGGCGAGCCGGCGGCTGAGGAGCTGCAGGGTCTGGACGGCCACGCTCCGCATGGACTGGTAGAGGGAGCGCTGGTAGAAGAGCGTGAAGGGCTCTGGGGCGAAGGCCGGGTTCTCGGGGTCGGAGGCGAGGGCGAGGTGGAGCTCGGCGGTGCGGCGGCCGAGGAGCCGGGCATCCTCGAGGTAGCTGCCGATGGCGTCGCGGGCGAAGGAGTCGAGGCCTCGGTCGGCGAGGTCGAGGAGCGCGGCGGCGGTGGGCCGGATCTCGGGGACGGAGAGGCCGGAGGCGGCGGCGCCTTCGAAGTAGGCGCCGAGCCTGTCGAGGGTGTAGGCCCAGGCGTCGCCCTCGTTGGGCACGAACTCGTGGACCACGGCGAGCGTGCGGGCCGGGGCCCCTTCGCGGTGGTACTCGACCGCCCCGACGACGGCGGGGGTGTGGGGGAACCCGACGCCGGTGAGGAAGCGGCCGATCTCGAGGTCGAGGCTCGTGCCCTCCTCGAGGTGGCGGTAGAGCTTGAGGATGAACCGATCGCCGTACACCACGGAGGTGTTGGTCTGCTCCGTCTTGACGAGCGAGGGCTGGAGGCGGAGCTCGTCGGTCGTGAGCGCGCGGCGGAACGCCGGGGCCGTCGACCCGATGAGGTCGCCGGCGGCGCCCCGGTGCCGGCGGCGGGTCATGACGGTGTCGAGCAACGCGCGGGAGAACTCGCTGTCGACCATCGCGTCGTAGACCAGCCCCTCCTCACCCGGCCGATCCCCCGCGAGCCGGACGATCGCCGCCTGCGGGTGGTCGTGGAGGATGGTGTGCGCCGCTTCGCCCGTGGCGAAGGCGAGGGGGAGCACGTACACCTCCGGCTCGCTCTGGACGTACTCGACGCGCACGAGCGCGATGTTGGCCTCCACGCCGGCGGCAGAGAAGGCGATGCTGTCCTCGATCACGACGGTCCGGATCGGGCGACTCTTCCCGCGGAACCAGCGCTGGGCCGGCAGGTAGTTCGCGATCACATCCTCGAGCTGGCGCCGGACAGCGCCCCGGAAGAGCCCCGACCAGCCGCCGGCGAGCACCGGCAGCGCCTCCCAGGAGGCCGGAGCCGCGAGGGCGATGGCGTCCGGCCGCGCCATCTGCGGCTCGAGCGCGAACCAGTAGTAGGCGTGGGGGCCCAGCGTCAGGAAGAAGGGATGGTCCCCGATCGGCGGGAACTCGGTGCGGCCGAAGAGCTCGACGGGGACCATCCCCCTGTACGCCGAGAGGTCCAGGTCCACGTACTGCACCAGCCGCGAGAGGTTCACCACGACGAGGATCCGCTCGTCGCCGTAGGAGCGGATGAACGCCAGGACCTTCCGGTTCTCCGGGTAGAGGAACTCGATGCTGCCGCGCCCGAAGGCCTTGTAGCGTTTGCGCAGGGCGATGACGCGCTTCATCCACCAGAGCAGTGAGTTCGGGTTCGCCTGCTGGATGGCGACGTTGACGAACTCGTAGTGGTACTCGGGGTCGACGATGACGGGGAGGAAGAGCTTCTGGGGGTTGGCGCGAGAGAAGCCCGCGTTCCGGTCGCTGCTCCACTGCATCGGGGTCCGGACGCCGTTGCGGTCGCCGAGGTAGATGTTGTCGCCCATCCCGATCTCGTCGCCGTAGTAGATGACGGGCGTCCCCGGGAGGGAGAAGAGGAGGATGTTCATGAGCTCGATGGTGCGGCGGTC
>DATCLG010000149.1:0-3383 GCA_036564015.1 Longimicrobiales bacterium
GCAGTGGTCGCAGCTGATCCTGCTGGGCGTGTTGCTGGTGATCTACACGTACAACGTGAAGGTCCTGCCGCTGTGGAGCGGGGAGCAGGTGGGGTTCTACCTCGTCAACGTCGTCGCCTTCCTGAACCTGGGGCTGGCGGGTTTCGTGCTGGCCGCGATCGCGGCGCGGTTCCTGTTCCCTGCGGTGAGCCTCGAGGGCCGGATGCTCTGGTTGCTGCGCTCCTCGCCGCTGGACATGGGGACGTTGTTGTGGACGAAGTACTGGACGGGGACGCTGCCACTGCTGATCCTGGCGGTCGCACTGACGCTGGGGACGAACGTGATCCTGCGCGTGGGCCCGTTCATGATGGCGGTCTCGCTCGGGACGATCGTGCTCATGACGTTCGCGATCGCGTCGCTGGCGATCGGGTTCGGCGTGCTCTTCCCGCGGTTCGAGGCGGGGAGCGCGCCGCAGGTCTCGACGGGGTTCGGCGGGCTGGTCTTCATGATGGTGGCGACCGCGTACGTGGCGGCGGTGGTGGTGCTGGAGGCGCGGCCGGTCTACGCGGTCCTGCGGGCGCAGGTGCGGGGGGTGCCGCTGGACGCCGGCGGGCTGGCGGGCCTGCTCCTGGGGCTGGGGGGTGCGGTGGTGCTCTCCGCCGTGGCGATGGTGGTGCCGATGCGGGTGGCGCGGAGGCGGGTGGAGCAGCTGGAGACCTGAGCCCCGCCGCGCGCCACCCGTCCGCTCAGTCCTGCCCGGCGGCCCGGGAGGCGCCCGGCGCGCCGCTCTCGGCCTCCGAAGTGGCCGCCTCCCACAGCGGATGGTGTTCCGGCATGCGGTCTCCGGCCAGCTCCAGCACCTGGATGGCGTTGAGGCTCCACTGGGCCGCATCGTTGGTGGAGACGAACGGCATCTCGTGCACGGGCCGCAGCACCTCGGGGCCTTCGACCAGGACGGGGGCCGCGGTGCGGGTCTGGCGCGCCATGCCGATCCCCGTGCCGAGGAGCTGGGCCCACGCCCGCTCGGCGTACTTCGGGTCCTTCAGCCGGTAGTAGGCGTAGGCGTTCAGGCGGGCATACGCGGGGCCGTCGCCGCCGGGCTCCTCCTTCTCGACGCCGTACTCCCTCGCGAACTCTTCCTTCGGCGCGCTGTACAGCTTCGCGTACTGGAGCCACACCCGGGCCCAGTCCCGGCTGGGGCCGAGGAGCGACTCCAGCTCGAACATCGTCTCCGCGCCGCCCATGATCGTCGCCAGATGGCTCGACTCCTCGAACTCGCCGCCGATGTAGTAGAGGTGGCCCGTGCGGGGGTCGTAGCCGAAGGCGGCGGCCCACCCCGAGAACGGACCGTACGGCATCCGCGCGATGTCCCGCAGGCCCGTCAGGATCTTGTCCCGGTAGCGGGTGTTGCCCGTCCGCTCCCACTCGGTCATCCAGTTGCCGACGAAGGCCAGCCAGTCGGGCCCGAACCGGGCGCGAGTCGGGTAGGGGTGCGGATGCTCGCTCACCGGATACGCGACGCGCAGGGGGTCGACCGCCAGCAGCGCGTGATCCGCGTCCACGACCTCCCGCATGAGATCGCCGGTGCGCTCGTCCGTGGTGAGGTAGTAGTAGATGCGGCGGAGCGTGGCCTGGCTCACGCGCACTTCCTTGGCGCCGTCGCCCCAGTGGCGGACGTTGTGGCGCGTGCCCAGTCCGGCGAACGGCCCCAGATGGTAGACGTCCACTTCGCTCGTGTGGCGGGTCATCGCTTCCGCCATGCGGAAGATGTCCGCCCGGCCGGTGCGCAGGAAGCTGTACCACAGCCACAGGTCGGGCGCCAGCTCGGTGTTCGCCCAGGCGTACCCGCCGATGTCGTAGCGCCAGACGTGCCGCACGGGGTCGTACGAGTGCATGACGTCCCCGTAGTTCCAGAAGCCGTACCAGCGGCGCTCCTCGATCTGGTTCTGGTAGAAGGCGATGAGGTTGTCGAGCCGCTCCTCGATCCACCGCTTCCCGGGCGTCGAGCGATCGGGGAGGCTCCAGAAACCGAAGACGCGCAGCGCGTGCAGGTACTCCGGGGTGGCCACCAGGAGCGGCGGCTCGCGGCTCGCCCGGGCCGCGGCGGAGAGCTCCGCGTGGGACGGCACGGCCGCGCTCGGGAAGAGCGTCAGCTCGCTGGTGCGGGCCACGCCGTGCGCGATGCTGAACCCGGGCTGCCAGTCCTCGTAGCTGGCGATCAGGTCGTGCCCGACCACGTCGTAGTGGCGCATGTCCATGACGGGCGCGTCGGGCGACCACAGCCAGACCCGCAGCTCGGCCGCCTCGCCCGCCGCGTTGCGGACCTCTAGGCTCGCCGGGTACGACTGCCAGAAGTCCTTCACCCCGACCCCGAGCCCGCCGCTCACGTCCCCGACGAAGACGAACCCCGAGGCGCGCCTCCCGGCCGCCGCGTCCACCCAGGCGCTGTGGTCGCCGGTCCGCTTCTGGATCGTGAAACCATCCGCGGTCGGCTGGACCAGCCTGTAGTCGTTCCAGACCGCCCAGTGGCGAATCAGCGCCTGCCCACGCGCGTCGTACGCCTCGCGGTCGGGCACCCGCCGCCCGGCGACCTGGTCGGGGTAGACGTTCCGCCCCTCGTGGCTCAGGAAAGCCCGCCCTGTGAGCGGCTGCACCGGCTCCGCCCAGATCCCCTCCCCTTCCCCGCCGAACCGCACGTGCCGGTTGTGGACTTGCTCCCGCATCGGGACGGAGAACGCCAGGCCGAGTCCGCGGATGAAGTCCTTCTCCTGGTCCCCGTCGTAGACGAACGAGTGGACCAGACGCACGGGCTCGCGCCCGGCGTGGAAGTAGAGCCGCACGGTGAAGGGGAGCCAGGCTCGCTCGCCGCTCTCCGACACGTGGAATCCCTGGATGCGGACCACCGCCCGCACCGGGCCCGACTGCTCGACCGCGACGGAGTCGACCCGGCTCACGAACCGCTCGCGCGGCGGCGTCTCGCCCGCATCGCCATCGGGGCCGTGCTGCAGGATCGCCACCAGCCGCCCCTCGCGGGCGACCTCGCGGCCATCGACGACGAGCGACTCGATGAGGAAGCGCCCCCGGCGCGGGACGCGGGCCACCAGCGCCCCGGTGTCGATCTCGTAGCCGTTCGCGGTCTCGCGGACCTGCACCCCCGGCGCGACGGCCGGCGGCCTGGTCCTGACCGGCACGAGCTCCAGCGGGCCGGCCGTCTCCGGGCCCGCCACGGTCGCGAAGCCGACCCACTTCAGCGAACCGTCCGGCCAGTAGGCCAGCGGCCAGCTCTGCAGCGGAAGGGTCTCCCCCGCCGCAGTCCTCAGGGTGAAGGCCTGGTTCTTCCGGATCGCGCCCCGCGGGAACGGCACGCCCCAGCTCACGCCGGTCGCCACGGGCGGCGGCGCGCC
>DATCLG010000150.1:0-17743 GCA_036564015.1 Longimicrobiales bacterium
TCCAAATGAAGTGTCCTGAGTGCGGGACCAGGATTCCGAGGGGCGCGCGGGAGTGCCCGAGCTGCGGGTACCCGGCATTGGCGGCGCGAGCCCGGACCCGGAGGTGTCCGAACTGCGGTGAGCGCATCCGTGCGGAGGCGGACGCGTGTCCGCTGTGTGGCGCGTTACAGCAGCCGGTGCCGGATGTGTGCGAGGTCCACCCCGAGCGCGGCGCGGAGGGCGAGTGCGTGGTCTGCGGCCGGCTGTTGTGCGGCGCGCACCGGATCGAGAGGGAGCACGAGTACCTCTGCCCGGACCACGCGAGCGTGCCCGTGATGGAGGGCTGGGCGCAGGTCTACACGACGAACGACGAGATCGAGGCGCAGCTCATCGAGCAGAACCTTCGGGCCGAAGGGATCGAAGCGCGTGTTCTGTCGCAGAAGGATCATTACTCGTTCACGACGGCTCTCGGCGACCTGAGCCCGGTCCGGGTGCTGGTTCCCGCGTACGCGTACCGGGAGGCGCGGCGGGTGATCCGGTCGCACCGAGATGACCGGGGCGCGGTGCTCTTCGCCTGCCCCAACTGCGGCGAGCTGTACGAGGCGGGCACGGAGGTGTGCCCGGTTTGCGGCGAGCGGTTGCCGTAGGACGTTGTGGGAGAGGTTGAAGGCGGGCCTGGCATTGGTTATGTTACGGCGCGTCCAAACCGTGGGGGAGCGTAATCAGGGCGGCCCAGTGGCCGCCCTGAAGCGCAAGGGCCAATGGTAAGAATCGCGGGAGTCCTGCCGGGCACGATCGCCGCGGAGCTGCAGCTGGAGGTCGGGAGCCGGATTCTCCGGATCAACGGGGAACCGGTTCGCGACAGCATCGATTTCCGGTTCCTGGAAGCCGAGGAGTTCCTGGAGCTGGAGGTCGCGCCGGCGTGCGGCGGTGAGGTCGTCCTCTACGAGATCGAGAAGGAGGCAGGCGAGGCGCTGGGGGTGGTGCTGGCGCCGGATGTGGTCCGGGAGTGCGCGAACAAGTGCGTGTTCTGCTTCGTCAACGGGAATCCTGCCGGGGTGCGGAGGTCTCTGTACCTGCGGGATGACGATTTCCGGCTCTCCTTCACGTACGGGAGCTACGTCACGTTGACGAACCTGGGTCCGAAGGGTTTCCAGCGCCTGATCGACCAGCGTTTGTCTCCGCTGTATGTGAGCGTGCACGCGACGGAGCCGGAGGTGCGGATGCGGCTGCTGGGCGTGCCGCGTGGGGGCGACATCGTGGAGCGGCTGCATCAGCTGGTCTCGGCGGGGATCGAGGTGCACACGCAGGTCGTGCTCTGTCCTGGCTGGAACGATGGCGAGCACCTGGATCGGACGCTGGAGGACCTGTGGGCGCTGGGGCCGGGGGTGCTGTCGGTCTCGGTGGTGCCGGTGGGGCTGACGCGCTACAACCTGAACCGTCCTGTGCGGCTGCTGACGGTGGAGGAGGCGCGGGCCGCGCTCCGGCAGGTGGAGCGGGCGCGGGCGCGAGCGCTCGCGGAGCGGGGGATCGGGTGGGCGTACGGGGCGGACGAGCTATTTTTCATTGCGGGCGAACCGCTTCCGGCCGCGTCGTACTACGACGACTGGCCGCTCACGGAGAATGGCGTGGGTGCGGTGCGGCGTTTCCTGGACGAGTTCGAGGCTGGTCTCCCGAGCGTGCCGCGGCTGGAAGGCTGGCGGACGGCGATCGTGACGGGGAAGCGCATGGGCCCGGTCCTCGAGGGGCTTGCGCCGCGGCTGGCGGAGGCGACGGGGGCGGGCATCGACGTGGTGGCGGTGGAGAACACCCTCTTCGGGGAGACGGTCACGACGGCCGGCCTGCTGCCCGGGAAGGACATCCTGCGCGCGGTCGCGGCGCGCGGGCAGTTCGACCTGGTGCTGCTGCCCGCGGAAGCGCTCAACGATGACGAGGTTTTCATCGATGATCTGCCGCTGGGCCACCTGGTTGCGGAGCTTGCGCCTGCCCGGGTGGTCGCGGGTTACGAGTTGACGGCGACGCTGAGCGAGCTGTGAGGCGGGGACTACCGGTAGTGGCGGTGGTAGGCCGGCCGAACGTGGGGAAATCCACGTTCTTCAACCGCGTTCTGGGGCGACGGCTGGCGATCGTGGAGGACGTGCCCGGGGTCACGCGAGACCGGAACTTTGCCCGGGCGGAGTGGGCGGGCCGGTCCTTCTACATCGTGGACACCGGGGGACTGGACGTCGATGCGGACGAGCCGATGGCCGCGGCGATCCGGCGCCAGGTCACGGCGGCGATCGAGGAGGCGGATGTCGTCGTCTTCCTCGTAGACGGGAAAACGGGGCCGCATCCGCTGGACCATCGGGTCGCCGAGATGCTGCGGAAGACGCACGTGCCGGTGGTCCTGGCCGTGAACAAGATGGACCGGTGGCCGGAGGAGCTGGGGCATCACGATTTCTGGGCGCTGGGTCTTGGGGAGCCGCTTCCGGTCAGCGCGATCTCGGGGAGGGGTTCCGGCGATGTGCTGGATGCGATCGTGGCGCACCTGCCGGAGACGCCGCAGGAGGTGGCGGAGGAGGAGGCGCTCTATGTGGCGGTGATTGGGAGGCCGAACGTTGGCAAGTCGAGTTTCATCAATCGATTGCTCGGCGAGGAGCGCCTGGTGGTGAGTGCGGAGGCGGGGACGACGCGGGACGCGATCGACACGCCGCTGCGTTATCACGGCCGGACGCTGGTCTTCATCGATACGGCGGGGCTCAGGCGCCGTGCGCGGATCACGCCCGGGCTGGAGTTCTACAGCGCGCTGCGGACGGAGCGGGCGATCGATCGGGCCGACGTGTGTCTGCTCCTGATCGATTCGAGTCAGCCGCTCCACAACCAGGATGTGAGGATCGCGGAGCGGGCGTGGAAGGCGGGGTGTGGGCTGATCGTGGTGGCGAACAAGTGGGACCTGGTGGAGAAGGACGAGAAGACGGCGCGGGCGTACGAGCAGCACGTTCGGGAGCGGGCGCCGATGCTGAAGTGGGTCCCGATCATTTTCACGTCGGCGCTGACGGGCCAGCGGGTGCACCGGACGCTGGATCTGGTGCTGAAGGTGGCGGGGGAGCGTGCACGGCGGATCCCGACGCACGAAGTGAACGAGGTGCTGCGGTCGCTGGTGGAGCGGCAGCCGCCGCCGGCGCATCGTGGGGTGGAGGTGAAGTTCTATTATGCGACGCAGGCGGAGAAGGCGCCGCCGACGTTCGTGATCTTCACGAACTATCCGAAGGAGATCCCGGAGAGTTACATGAGGTACCTGAGCAACGGCTTCCGGGAGGCGTGGGGTTTCGTGGGCACGCCGTTGCGGTTCCGGTTCCGCGGTCGTCGGGAGAAGGGAGAGTGAAGCCCTGGGTTTTCCTGGCAGCGGCCTACGTGCTGGGGTCGTTCCCGACCAGCCTGGTGGTGGGGAAGCTGGCGCGGGGGATCGACCTGCGGCAGCACGGGAGCGGCAACCTGGGAGCGACGAACGCGCTGCGGGTGCTGGGGTGGCGGCTTGCGCTGCCGGTGCTGGTGGTGGATGTGTGGAAGGGGTGGTTTCCGACGTACTGCTTCCCGCGCTGGGACGGGGGGGCGGGTTGGGAGTGGGCGCTGGCGTACGGGGCGGCGGCGATCGCGGGGCATGTGTTCTCGGTGTTCGTGCGGTTCAGGGGCGGGAAAGGCGTGGCGACGAGTGCGGGGGTGTTCCTGGCGCTGGCGCCCGCGGCGACGCTGGCGGGGCTGGTGGCCTGGGGGGTGGTCGTGGCGCTGACGCGGATGGTCTCGGCGGCGTCGCTGGTTGCGGCGTTCGTGCTGCCGGTGGCCGTCTACGTCTTCCAGGGGCCCGGCGCGGTCCTGTGGCTCTCGGTAGGCGTGTCGCTGTTCGTGGTCTACGCGCACCGGGCGAACATCCGGCGGCTGCTGGCGGGTGAGGAGCACCGGTTCGGCCGGCGAGAGGGGGGGACGGGGTGAGGGAGACGGTGGCGGTGGTCGGTGCGGGGGGCTGGGGAACGGCGCTGGCCAACCTGCTGGCGAAGAAGGGGCACCCCGTGCGTCTCTGGAGCCACGATCCAGAGGTCGCGCGGCTGATCACGGAGACGCGCGAGAATTCCCGGTATCTTCCAGGCATCCGGCTGGACCCGCGCGTCGAGGCGATGCCGCTGCTCGCCGATGCGGTTTCCGGCGCCGAGATCGTGGTGTCGGTCAGTCCGTCGGCCTTCGTGCGGGAAGTGATGGGGGCGGCGGCGGCGGCGATGAGGCCAGACGCGCTCGTGATCAGCGCGTCGAAGGGGATCGAGGTCGACACGCTCCGGACGATGGCCGAGGTGCTGGACGAAGTCCTGCCCCGGGCGGCGGCGGCCCAGGCATGCTTCCTCTCCGGCCCGAGCTTCGCCCTGGAGGTCGCGCGCGAGCTTCCCACCGCGGTGGTCGTGGCCAGCCGTGTGGACTCGGCGGCCCGGCGGGCGCAGCAACTCTTCCAGACGCCGTATTTCCGCGTTTACACCAACCCGGATGTGAAGGGGGTCGAGCTGGCGGGCGCCCTGAAGAACGTGATCGCGCTCGCCGCGGGGATGGCCACCGGGCTGGGGCTCGGCCACAACGCGCTGGCGGCGTTGATCACCCGCGGGCTCGCGGAGATCGCCCGGCTCGGCGTGGCGCTCGGCGCGAACCCGCTGACGTTTGCGGGGTTAGCGGGGATGGGCGACCTGATCCTGACCTGCACGGGTGAGCTGAGCCGGAACCGCAGGGTCGGGATCGAGCTCGCCCGCGGGCGCCGGCTGGAGGATATCCTGAGCGAGCTGGCCATGGTCGCGGAAGGCGTGAGCACGGCCCGGGCGGCGCACGCGCTGGCGCGTCGGGCCGGGGTCGAGATGCCGATCGTGGCGGAGGTCCACGCGGTGCTGTTCGAGGGTCGCGATCCGCGCACCGCGGTCGAGAGCCTGATGGTGCGGGAACCCAAGGCGGAAGAGTGGCGATGAGCGAGCAGCAGGCGAACGGTGGCGGAGCCGTGCCGGCGCGCGAGGCCTCGCCGCGGCTGCCGGCTTTCGACCAGCCGATCATCTCGAAGGAGTACTACTCGATCGGCGAGGTCTGCGACCTCGTGGGGCTCAAGCCACACGTCTTGCGGTACTGGGAGACGCAGTTCCCTGCGTTGAGCCCGTCGAAGAATCGGGCGGGGAATCGCGTCTACCAGCGCAGGGAGATCAAGCTGATCCTGCTGGTGAAGCACCTTTTATACAAGGAGAAGTACACGATCGAGGGGGCGAAGCGTAAGCTGGCGGAACTCCGGCGGGGCGGTGAGCTCCAGCAGGCGAGCAACCGGGCGCTGAACAAGGAGATGCTCGACCTGCTCCGAGCGGAGCTCCAGGAGGTGCTCGAGACGCTCACCCCGATCGAGTCGGCGGAATGAGGATACTGGTCACGAACGACGACGGTTATCTGGCGCAAGGAATCCGCACGCTCGCCGAGGCGGCCTCGCGGCTCGGGACGGTACACGTGGTGGCGCCGGACCGGGAGCAGAGCGCCACGAGCCACTCGTTGACGCTCCATTACCCGCTCCGGGTGCGGGAGGTGGAGCCGGGCGTCCAGGTGGTGGACGGGACGCCGACGGACTGCGTGGTGCTGGCGGTGGGCGAGCTCCTGCCCGAGCGCCCGAACGCGGTGCTTTCGGGCGTGAACCACGGCGCCAACCTGGGCGACGACATCCTCTACTCGGGCACGGTGGCGGCGGCGATGGAGGCGACGGTCCTGGGGATCCCGGCGGTGGCCATCTCGTACGCGGGCAGGGACCCGGAGCGGATCCCCGAGTGGACCGACCTCCTGACGACGCTCCTGCGGCAGCTGATCCTGCGCGATGACTTCCCGGCGGACACGTTGCTGAGCGTCAACCTGCCGGCAGTGGACCCGGCGGACGTCCGGGGCGTGCGGGTGACCCGGCTCGGGCGCCGGGCGTACGTCGGGTCGTTGACCCGGGCGCGGGACCCGAGCGGTCGCGAGTACTTCTGGATCGGGGGAGGCGAGAGCCAGTGGTGGGGCGGGCCGGATTCGGATTTCCGGGCGGTGCATGCCGGGTACGTCTCCGTCACGCCGCTGCATCTGGACCTGACGAACTACTCGTTGCTCGAGGGGATCGCACGTTGGGATTTGAAGCTCTGAGTGATCGGCGCTTCGAGCGGCTCCGCCGCGAGCTGATCGAGACGATACGGGAGCGAGGGATCGACGATCTCGAGGTGCTCCGGGCGTTCGAGGAAGTGCCCCGTCACCTTTTCGTCCCTGAAGCCGTGCTCCACCGTGCGTACGAGGATGCGCCGCTCCCCATCGGGTTCGGGCAGACGATGTCGCAGCCATCGATCCAGGCGCTCTACCTGAAGCTCGTGAACCTTCAGCCGACGGACCGGGTGCTGGAGATCGGCACGGGAAGCGGATTCCAGACGGCGCTGCTCGCGCGGCTCGCGGCCAACGTCTATTCGGTGGAGCGAATCCGGGAGCTGTCCGTGCGGGCTCGCGCGATCCTGGACAGTCTTCGCATCATGAACGTCGCGCTCCTGGTGGGGGACGGGACGGTCGGGTGGTCACGCTATGCCCCGTACGATGCGATTCTGGTGACGGCAGCGGCGCCCTCGGTGCCTCCGGCGCTCCTCGAGCAGCTCGCGCCGGGTGGACGCCTCCTGATCCCGATCGGCGATCGTCACGAGCAACGCCTCACCCTGTTCCGCCGCTCCACCGGGTCGACGGTGGAGAGCGAGGAGATCACGGATTGCGCGTTCCTGCCGCTGATCGGGCGTTTCGGCTGGCCCGGTTGAGGGAGACGCGGGGTCGTGGCGGGAGGGGTTGGGGACCTGAGATTCCCCCGGACACGGATGGACAAGCGTGGAGCTGATCTGGAGCCTCATCGATTTCATCCTGCACATCGATCGGCACCTGAGCGGGATCATCCAGAACTACGGGACGTGGACCTATCTGATCCTCTTCCTGATCATCTTCTGTGAGACGGGTCTGGTGGTCACGCCGTTGCTCCCGGGGGATTCCCTGCTCTTTGCGGCGGGCGCGTTTGCGGCGCAGGGCGTGCTCGACCCGCTGTTGCTCATGGTGCTGCTGAGCGTGGCGGCGATCGCGGGCGACACGGTGAACTACTGGATCGGGTATCACACGGGTCCCAGGATCTTCCGGAAGGAGAACGTCCGTTTTCTGAACCGGGAGTACCTAGAGCGGACGCACCGGTTCTACGAGAAGCACGGGGGCAAGGCGATCGTGCTGGCGCGGTTCGCCCCGATCCTGCGCACGTTCGCGCCATTCGTGGCGGGGATCGGGCGGATGACCTACGGGCGTTTCGTGGTCTACAACGTCATCGGGGGCGTTCTCTGGATCGGGGTGTTCCTGCTCGGCGGTTACTTCTTCAGCAGCCTGCCGGTGGTGGAGCAGAACTTCACGCTGGTGGTGGTGGCGATCATTCTGATCTCGCTCATGCCGAGCGTGGTCGGGCTGGTTCGGCACCGGCGCGGATCCTCCTAACCTGGTCCTGCCGCTCAGTGGGGATCGTGACATGTCCCCCGCGGGCGGCCAAGCCCGGAGGGTCGAAGAGATGGTTCGAGCGACGCTCATCTCAATCGGCATGCTGGTCGGGCTGGCGGTGGAGGGCGCAACGCAGGGGGTAGGGGGTGCGGGGGAGCCGTCGGACAGCGTGGAGGTGCCCTACCGGCTCCCGGAGATCGGGGTGACGGTCACGCGGGGTCTCCGTCCGCTCGAGCGGGTGGCGGCGGCGGTTTCGGTGGTGGAGCGGGCTTCGATCCAGGAGAGCCGGCCGACGGTGGGGCTGGAGGAGGCGCTGGTCGGCGTGCCGGGGGCGATGGTCAGCAATCGCTACAACTTCGCCCTCGGCAGTCGTATATCGATCCGGGGGTTCGGGGCGCGGGCCGGATTCGGGGTGCGCGGGATCCGGATCCTCCAGGACGGGATCCCGCTCACGATGCCGGACGGGCAGGCGCAGCTCAACAACCTGGACCTGGGGTCGGCCGGGCGGATCGAGGTGATCCGCGGGCCGGCCTCTTCTCTTTACGGTAACGGGGCCGGGGGTGTGATCTCGGTGGAGACCGAGGAGCGCCCGGGGATGCCGTTCTGGGCCGAAGGGCGCATGGTGGTCGGCGACTACGGGACGAGCCGGCCGACGAACCTTCGCAAGGTCCAGGCGAAGGTCGGCGGGCAGCACGGCCGGGGCTCCTACTTCGTGAGCGTGTCGCGGCTGGAGGCGGATGGGTTTCGGCGTTACTCCCGTTCCGAGCAGACGCAGTTCAACGGAAGGGTGCGTGTGGGCCTGGACGCGGTGTCCCAGCTCACCGTGATCCTGAACGCGGCGGACGTGCCGGTGGCCGAGAATCCGGGTTCGCTGCCGGCGGACTCCGCGGCTCGTCGTCCGAGCATGGCATGGCCGAGGAACGTGGCGACCCGCAGCGGGGAGTCGGCGCGACAGATCCAGGGAGGGCTCGCCTACGCTCGGGCGTTCGGGGATGACCGGCTGGACATCAGCGTGTACGCGCTCATCCGGGAGCTCGAGAACCCGCTGCCCATCCTGCCCGTGGCGAGGCTGATCGCGCTGGACCGGCTGGGGGGTGGCGTGCGGGCAGCGTACCGGGCGGCCGGGTCGCTCGGCGGAAGGCCGACCTTCCTCACGACCGGCATCGACCTCGAGCTGCAGCAGGACGACCGCCGGGAGTTCAACAACGTGAACGGGGCGCCGGGCGACTCGGTGTACCGGGACCAACTCGACCGGGTGCTGGCCGCCGGCCCGTTCGTTCAGGCCCAGTGGGTGGTCCACCCCCAGCTCGAGCTCACGTTCGGGGCTCGCCTGGACGCCATCCGCTTCCGCACGTCGGACCGCCCGGCCAGGAGCCGGAGCGACGGTCGAATCCTGAAGGACACGATCGACGACTCGGGTCGAAGGACCTACACCGCGCTGAGCCCGATGGCCGGCGTGAGCTACGCTCTGCGCCCTGGGCTGAACCTCTACGCGACGGTGGCCACCTCGTTCCAGACCCCGACGACGACGGAACTGATCAACGCGCCTCCGGGGCCGGATGGCCGCAGTCCCGGCGGATTCAACAACGCGCTCGATCCGCAGAGGGCCACCAGCTACGAGGCGGGGCTGAAAGGACGGCTGGGAAGCCGGGTGTGGTACGAGGGCGCGATCTACACTACGGAGGTAACGGGCGAGCTGGTCTCCTACGAGGACATCGGAGGGCGGCAGTACTTCCGCAACGCCGGGCGCTCGCGACACCGGGGGCTGGAGCTCGCGGCCGGCGTTCAGGCCCCTGCGGGGGTCACGGCCCAGCTCGCGTACACCTACAGCGACGCCAGGATCCGGGATGACGGGCTGGCGGAGGTGCACCAGGAGGGGAACAGGATCCCGGGCATTTCGCCGCATCACCTGTACGCGCGCGCGGGCTGGCGGCACCGGTCGGGCTTTCACATCGAAGCCGACGTGGAGGCCGTGGGCGAATACTACGCCGACAACGCCAACAGTCCCGAAGCGGTCAACCCGGGCTATGCGGTCGTGGGCGTCAGGCTGGGGATCGACCGGCGGGTGGGCGTGCTGGGGCTCATGCCGTTCGTCGGGATCAACAACCTCTTCGATCGCCGGTACAACGGCTCGGTGGTGATCAACGCGGCCGGCGGTCGGTACTTCGAGCCCGCGCCTGGACGCAGCCTGTACTTCGGGCTGACCGTCCCCTACGGGGGCGCCGTCGAAGGGGGTGGAGCGTAGGGTTCTCCCGGGCCGGCCGGGCGTGTTTGAAAGACTTTCGTAGTACCCGGTAACATCTTATCTTTGCTCTGTCCACGCCCGAGACCGGGCTCGTCCACGGGGATCGAGGGATGCTCAGGGACGCCACGCACGGGTCCGTTCTTCCTTCCGCTTCGAAGCTGCTGGCTCCGGTCGTGACGCGGTGGAGCGTCTTCCCGGACGTCGTGCCCGGAGGGGCGGGCAGTTTGCTGCCGCCGTTCCTGCTATCGCGCCTGAACGGCGCTTGGTCAGCGCCGGAGGAGGTGGTGCCGGAGGCGGGGCTCGCGGAGGCGGCGCATCCCGAGCCGGCGATCCCGGACGCGGTGGTCCCGGAGGCCACAGACGCGGAGGCCGGATTCGCGGATGCAGCGGTCCCGGAGGTCGCGTTCATGGAGCCGTTCCTCACGGAGCCGGCGTCGACGGACCCGGTTCTCACAGAGCCGGCGATCCCGGAGCCGGTGCTCGCGGGCCCGGTGCTCACGGAGCCGGCGATCGCCGAGCCGATAGTCGCCGACCCGGCTCTCACGGAGCCGACGGTCACGGAGCCCCCGTTCACGGACCCGGCCCTTACGGAGCCGGCGGCCGCAGAGCCGGTGTTCAGGGACGCGGTTCC
The DNA here is from genome assembly GCA_036564015.1 of Longimicrobiales bacterium. Lineage (GTDB taxonomy): Bacteria > Gemmatimonadota > Gemmatimonadetes > Longimicrobiales > RSA9 > DATCLG01. Next base: position 10,365 of record DATCLG010000150.1, read on the forward strand.
GACGGAGCCGGCGGCCAGAGAGCCGGTCTCCACGGAGGAGCCGGCGACGCCGATCGAGGCGGCCGATCCCGGCCTCACCATCGAGGAGCCGCTGGGCCAGGCGGAGAAGGGCGAGGAAACGGGTGGCGAGTTCCCGCCGGACGCGTTCTTCATCCCCGAGGAAATGGAGCGTGTCACGAGCGGGGCGGACGCGGCGTCGGCCGAGACTGTGCCGGTGTACCGGGTACTGAAAGCCTCCATGCTGGACCAGCCACCCGGCGGGCGGGTCAACGCTGCGGCCGCAACGCTCGCCGAGCGGCTGGAGCGCTTCGCTCGTCTGCTGCGCGAGAACGGCCCGGCTGTGCTGCCCGGCGCGCTCACCAGCGGTGACCGGCTCGATCTGCTCCTGGCTGGTCTGCTCACGGGCTACCTGGTGGCCAACGATGATTAGCGCAACGCCGCAGGACCTCGTTGCGCAGGTGCGAGCCCGGATCCGCGACATCCCCGACTTCCCGCAGCCCGGCATCATCTTCAAGGACATCACGCCGATCCTTTCCGACGGGCCGCTGTTCCAGAGCGTCATCCGGTGGCTGGCCGACGAGTTCGGCCAGCGCGGGATCGAGCAGGTCGTCGGCATCGAATCCCGGGGCTTCATCTTCGCGGCATCGCTCGCGTTCCACCTCGGCTGCGGCTTCGTGCCTGTCCGGAAGCCGGGAAAGCTTCCGTACCGGACCGTCCGCGTCGACTACGAGCTGGAGTACGGGACCGATGCACTGGAGGCACACGTCGACGCGCTGCGTCCCGGGGAGAAGGTGCTGATCGTCGACGATGTGCTCGCCACCGGGGGCACGGCGCTGGCGGCCACTCGCCTGGTCCAGCGACTGGGCGGGGAGATCGCGGGAGCGGCGTTCCTCGTCGAGCTCGGCTTTCTGAAGGGCAGGGAACGACTCGGCGATCTCCCGGTGCAGTCGCTCGTCCGCTACGACGCGGGCGCTTGAGGGTCCTCGCGGGCGCCGCCCGAACCAGTGCCAGGCGGCGCACTCCGACCACCCTGGTCCTCTGTCGACCTGCCAAAGCCAGGCTGCGAGACCTCCCGGCCTCCGCGCCTGTCCGAGCAATTCTTCCCGTCCTGACAGGAGGCGCCCTCGTTGGCCACCGTTCGTGGCGCTTTGACCATCCGGCAGGACCTCCTCGACGCCGTGCCCGATCGGCCGCTGAGGGACCTGGCGCCCAGCACGGTGCTCCTGGAGGGGCGGCTCGAGGAGGAGCTGCCGATCCTGCTGGCCGGGCCCGGCCAGGCAGGGGCAGTCGCGTTCACTGCGCGGGCGGGGGCCGGGGTTCGGGTCACGGCGTTCGTCACACCGGACCAGGATCCGGATGGCGTGCTGGGGGCTGGCGCGGAGACGGCGTTCTCGGAGCCGGCCTGGGTCAAGACGGGCACCGAGGCCTGGGTGGGGGCTGCGCCGGGGGCGCTTGGAGGCGAAGTCGCGTTCGGGCTCCGGGCCGGCGCGTCGGTCGCCCTGGCCGATTACCGCCTCCATCGGCGGAGCGACCGGGCCCGTGCGGCCGTGCTGCACGCCCTGTCGGCGCCCCGGTTTGCGCTTCGTCTGGACGACGTGCTTGCGCTCGTGCCAGGGGAGGCGCTGGTATGCCAGCTCGCGGGCACACTCACCGCGACCGTTACCCTCGCCTGGTCCGACATCCTCGCCGCGAAGCCCTCTCTCTTCACGCCGCTCCTCCCCGCCCGGGATGTGCTGGTGATCGCCGTGAGATCCGGCGCGGCGCTCGACGCGTGGGTGAAGGTCGACGACGAGTTCCGGCTGGTCTTTTCCGGAGTCGAGGCGGGCCAGCGCTACCGCGTGGCGGTGAAGAAGGGGACGGTCCGCGGCGCTGCCGTCACCTCAGCGGCCGGCTTCGAGGTGGGGTTCGTCCGGCCCGAGCAGGTCGAGGCCATCGTGGACCAGGTGCTGGAAGCGTTGCTGGGATTCCCGGCGGCCATCGTCCGGGAGGCGCTCGGGGCGGCGGGGCGTGGAGGCGAGCTCGGGGGGGAGCTGGAGCGACTCGCGAAGGAGCTCGCCCGGCGCCTGGGTCTCACGGAGGAGCTCGAGGACCTGGCCGCCCGCGTCAGGGCGAGGGTGGAGGAGCTGGCGGCGGGGGCGCGGAGGGCAGCCGAGGAGGCGGCGCGAAGCAAGATCGCCGCGGGTTTCAGATACGAGTACCTGCGGGTCTCCGAAGAGTCGAGCCTCTTCCAGGCCGTTCTGTCGGCCGAGCGGCTTCGGGAGTTCCACACCGATCTGGTGCTCGGACGGCTCGCGCCGCTGCTCGACGCCGCGCGGTCCGGCGAGCCGGACGTGGCCCCGGAGATCTTCCTCGGCCAGCACGCCGTCCGGACGGAGCGGAGCTGGGGCTTTTCGCTGGGCATCGGCCGCTGGCGGCTGAGCGGCTTCGACCGCCGAAGGATCGAAGCCGTGACCCAGACGGATCTCCGTGGCTGCAAGCGGGTGGCCTACAAAGGCTTCCGCGGCTACGAGGGCGAGTGGCTGGGGCAGGGGTGGGCCTGGTCGGGGGACCTGGCGGTTGCCATGGACTCGTTCAGCGCAGAACCGGTCCCGCGCCTCGGGGAGTACGATTTCGGGCTCCACCTCCTCTGGCAGGGCACCGAGGAACGATCGGACCGGGAGCGCCTGCGCGAACAGCTCGATACCGCGCTCGTCTGGGGCGCACTGGAGCCCGAGCAGCTCGGCGCGCTGGAGGCAAGGCTGGTGGCTGCGGACGGCCCGGCCACGGAGTTCGTCACGCAGGTCACGATCGGTGACACGGCGCTGAGGCGGATCCTGGAGTACGTGACGGAGGCCCCGCTGCCCGACTTCTCGGCCGCTCTCGCGGCAGCCGTGCCGCCGCTCCGGCATTTCCCCGGCAGGGCGGATGTCCGCCTGCGCCGGCGCTGGTACGAGCCGCTCTGGAGGGCGTACCTGCGTCGCCCCGATCTCCCGCCGGAGCGGTTCGCGGAGGCCGCGGGCCTGTACTTCGAACGGCAGGTTCGGGAGCGCGTGTTGGCGTTTCGGGAGGCCGCGTTCCGCCCGCCGGACCCGTACACCTTCGCCGGGATCATCCAGCTGAACGGCGACATCGCGGGGGCGTGCCTGGCCTTCCAGGATGCGCTCCGGACGCTTGCCCGCGGTCTCGCGCGGAACGACGCGGATGATGGTGTGATTGCGAATGTGTTCGCGGGCGTGTCCCGGCTCTGGACTCAGTCCTTCCTCATCCGGGCGGCCGGCGCCTACCTCTGCCAGCTCGCGGCGCAGGCGGGCGTGCTGGGCGCGGTCGAGCGCTCGGTCACGGTGAGCTTCGGCTCGACGGCGCTGGTGGTTTCGGGTGACCCGCGGACGCCGGCCTAGCACTCCAGGGCGGTATCCCCCGTCGGAGGCACCGGTCCGGCCGGGCCGCGCGGGCGCTCGAGCCAGTCCACCCGACCTTCGCGGCGGCGTGTGACGATCATCACAGCGGTTCCGGGCGCGATCGGACAGGTTGAGGAGGAGTCTCGACGATCCCCGGAGCGACGGGAAGGAGGGGGTGTGGCTCCGTTCGTTCGGCGGTTCATGCGGGCGAGCCTGGTGTGGCTGGGCGTGGGGGTGTTGCTCGGCTTCGGCATCGCGGTCTGGCCGGCCGGGCTGATGGCGATCCGGCCCGCACACGTGCATGCGACCCTGCTGGGGTTCGTGACGATGATGATCTTCGGGGTGGCCTACCATGTCATCCCGCGGTTCACGGGAGCGGCTCTGCACAGCCCGGTGCTGGCGGAGGCACACGTCTGGGTGGCGAACCTGGGGCTCGTGCTCATGGTCGGGGGGTGGATCTTGCGGGCGGTGGTGGGAGCGGCAGGCACGCCAGCGCTGCACGCTGGTGCGACGCTGAGCGTGCTCTCGGCAGGACTCTTCATCTACAACATCTGGCGCACGCTGGATGCTGCGCCCGCGCCAGTCGGCCGGGGTGGCCGGGTGTGGCAGGCGCGGCCGGGCGTGCCGCAGTCCGGGAGCGGCGCATGACGGAGAACACGATCTCGTCCGAGATGACGGTCAACGAGGTGATCCGGCTGTATCCGGCGGCCGTGGCGGTCTTTAACGCGTTCGGGGTGGACGCCTGCTGCGGAGGCGCGGCTTCGATCGAGGAGGCGGCCGAGCGAGACGGCGTGGACGTCAGCGAATTGCTCGCGGCGCTCCGCGAGGTGGCGAACGAGTCGGCCGGGGGGCCACGATGAGGGTGCTCGATGCGGTTCCGGCGCAGCGCGAGGGTCCGAGGCCCGCGACCGCGGTGCTCCACGACGACCCGAACGTGCGCGTCGTCGGCTTCCACCTGGCTCCGGGGCAACAGGTGCCGCCGCACTCCAGCGCCTCGACGTTGGTGGTGGTCGTGGTGCGGGGTGCGGGGCGGTTCCGGGGCGCGGACGTCGAGGTGGAGCTGAAGGCCGGCCAGGCGGCGGTCTTCGGCCCGGGCGAAATGCGCGCGATCGCCGCCGACGCCGAGCCACTGGCCTTCCTCGCCGTGCTCGCGCCGAGCCCCCGATGAGCCCCGCCTGCGATCCGCTGGCTGGCGCGGCGATCCGATTCGGGCACCGCATGCTGCTCGATACGTTGCGGGAGTTCGGGCTCCTGGGCCCGGACGGCTCGCTCGTCGCCGACGAGGAAACGCTACGGGGCGCGGCGGCGTTCCTGCGCCACGAGCTCCTGCGCTTCGCCCGGGACGAGGAGCGACTGTTGGGGCCAGGCACGCCGGAGCACGATTCCGCCTCGTTCGAGCACGCCTTCCTCGCCGCTGAGATCGACGCGTTCGCTCGAGAGGTGGACGGCCTGCGGAGGATCGCGCCGCTCGATGGGGCGGCGACCGCGGCGGCCAGGGCCCGCGTCCTGCGCCGTATCCACCGGATCGAGGCGATCCTCGAGCTTCACGTGGAGAAGACAGAGGAAGCGGACGTCGAAGGCGACCAGCGCCCTTGCTGACGGCGAAAGGAAAGCCGGTGGAAGGCCCTTGCCCGCTGACGCCTGCGCACCACCCAGCCAGACCCCAGACCCCGCCGCAATCATAGCGCGCCGACAACGCTCTATTCCTCGCTGGATCCGTTCTGTCGGCCACGCGGCCCCATGGAGGCCTGCGGCTGCGATAGGCGGGACGATCCACGCTGGCCCGGCACGTGCCGATCCGAGGGCGAACAGGGGCAACGAGTGAACGTGCGACGCCCGGGCGCTGACGGGCTCGCGAATCCCGCCAGCGGGAGGACGAGACGCTTTGGAGCCAGCGGCCAGCGCGTTCTGGAGCGTTCCAGAGGACCGACTCCTAGAGGTACTGAAGACGAGTCGGCGCGGCCTCTCCAGCGCGGAGGCGGCGCGGCGCCTGGAACGTCACGGGCCCAACCGGTTGCGGGAGCGAGCGGTGGCGGGGGGTTGGGCGCTCCTGGCCATGCAGTTCCGTAGCCCGATCACGGTGATGCTGCTCGCTGCTGCGGTCCTGTCGATGATCGTAGGCGAAACCATAGATGGCGCGATCATCTTCGGGATCGTCGTCGTGAGCGTGCTCCTGGACTTCTGGCAGGAGCGGAGCGCGGCGACCGCGGTGAAACAACTCCTCGGGCTGATCCAGCCGACGACCACGGTGCTGCGAGACGGGCGGCCGATGGACGTGCCGGTCGAGAACGTCGTGCCGGGCGATGTCGTGCAGCTCGCGGCCGGCGCCACCGTGCCGGGGGATTGCCGGATCCTCGAGGCCGCCGACCTGTTCGTGGACGAGGCCGCGCTGACCGGTGAGTCGTACCCTGTCGAGAAGGCGCCGGGCACCAAGGCGGCGGAGACGCCGATCTCGGGGCGCAGCAACGCGCTTTTCATGGGTACTCACGTCGTGAGCGGGACGGCGGTCGCCGTCGTGGCTCGTACGGGGCTCGAGACCGAGTTCGGCCGGATCGCCGAGCGTCTCGAGCGGCGCGCACCGGAAACAGACTTCGAGCGCGGAGTGCGCCGCTTCGGCTACACGCTGCTCGAAATCGCGCTCTTCTTCGTCGTCTTCATCTTCGCGGTCAACGTGGCTCTCGACCGGCCCGTCCTCGACTCGCTGCTCTTCACGCTCGCCCTCGCGGTCGGACTCACGCCGCAGTTGCTCCCTGCCATCGTCAACGTCACACTCGCCCGGGGGGCACGGCGCATGGCCGCCCGCAAGGTCATCATCAAGCGCCTGGCCTCCATCGAGAACTTCGGCAGCATGGGCGTGCTCTGCACGGACAAAACGGGCACGCTCACCACGGGGATCACCCGGGTCCATTCCGGCTGGGGTGCTGAGGGGACGCAACGGGGAAAGGTCCTCTTCTACGCGTACCTGAACGCGAGCCTCCAGTCGGGGTTCCCGAATCCGATCGATCGGGCGATCCGGGAGCAATCGATCTCCTCCGTCGAAGGGTGGCGGAAGGTCGGCGAAGTACCGTACGACTTCGTCCGCAAGCGGATATCGGTCGTCGTCGAGCACGAGGGCGTGCGCCTCATGATCACCAAAGGCGCGCTCCGCGAGGTCCTCTCCCTCTGTGCGACGGCGGAGCGCGACGATGGCACGATACGCCCGCTCGCCGAGGAAAGCGCCACGATCGAGCGTACGTTCGAGTCGCTGAGCGCTCAGGGGCTGCGGTGTCTGGGCGTCGCCTGGCGGGAGCTCGGTTCGAATGCCCCCGTCGACAAAGAAAGCGAGCGCGACATGACCTTTCTCGGGATCCTCGCCCTCGAGGATCCGGTCAAGGAGACCGTGCCCGAAAGTATACGACGGCTCAGGGAACTCGGGATCGCCGTGAAGCTGGTCACGGGCGACAACCACCTGGCCGCGCGACGCGTCGCGGGCGAGGTCGGGCTCCGCACGGCCCGCGTGCTCACCTCGACGGATCTCCGGGAATTGTCGGATGCCGCGCTTCGGCGCACGGTCCACGACGTCGACGTCTTCGCCGAGATCGAGCCGGTGCAGAAGGAGCGCATCATCCTCGCGCTCAAGCGGGAGAACTACGCCGTCGGCTACCTGGGCGACGGGATCAACGATGCGCCGGCGCTGCACGCGGCCGACGTGGGGATCTCGGTCGAGAGCGCGGCCGACGTGACGAAGAACGCGGCGACGATCGTGCTGCTGGAGAAGGACCTGCGCGTCCTGATCGACGGCGTGTGCGAGGGAAGACGTGCCTTCGGCAACACGCTCAAGTACATCTTCATCACGACGAGCGCGAACTTCGGCAACATGTTCAGCATGGCGGGCGCCTCGCTGATCACGCCCTTCCTGCCGTTGCTGCCCCAGCAGATCCTGCTGATCAACGTGCTCACGGACCTGCCTGCCATGGCGCTCGCGACCGACCGGGTAGACGCGGAGCTGCTCCGCGAGCCGAG
>DATCLG010000151.1:0-27960 GCA_036564015.1 Longimicrobiales bacterium
AGCCAGAACGCCGGGTCGTCCGGCGGTTCGGTCGCCCGGAGTCTCTCCAGCCGCCGCCGGTCCCGGCGCCGCCGCACGCCGAAGAGGGCGGCCAGCAGTAGCCCGGCAAAGGCCCAGAAGACCGCGGAGTAGGACAGGAGCAGGGTCCAGCCGTACTGCTTCCGGACCTCGCGGGCCCAGTCTTCCTCGAACTGGCTCAACGTGAGGCCGTAGGTCTGCCGCAGCGCGGGCGCGAGGGCTCCGTGCTCTCGCCAGCGTTCCAGGAAGCGGCCGAGCGCGCGGTATCCCCCGCGGTCCATCAGAAAATCGACCGCGCTGGTCGCCAGGAGATAGGCGACCCGCGCGTCGACCTCCGCCGATGGCCACTCCAGCGTGAGCGAGTCGAGCGGCGGTGCGCGGCGCAGGAGGAACGCGAGCCGGAGTTGCCAGCCCCCTTCCCAATCCCATTCCCCCGCGGCGTATCGGGCGTACCCCTCGTCGAACCAGCGAGGGATCGCGGCGCCGTTCAGGTACCGGTGGAGTGCCACGTGCGCCAGCTCGTGGCGGAGCACGCGGCCGAGCTCGTGGGGCGCCGCGCGGTGGGATGCGTAGGCGGGCAGGACCACGACGCCGATGTCGGGCCGGGCGACTCCCGCCCCCCATTCGGGGACCCGTCCTCCGGCCAGGGAATCGAAGCGGGCGGGATCCGGGGCGAGAAAGATGTGCACGGGCCCGCCCTGGGCGAGGACGCTGGCGGGGAGGCCGGGGAGGGGCCGAAACGCGCGGGCCGTGCTCAGGAGGCGAGCGGCCAGGCGTTCCCTTCCCGGCCAGTAGTGCACGACGAACGGGCTATCGACGAGCTGAGCCGGCGGTGCGCCCTCCGCCGTGAGGGATCCGCCAGCCCCGGACAGCAGCGCAGCGAGCGTCGCGGCCGCAAGGACGACGCTCCGGGTCATTCGCCGGTCCGATCCTTCTTCTCCCGGCGGCCCCGCCCCTTGCGCGCGCGCCCAGCCGTGCCTGCCGGCACCGGCTCGAGGTCGGCGCCGAGGAGCGCGAGGCGTTCCTCGCTGGTCAGGATCCGGTCGATGCGGAGCAGGATCCGGAGCTTCCCGTCCTGTCGCACGATGCCCTCGAGGTACTCGGCCGACAGGCCGCGGAAGTAGGCGGGTGGCGGCGTGATCTGGTCTGGCGACAGGTGCAGGACCTCGGTCACCGCGTCTACGATCAGCCCGATCCGGTCCTCCCCCAGCATCACCACCAGCACCCGGGTGTCGGGCCCCGGCGGCGTTTTCTCGAGCTCGAACCGGGCGCGCAGGTCAATGATCGGCAGGATCGTCCCACGGAGCTCCAGCACTCCCTCCACGAAGGCCGGTGCCCGGGGGACGGGCAGGGGCTCGCTGTAGGGGAGCACTTCCTGGACCTGGAGCACATCTATCCCCAGCTCGGTGCCGCCCAGCCGGAACACGACGACGGAGCTCGGCGGCGCGCTGGTTTCCTGGACGGTCATCGCATCTTCCTCCCAGCCGGCAGGCAGAACGCCGGCGAACAGGTCTCCGGGCTGCAGGAGCGTGATCAGGCCTTCATCGTCGCTCAGCAGTTCGGGGCCCGCGGAGCGCCCGGCAAGGGATCCGGCCCCGGGATCGCCGACGACGTCGTGCGCCTCCTCGATCGTCCGCACGCCCTCCAGCCGATCGACCAGCAGGGCGTACCGTAGTCGGCCGCGCCGGACGACGAGCGCCGAAGACCGCGGTCCCGTGCCTGCCAGCCCCAGCGCGGGGGCAGGGTCCAGCGCCGGCAGCACCGCCTGCCGGTGACGGACCACCCCGACGAAATGCGGGGGCATGGCCGGCATGCGCGCGAGCGTGAGGCCGTCCAGTGCCTCCTCGACGGCAGAGGCCCGAACGGCGAACCGCTCGCCGTCCACCTCGAACGCGACGATCCGGACGCGGCCATCGGCCGCCCCGGACTCCCGCTCTGCCACCGGGCTATTACTGGTCACCTCTTCTATCCGCAGTCGAAGGCCCTCGCACGCTCCGCCACCGCTTCGGCAATGCGGCCGAGCGGCAGGATCGCCTGCGCGTAAGGCGCCGCCGCTTTCGGCATCCCGTAGATCGCGGAAGTCTCGCGATCCTGCGTCACGGTCCAGCCCCCCACGTCGCGGATCGCGCGCAGCCCGGCCGCGCCATCCTGCCCCATCCCGGTCAGGACGATGCCGATGCTGCGAGGGCCGAAATGGCTGGCCACCGAGCCGAAGAGCGGGTCGGCCGCCGGACGGACCCCCCAGACCGGGCGGCTGTCGTCGAGGGCCATGACGATCCCCTCTTCACTCCGCCGGAGAACCAGGTGGTGTCCGCCGGGCGCGATGTAGACGTGCCCGCGGCGCACCAGCTCGCCCGCCCGCGCCTCCTGGACCGGCAGCGCGCTCACCGCGTCCAGCCGCGCCGCGAAGGACGCGGTGAAACGCGCCGGCATGTGCTGGACGACCAGCACCGCGCCCGCGAGCTCCGCCGGGAGCCGCGGGATGACCTCGAAGAGCGCCCGCGGACCGCCGGTCGAGGCCGCGATCGCCACCGCCCACCCCGCCGCCCCCGACGGCGCCGCCCGCCGCCCCCGCCGCCCCGCCACCACCGCCCGCTCGTGGATCCGGGCCGGCAGGTTCCTCACCCGCGCCACCGCCGCCGCTCGGAGCGCATCCAGGAGGCGCCGCGCGAGCGCTTCCACCGCCCGCGGCTCGTCGCCCATCGGCTTCAGGACGAAGTCCACCGCACCCAGGTCCAGCGCCCGCATCGTCGGCTCCGCCCCCGCCGCCCCGTGCGCCGACAGAATCACCACCGGCCGGGGGACCTCGCTCATGATGTACCCCAGCGTATCCAGGCCCCCCAGGTCCGGCATCTCCAGGTCCAGCGTGACCAGGTCCGGGTTCGCCTCGTGAACCAGCCGGATCGCCTCGTACCCCGTCCGCGCCTGGGCAACCACGCGGAACTCCCCCGAGCCCTCGATCAGCTCGACCACCAGCCGCCGCATCAGGTCGTTGTCCTCGACCACCAGCACGGTGGGCCGCCTGCCCCTCCGTCCCGCCCGATCGGCCTCAGAGAATGACATCTTCCGCGTTCAACGAGGTCACCCGGATCTGCCCATCCTCTATCCGGAAATGCATCGACCGGCCGTGCGCTCCCCCCACGTCCTCGGCAACCACCGGCACCCCAGCCCTGCTCAACGCCGCCCGCGCCGCCTCCACGTTCCGCATCCCCAGGTTCCGGAAACCGTTCGGAACGAGCCCCGGGAACATCGCCGCTCCGCCCGCCAGCCGCGCGTAGATCCTCTCACGGCTCGCCCCCTCCGCCTCCATCAGCTCCAGCAACGGCGCCACAGCCGTCGACGCAAACCGCCCGGGCTGCTCCGGATGCCGCGATCCCGTCGGCTCCGGAAGCAACACATGCCCGAGACCCCCGATCCGGCGCTCCGGGTCGTAGAGCGCGATCGCCACGCACGACCCCAGCCCCAGCGTCACCAGGATCGCACCCGCGTGCGCCACCCGGAGCTCGCCCACCTTCACCACATGACGCTCGCTCATAAACGCCGATACACCCGTTCCCGGTTCGCGACCGGCTGGAACAGCCGCGCCGCCGGCCCGCACAGAGTCTCCACCTTGCCAAGTACCAGGAAACCGCCGGGCGCCAGCGCCTCGTAGAACCGCTCGAACAGAGACTCCTGCAGCGCCCTCTCGAAATAAATGATCACGTTCCGACAGATGATCAGATGCTGCGGCCACGCGGGCCGGTCCGTGATCACGTCCGCCTCCTCGAACCTCACCAGCCGCTTCACCTCCGCCCGCGGCCGGTACGGGCGGCCCGGCTCGAACCACCGCTCCCTCACCCGCTCCGGCACCTCCCCAACGGCGAGGTCGCCGTACTCCGCCCGCCGCGCCGCCTCCAGCGCCTCCCTGTCAATGTCCGTCGCCCGGATCCGGAACCGCTGTAACCGTGTCATCCGGCCGTGCGCCTCGGCATGCTCCAGCAGCAGCATCGCCAGCGAGTACGGCTCCTCGCCCGCCGCGCACCCGGCGCTCCAGATCCGCACCACGGGCACGTCCAGCTCGAAGAGCGCAGGGACCACGTGCTCGCGGATCGCCTCCCACACCTCCGGGTTCCGAAAGAACTTGCTCACATTGATCATCACCGCGGCCAGGAACCGCTCGTACTCCTGCGGATCCTCCCGCAGCACCGCCGCATATTCCGCGTAGCGCTGCACGCCCCGCGCCCGCATCCGCACCGCCAGCCGCCGCCGGAAACACTTCTCCTTGTAACCCGCCCCGAAGAACCCGAACCGCTGCTCGAGCAGCTCCCTCAGCATCTCGAGCTCGCGCGCATCCGCCGCGTCCAGGTCGCCGCTCGCCAGCGGCAGCGCCGGCACTGCGCCCACAGGCGACGTTTCGTTAGCCGATCGCATCCGCCGCGACCTCGAGGTTGTTGCGCACGACGTGGTTCTCGGGATTGAGCTCCAGCGCCCGCCGCCAGCAGCGCATCGCCTCCTCCCGCGCCCGCTGCCGGTAATAGAGGTTCCCGAGCCGCGTGTAGACGTCGTCGCCCAGCTCGGGCGCCAGCTCCACCGCCCGCTCGTAGTGCTCCAGCGCCTCCTCGTACCGACCCCGCCGGTAGGCCACATCGCCCAGGTTCTTGTGCGCCTGCACGATCGTGGGGTCCTCCTCCGCCGCCTCCCGGTAGAGCCGCTCCGCCTCGTCCAGGTCGCCCCGCCGCTCCGCGATGCTCCCCGCAATCAGGAGGAGCGGCGGCGAGTCCGGATGACGCTCGAGCCCCTCCCGCGCCGCCGCCTCCGCCGCCTCCAGATCCCCCGACAGCGCCGCGGCCAGCGCAGCGTGATGGTAGTACAGCGGCGATGGCACCTCGTCCGACCCCAGGCGCCGCCGGTACTCCTCCAGGCTCTGCATCGCCGCCGCCGGGTCCCCGGCCTTGAGCTGCACCCGGCTCCGCGCCAGCGCCGCCACCGGGGTGCCCGGCCGCAGCGCGTCCGCTTCGTCCAGCGCGAGGAGCGCATCTGAGAACCGACCGAGCCGCGTCAGCGCGTACGCCAGGTTAATGAACGCCCCGTAGTCCGGCCCCATCTGCTCGATCAGCGCCTTCAGCCGACGGACCGCCTCCCGGTCCTTCCCCTCCCGCAACTCGAGCAGCACCAGGTGGTACCGGGCCACCGCGTCATCCGGGTACAGCTCCAGCACGCGCCGGAACTCCCGCGTCGCGTCCTGCAGCAACCCCGCACGATAGAACGCGATCCCGAGATTGCGCCGCTCCTGGATCTCCGCCTCCCGCGCCCGCCCCGTCGCCGACGGCGACCGCTGCCCGACCGGTTGCGCGAAACCCGCCTGGATCAGCCCGAAGAGCGCCTTCCCTACCTCGAACTCTCCCAGCCCGGTCGCGTCGATGATCTCCTGCACCGTCCGGGTCCCGTCCAGCAGCGGGAGGATCCGCTCCTGCTCCTCCGTCAGCTGCACCCCGGACGCGCGGATCCGCTTCGCATCAGCCCCGAAGATCAGATCGAACGACGGGATCTTCTTCTCGATCAGGCTCCACTCGTCCACCCGACGCGCGCCCTCGAGCAGAAGACCTTCCGCGTTCAGCGACAGCAGCACCTCGCCCGGCTCGGGCCTCTGGTCGACCTCGAAGAAGAAATTCCCCTGCGACCACGTGAACAGGTGGTAGACCGCCTCCTCGACCTGCTCGCGGATGTAGCCCCGGAGCTGCTCCTCGGTGATCAGCCCACGCTCCAGCAGCAGCTCGCCCAGCCGCCGATCCGGCTCCCGCGCCTGCGCATCCAGCAGCTCGCGGAGCTGGTTGTGGTCCAGGACGCCGTCCCGCACCAGCAGGTCGCCGAGCCGGTCCCGACGGTTCACGATGTTGGCGTACGTGATCCGGCCCCGGTCGAAGAAGATCTGACCGAACCGTGAACGGTCGGTGACCGACAGACAGCCCGTCTTCTGGCCCATGGCCAGAAGCTGGCAGACGTCGGCCAGGCTGGCCTCCTTGAGGCTTCCCTTGATCGCCATTGGTGATCGTTCACGCCCGATCCGGGCGACAGAACCCGTCGACTACCCGAACTCTTCCACGAGCAGATCTTCCGGGTACGGCCAATCCCAGAGGATCTTCTCCCGGTCCAGGAACCAGGGGTCCCGAATCGCCGGGTTGGCCGCCCGCGCTGCGACAGCCGCGGGCGCCTCCAGCGCTGTCCCGGCTCTCCCGTTCTTCCCTTCCAGCCGCCCGGGGGGCACCTGCGTCTCGCCAGTCCCCGCCGCGGTCGGCAGCTCGGCGACGAGCCCGCTCTCCAGGCGCGTCCTCAGTCGCTCTTCGATCCCGAACAGCTCGCGCGGCGGGCGCGCGGCGGTGAACGCCAGCTGTGCCCCGGCTCGCCTCAGGATGTCGAACAGATGGAACAGCTCCTCCTGGGCGCGCTCCGTGCCCGCCAGCGCGTCCACGTTGTCCAGCAGGAGCGCGCCGACCTTCCGGTACCGAGCCCGCCAGCCCTCGACACGGTTGCGTTCGATGGCGCGGATCAGCTCGGCGGCGAACGCCGGCCCTTCCACGAACGCCACCACCCGCTCCGGGTGGAGCGCCGCCAGCCGCTGACCGAGCGCAGCGAGGAGCGCTGTCTTGCCCGACCCCGGAGGCCCATGCACGAAAAGCGGGTTGTACCGCTCCCCCGGCGCTTCCGCCACCGCCATCGCGGCGCGCAGCGCAAAGAGCTCCGACGGCAGCCGCAGCGTCTCGAACGTGTACCCTGCCGGCAGAGGCGGGAACGGCCGCGTCCGCTCCTGGACGTCCCCCAGCAGAGCCACGGCGTCGGAGATCCGGTCCGGGTCTCGCAGGATCTCGACCCGCTTCAGCTCCGGCGCCCCCTCGTCCAGCGCGCTGATCTCGCCCGCGATCTCCCGCAACCGCTCGACATCGGCCTCGAAGCGGCGGATGAACGATTCGACATCCTCGATCGTCTCCGGATTGGCCAGCGCCGCCTCCAGGCGCCGGGTCCGGTAGCCTTCCCCTTCCCACCGCAGGATCGCATCCGCCAGCCGCTGCTCCACCGGCGCGCGGGAGACGACCTCCTCCACCGCGCCCGTGATCTCGGCCAGGAACTCGCTGAACTCGTCCTCGCCCTTCCGGGGCGGAGCGCCGACCCCTAGCAGGAACGGCACCTCCTCCGCCGTCACGGTCCGCCCTTCCAGCTCCTGCACCGCGATCAGTCGATTCAGCGCGCCCTGCAGCTCCCGAACGTTCCCGAACGCCACCTTCGCAAGCGCCTCGGCGACGTCCGTGCCGAGCTGGTGCCCCTGCTCTTCCGCCTTCCGCCGGACGATCGCCACCCGCGTCTCGAAGTCCGGCGCGCCGATGTCCACGATGAGCCCGCCCGAGAAACGGGAGAGCAGCCGGTCGTCCAGGCCATCGATCTCCGGAGGCGGCCGGTCACTCGCCAGCACCACCTGCCCACCCCGCGCCGACAACGCGTCCCAGACCCGGATCAGCTCCTCCTGCGTCCGGTGCTTCCCCGCCAGGAACTGCACATCGTCCAGGAGGAGAAGCCCCACGTCGAGCAGCCGGACCCGGAACGCGTCCCGCTCGCCGACCTCGATCGCGGCCATCACCTCGTCCATGAGGTGCTCGATCGTGTCGTACGCGACCGTCAGCTGCGAATGGATCCGCCGGGCATAGTTCCCGATCGCCATCAGGAGGTGCGTCTTCCCCAACCCGGACGCGCTGTAAATGAACAGCGGGTTGTATGTCGTGCCCGGGGACTCCGCCACACGACGCGCCGCCGCACAGGCCAGACGGTTCGACTGGCCCACCACGAACGAGTCGAACGTCAACCGTGGATCCAGATCGAGCGGCGGCATGCCTCCTGACCCTCCTACGTCCCCTGCACCACGGGACGCCGGAACTTGCGTGACAGGCTCCGCAACACCAGCTCGCTGATCCCGCGCAGCGTGTCGAACACGCCTTCGCCCGTCACCGCCGTCGCCGTGTAGCGCGGCAATCCCCGGAAGTTCAGCGCGTCATCGAGCTCCGCGATCGTGAGCACCCCGGGCAGGTCCCGCTTGTTGTACTGCAGGACCAGCGGCATCTCCCGCACGTCTATCCCGTGCTCCAGCAGGTTCTCCTGCAGATTGCGGAAGCTCTCCAGGTTCTCCTCGAGCTGCTCCGGCTGCGAGTCGGCGACGAACACCACGCCGTCCGCCCCCTTCAGCACCAGCTTTCGCGTCGCGTTGTAGTAGACCTGCCCCGGCACCGTGTAGAGCTGCAGGCGCGTCCGGAACCCGGAGATCGACCCGAGGTCCAGCGGCAGGAAGTCGAAGAAGAGCGTCCGGTCCGTTTCCGTGGCGAGGGACACCATCTGCCCCTTGCGCTCATCGGGCACGGACGAGTGCACGTATTGCAGGTTCGTTGTCTTCCCGGAGCGCCCGGGTCCGTAGTAGACGATCTTGCAGACGATCTCGCGTGTCGCGTAGTTGACCAGGGACATTAGTCCTCGCTGGCTACGGCCCGATAAAGGATGTCCTGGAGCCCCGCCTCGAGCTCCCTCTCGAAGGTCGCCGCATCCGTGAGCGGCTGCGGTGCCTGGAGCTCCGGCAGCGCGGCCACCTCCCGCGCCAGCCGCTCGAAGAAGTGCTGGACGAGCCCGAGCGACGAATCCTGATCGAAGATCGCCACGAGGATCAGTTCCCCTGCCGGCGTATCGAACGGCGCGAGGAACAGGTGTCGCTCTTTCCCGGCGTGGTGGAGGTGCGTCCACCGCTCGGCGCCGGTGAGCCCGGCCAGCGCACGGGCTGACGCGTTGGCGGCGGCCGCCAGCGCCGCTACATCGACGACCTGGTACCCGCCTGTGAAGCCGTGCTGGGCCAGAACCTGGCCGACCTCGTTCACGAGCAACGCGATCCGGACCCGCGAATCCTGCACGAAGGCCCGGACCGGCTCTTTGAGGCGCTCGGCCAGTCGGTTCACTGTGTCGTTCTTCACCAGAGATCCTCCACCGCACGCTGGACCTCGAGGCGCAGGAGCCCGAGCTGCGCATCGCCCGCCGCCACCGCCACGAGCAGCAGCTCACCCGCGCCTGCCACCACCACGTGTCCGCCCTCCGCCTCCAGCTGGAGCGCGTCCAGGTGCCCGAACTCGGAGCCTTCGGCCGCGCGCGCCGCTCGCCGGAAGAGCGCCGTGGCCAGCGCGGCGACCGCGGAATCGGCCACGCCATCCTCCACCTCGGCCACGACCGGCACGCCGGCCTGCGCATCCACGACCAGCACGCCCCGCACGCCGGGTACTCTGCTGACCCGGTCCAGCACGGTTGCGAAGACTTCGTCGGTCACGCCCTGCCCTCCAGGAACCCGCGGGCGAGCTCGGCCGCGCGGCTCGCCGCATGACGCGCCCACCCCGCGGGCGTGTCCCGCCTCAACGCCACGAGCAGTACCAGCCCGGACCCGAGCGGCGACAGGTGGATCAGGGCCCGGGTCGTCTCGAGCAGGATCCCCTTCCATGCGCCGAGCCCGAGATGCGTGGCCGTGCGCGTGGCCTCGTCGTGCACCGCGCCGCCCAGGGTCGCGCCCAGAGCGTCCACGTCCTGGTCCGGGGCCAGCGTTCCCACCAGGACGAGCCCCTGTTCGTCCAGCACGAGCGCGCCCAGGAACGAGGCGTCGGCCATCAGCGGCTCGAAGACCCTCCGCGGGTCGTGCACGCCCGGCGTGGCCGCCGCAGGCGGTTCCGGCCTCTCCGTCGCCTCCCGCTGGCCGTTCGAGCTCGGCTGCAACTCCTCCAGGAAGGCGAGCGCCTCGCGCACCGCGGGATCGCCCGGCCGCACCGCCGCCGCGCGCTCCAGGTGGTCCCGCGCGGCGCCGTACTGCCCACGCTCCAGGTAGGCGAAGCCGAGTCCACGGTGAGCCTCGAAGTTCTCCGGATCCAGACGCAGGACGATCGCCCATTCATCGCACGCCTTCTCCCGGTCGCCTTCCTCGAGGTACAGGCGGGCCAGGAGCGCGTGGGCCTCCACATGGGCGGGATGCCGCTCGAGCCCCCGCAGACAGAGCCGGAGCGCCGCCTCCCGCTTGCCCTGACGCCGATACGCCTGGGCCAGGGGCAGGAACGCCAGCGAGTCCGGGTCTCGGGCGACCTCCTCGCTCCAACGCTGCAGATCGGCCGGGGCTGGTGTCCTCATCGCTCAGTTCATCGCCTTTTCCAGCACGCGGTTCAGCGCCTGCACCGCCTCGAGCCCCTCGGCCACGAGGGGCCGCCGGCTGTCGCCACCCGAGATGCGAAGGAACGCATCCCACGCCCGTGCCGCCCGCTCGAGCTCTCCGATCCGCACCGCCGCGAAGCCGAGGTGGTAGTGCGCCTCCGGCAGCAGCGGCTCCAGACCGGCCGCGAGCGAAAACGCCTCCGTCGCCGCCCTCATCCGCCCCTCCGCCGCGTACACCCTCCCGACGAGCAGCGCCAGCTCCGCGCGCTCCGGGTACGCCGTCTGGAGCTCGGTCGCCAGCCGCTCGGCCCGTTCGAGCTCCCCGGCCTCGACGAGCCGCTCCACCTCCTCCACCGCCGCCTGGAGCTCTTGCTCCGGCAAACGAGTCGGCCGCTCCAGTACCTGGACCACCCCCGTGGTGACCAGCCCGTACACCGTCTTGGCCACATCGAATGTGCTGCGACCCAGATCGGCCGCGATCTGCCTGATGTCACGCTCCCCATCGATCTCGGCCAGGACCTCCCACTCGGAGGGGTGCAGGTCCAGCGGCGCCTGGTCGCTCCCCTCCACCGGCGCCGCCAGGACCGGCACCGATTCCACGCTCGGAACCTTCGCCTCCAGCCGCGCCCATTCGTCGATCCGCCGCGCACCCTCCATGAGCAGCGACTCGACCCGGACCTGCACCTGGACCGGCCCCTGCTCACGCGTGACTTCCTCCCGCTCCTCGAAGCGGAAATAGCCTTCGTCCCACGCCAGGACGTCGTAGAGCGTCTCCTCCAGAATGAACCGGAGGTGATGCTCCAGGTCCTGCTCGGTCACGCTCCCCATCTCGAGCAGGATGTCCGCCAGCCCCCGGCTCGGGTTCTGGCGCTGGATCTCGAGCGCCCGCTCCACCTCCCGCTCCGTCACCTTCCCTGCGCGCAGGAGCTGCTGGCCGAGCTGCCGGTTCGCTTTCCGCCGTGCCGCGAACACGATCGCCCCGCGCTCGAAATGAACCACCGCCTCATCCCTCTGGCGCTCTGAGCGCACCGTCAGGACGCCCGTCTTGCGCGCGAGGTTCAGGAGCTGGAGCACGTCCTGGACGCTCAGCTCCTTCAGGGGTCCTTCGATCGCCATGGCTCAGCCCGGACGAACCGCCGCAGCCATGCGGGCGATCCGCTGGAGGCCGGCCGCCGCCGCCTCGTGCGCCGGATCGAACTTCAGGACCCGCCGGAACGCGATCCGCGCCGCCTGGAGCCGGCCCTCCTCGAGCAGGAGCCCGCCGAGCCGCACCAGCGCCTCCAGGTGATACGGATCCACCGTGAGGAGATCGACCAGCACGTGGACCGCGGCGCGGAGCCGGCCCCGACTCCGCTCCAGCTCCGCGAGTTCGAGCGCCGCATCCCCGTAGCTCGGGATCGCGTCCAGCGCCGCCCGGAATTGCGCGGCCGCTTCATCGAGACGGCCGGAGGCCGCCAGCAGCCGCCCGAGCTCCGTCCGCGCGCCCACGGCCGCTTCGTCCAGCTCCACCGCGTGGCGGAGGGCGGCCTCGGCCCCGGCCACGTTCCCCGTCCCGAGATGCGCGAGCCCCAGGTCCGTGGCCAGCGCCGCGTTTCCGGGGTCGAGCTCGGTCGCCCGCTCGAGCACCGTCACGGCCCGGGCGTACTGGGCTGCCCCCAGCAACGCCTTACCCAGTGTGTGCAGCGCAACCACGTCCTTCGGCGCGAGCTCGCACAACCGCTCCGCTGCCTCCCGCGCGTCCGCCAGCCGCCCGAGTTGCAGCAACGAACGCGCACGCCCGAGCAGCGCCTGCCGCTCCTGCTGCGGCGAGGCCTCCCCCGCCAGCACCGCGTCGAAGCGTTCCAGCGCCTCGCCCGCCAGCCCGTTGCGGAGGTAGACCTCCCCCAGCAACAGCATCACCTCACGCCGGTCCGCGCCCTGCGCCGCGGCCGCCTGCGCCGCCTCCCGCGCCCGGTCGAGCTGGCCCATCTCCAGGGCCTCCCGCGCCGCCGCCAGCGGGTCGGACTGCGTCCGCCCACGGGACTGCGCCCCGCCCTGCAGCTCCGCAAAGAGGCCCTCCAGGGACCCGACGTCGAACTCGAACTGCTGGATCGGCGACCCGGCGCTCACCCGCTCCGCGACCTCCAGCTCCGGCGCGAGGACCCGTGCCTCCTCGAACTGCAGGTCGATCAGCAGGCGAAAACGAGGCGCCGGGAAGTAGGGGTCCAGCTCCAGCGCACGCTTCGTCTCTTGCAGCGCGCCCCGGTAGTCCCCGAGCGCCGACAGGGCGAAGGCCAGCTGGTACCGCGCCTCGGCCAGCTCCGGATCCAGGTCCACCGCCCGCACGAACGCCGCACGCGCCTCCTCCGGCCGCGACAGCTCCATCAGGACCGCCCCGAGCCCGGTCCACGCCGGCGCGGAATCCGGTTCGAGCTCCAGCGCCGACCGATAGGCATCCAGCGCTTCTCGATGGCGACGCTCCCGGGCCAGCATCAGCCCGAGATTCCGCCAGATCTCGCCTGGCGCGCGGCCCTGTCCGAGCGCTTCCCGGAACGCCTTCTCTGCGCCTTCCGGATCGCCTCGCTGGTGCCGGATCACGCCCAGGTTGTTCCAGGCGAGGGCGTAATGGGCATCCAGTCGCAGCGCCTCCCGGTACGCCTGCTCGGCTTCATCCAGCGCGCCCATCTTGTGGAGCGCCACGCCCCGCTCGTTCCACAGCTTCGGGCTCGACGGCTCCTCCTTCACCAGCTCCGCGTACAGCGCCGCCGCCTCCTCCGCCGGCCCGCGCAGCAGGAGCAGCTCGCCCTGCGCCTGCCGCACCAGCAGCCGGTCCTCGCCCCGCTCGAGCGCCAGCTCGAACTCGCGGCTCGCCTCGTCGTACAGGCCCTTCTGCCGGAACGCCAGGCCTAGGTTGTAGTGGGCCAGGGTCGCCTCTGCCACCCCCGGCCGCGGCACCCGGTCGCCCACCAGCTCGCCGTAGCGCGCCTCGCTGTAGCGATCCAGCGAAAGATTCGCCTCCGCCTTCGTGTAGCTCGGATTCAGCTCCGCAGCTCGCGCGGCGGCGAGCGCCGCCAGATCCGCCTCGCCCAGGTCGCCGTACACGAACGCGAGCAGGTGGTGCGCTTCCGCCAGGTTCGGGTCGAGCCTCACCGCCCGCTCGAGCGCCTCCCGCGCCTCCCGGCTCAGCCCCCGGTTGTACAGCAGCTCCCCCGCCTGCAGGTGCACCCGCGGGTCGTTCGGGTCGATCCGCGCCGCCCCCCGCAGCGCCGCCAGCGCATCGGCCAGCTCACCCCGCCGGCCGATCGCTCGCGCGAGTTGCAGGTACGCATCCTTGTCGCTCGGATCCAGCTCGACGACCTGCTTCCACTCCCGCACCGCCGCTGCGTCGTCCCCGCTATGCAGGTACGCCCGCGCGAGCTGCTTGCGAGCCTCGATGTCGTTCGGATTCGACTCCAGCCGCGCCCGCAGTTCCGCCACCCGGCGCTCGAAGTAGCCGGTGTGGAAGTACGCGATCTCCAGGTTCCGCCGCGCGACCTCCATCCGCGGGTCCAGCTCGAGCGCCTGCTCGAACTGCTCGACCGCCTCCGCGTACAGCCCCTTGTAGTAGTAGACCACCCCGAGATTGTTGTGCGCGCCCGCATCCCGCGGATCGATCCGCCGCGCCAGCGACCGGAGGATCTCCGCATCACGAGCTGACCGGACGCCCCCCACCCCCACCCCACCACCCCGGCGCGTGCGGGCCGCGGCTCCGCCCCCTGCTGCTGACTCCGCCGGCGCCTTCCCGTTCGTCGCCGGCGCGACCGGCGGCGCAAAATGCGACAAATCGCTCTTCATCAGCCCAACCGGATCGTACGCAGGATCACCTGCAGAGCCGCCCTGTCCGGGAGGAGCAAGAAATGGCCTTGCAACGCCCCTCTCTGCTCATCCATCCGGAAGATCGTGTCGATGCAAAGCACGTAATCGTCCACTTCCCCGAAGTTCAGGAAGCTGCTCGTCAGCACCGCCCCCGCCAGGTCGATCGCCAGCCCGGGCACCGAGGTCAGGATGATCATCCCCAGAAAGTCCGAGAGCGCGCTCAGATACGCACCCGCCAGAATGTTCCCCGCCTCCTTCAGCGCCGATTGCTCGACGTCGCCGAAGCCTTCCGGGAACGCCACCTCCTTCCGCCGCAACAGGATCGACGCCAGCCGGCTCGCCGTCTGGGCTGGGAAGATCTGCATCGTCCGACCGGAGATGTCGCCCAGGACCCGCATCAACACGGCGGCCACCGGCTCGTCCGGCGTGCCGGTCAACTCGGGCACGTCCTCCAGCCGCAAGATCAGCGTCCGCGGCACGTCCAGCATGATCCTCCGGCCGTTCGTCAGCTGCGACAGCGCCGTCGCCGCGTGCCCCGCGCCGATGTTCGCCACCTCACGTAAACCATCGAGCTGGAGCGTGCCCAGCTCGCGGACATCGATCATGAGCGACCTCCGTCGTCAAGAGACACTCACCGGGTCGAGCACCAGCGCCGGCCGCCCATCGGCCAGCATGGTGACCCCGGAAAAGATCGGTAGCGTACCGGCTGCGGCATCGAACCCCTTCACCACGATCTGCTCCCTCCCCAACAGCTCGTCCACCGCCAGCGCGGTGCGTCGCTCGCCCACCCTCGTCACCACAGCCGCCTTCTCCACGCCCGGCCCCCGCGCCTGCAGCACCGCGCGGAGCCGGATGAGCGGGATCACCTCCCCCCGCAGCCGCAACAGCTCCTTCCCGCGAACGCGCCCCACTTGTCGGGCGTCGAGCTCGACCGCCTCCGCCACGTGGGTCAGCGGAATCGCGTAATCCTCCCCGTCCACCCGAACACGCAACGCCTGCGCGACCGCCAGCGTGAGCGGGAGATGCAGCGCGAAAGTCGTCCCCTCCCCTTCCCGCGTCCGCAGTTCGATCGCCCCGCCCAGCATTCGCACCTGGTTCGCGACCACATCCAGCCCGACCCCGCGCCCAGAAACCTCCGTCACCTCTTCCGCCGTCGTCAGGCCCGGATGACTCATGAGCCGCAGCAGCTCCTCATCCGGGATCTCGGAGGCCCGGGCCGCCGCGCCCGCCGGAAGCAGACCGAGCCGCTCCGCCCGCTCCACCACCCGCGCCCGCGGCACGCCACGGCCGTCGTCCTCCACCTCGATCCTCACGCCCGTCCGCTCGCCCACCGCCCGGAGCACCAGCCGCCCGCTCGAGGGCTTACCCGCAGCCAGCCGCTCGGCCGGCGGTTCGATCCCGTGCGAGACCGCGTTCCGGAGCAGATGCACCAGAGGATCGGCGATCCCTTCGAGGATCGCCCGGTCCAGCTCGATCTCCCGTCCTTCGATCTCGAACTCGACCTCCTTGCCGAGCGCCCGCGCCGCCTCCCGCACCAGCCGCGGAAACCGGTCGAACACCTCCGCCACCGGCACCATCCGGACGGCCAGGATCTCATGCTGCAGCTCGTCGATGAGCCGGCCGAGCCGCTCGACCACGTCCCGCACCTCTCCCGCGTGCCCCACCGCCACCAACTGCTCCAGCCGCCCGCCCAGGATCGCCATCTCGCCGATCCGATCCGCGAGGTTGTCCAGGTGACGCTGGTCCACGCGGACGTACCGCCGCCGGGCCCTCGGCTCGCTGCCCCGGCGAGCTGCGACCGCGCTGCCCTCCGCACGGCCCCCCACCGGCTCGATGACCACGCTCTCGACATCCCCCGCCGCCCGGATCGCCTCCTCCAGCGCCGCCACATCCGCCCCCGGCGCCAGGAAGAGGCGGAACTCGCCGTCGAACTCCTCGCCCAGCTCCGCCGGACTCGAGCCCAGGACCTGCCCCACCCGCCCCACGTTCCTGAGGACGATCGCCGCCCGCGCGCCTTTGAGCGGCGCATCGCGCCGCAGGACCACCCGCGCCACCAGCCCCGTCCCCTCCGGGATGACGGCATCCACGGCCCGCTCCGCCGGCGCCTCGCTCGTCCCGCCCCGCTCCTCCGCCTCCCCTCCCTCAGGGCCGCCGGCCGGGCTCGCCCCCAGCGCCGCCTCCTCCACCGCCCGCTCGAGCGCGTCGGCTTCGGCTAGCAGCCGATCCACCACCTCCCGATCGATCGCCCGCCGCCCCGACCGCAGCTCGTCCAGCCGATCCTCCAGCTCGTGGGCGATCTCCGTGACGGCCCGGTAGCCCATCGCCGCCGACATCCCTTTGAGCGTGTGGGCGGCACGGAACGCCTCCTCCAGGGCTCCCGCCGCACCCTCCCCCTCCAGCTCCAGCAGCGCCCGACCGAGCACCCGCAGATGCTCGTGCGCCTCCGCCAGATAAAGGTCCAGGTAACGGCTCAGGTCCATGGAACGCCCCACCTACCCGACCAGCTCCCGCGTCCCCGCGGCCGGGACGCTGCCTCGCTCAGCCCCGGAAACCGCCGGGATCCCCCGCCAGCCGGCCACACGATCCGCCGGGGACCGCATCCCCCGTCCACGCCCCTCACCCGAGCACCCGCTGCACCGCCTCGAGCACCCGCGACGGCTGGAACGGCTTCACCACGAAATCCCGCGCGCCCGCCTGGATCGCCTCGACCACCAGCGCCTGCTGCCCCATGGCACTGCACATCAGGATCTTCGCGTCCGGGAACTCCTTGATGATCTGCCGCACCGCCTCGATCCCATCCATGTCCGGCATGACGATGTCCATCGTCACGAGATCCGGCCTCAGCTCCCGGTACCTCTGCACCGCCTCCGCCCCCGTCTCCGCCTCCCCCGCCACCTCGAAGCCCGCCTGCTTCAGCACATCCGCCAGCATGCTGCGCATGAAAATCGCGTCGTCACAGATCAGGACCGTCCGTGCCATGGCGTCACCCCAGATTGCGTTGGTCAGACCAGCAGCCGACTCAGGATCTTGCCCGGATCCACCGCCAGGAAGGTCCGCTGCGCCCACTCCCCGATCCCCAGCAGATCCTCTCGCTCCACGTCCAGCGCCCGCAGCACCTCGCCCGGTACCGACAGACCGCGCGTCCGCGTCCGCGCAACCGCGATCACCTCCTCCACCGCAAACCCCACCACCCGCTCCCCGTATTCCACCAGAAGCAGCCGGTGATCCGGGTACGCCGCCGCCGGCCGCAGCGAAAACACGACTCCAAAGTCGAAAACGGTGACGGCCCGGCCCCGCAGGCCGATCAACCCGCACACCACCGGTGCGCAACCCGGCAACCGGGTGAACGGCCGCGGCGACACGATCTCCCGGACCCCCGTCACAGGGAAACCGAACCAGTGATTTTCACAGGCGAAAACCACCCATTCCGGCACCAGAAGCGATGCAGTAGCGGCATCGCCCGCGACAGCACCCGTCGCCAGCATGCACCATGGGAATAGGCAACAAGGGAGGGAACTCCGGTGGGATAGCTATAAGATACGGTCCGATGGGCGTCTCGGTCAACGCCTTTCGTTCGGGGCGGGATTCGCCCGGATCGGCTCGCCGGCGCCCAGGCTCACCGAACCCCGCCGTCGCCCGCCCGTCCTGGGGCCGCCGGCCCGCCAGTAGCAACCGTATCTATTTTTCCCGCAATGGCTTATACACACCGCTCGTGGTGCCGCTACCTGTGCGACCCCGCGGTCCCCCGGGCGCCCGCCGCCTCAACCCCTTCCCCACCCGACGTCGCCCGCGCCCACGCCGCCGCCGCCGCTAGGTCCGGCGGCAGAGGACTCTCGAAACGGAGCACCTCGCCCGTGCGCGGATGCCGGAAGCTGAGCTCGGCCGCGTGGAGGAATTGCCGCGGCACCCGCCGGGCGAACTCCTCCGCCCAGCGACGCACCGGGCCGCTCATCCCCCGCTCCGCCCCCGCCCCGTACGTCGAATCGCCCACGACCGGGTGTCCGATGTGCGCCAGATGCACCCGGATCTGGTGCGTTCGGCCCGTCTCCAGCTCCGCACGCACCAGGTCCGCCGCCACCCACCGCTCCAGTCGCCGCAGGTGCGTGACCGCCGGCCTCCCCCCCGCCACCACCGCCATCCGCTGGCGGTGCGTCGGCGAGCGCCCGATCGGAGCCTCCACCGTCAGCTCATCCTGCGGCAGGTGCCCCCACGCCGCCGCGAGATACACCCGCTTGACCTCACGACGCTTCAACGCCGCCGCAAGGCGACGGTGCGCCTCGTCGTTCTTCGCCACGACCAGCAGCCCGGACGTGTCCTTGTCGAGACGATGCAGGATCCCCGGACGCAGGACCCCGCCGATCCCCGAAAGGTCCCGGATGTGGTAGAGCAGCGCGTTAACCAGCGTGCCCGTCGCGTGGCCCGGCGCCGGATGGACCACCAGCCCCGCCGGCTTGTTCACCACCACCAAGTCGCCGTCCTCGTAGACGATCTCCAGCGGGATCGGCTCCGCACGGACCCCCGGCGCCTCCGCCGGCGGCAGCTCGACCTCGATCACCATGCCGGGGGTCGGCCTCTCGCTCTTCCGGGGCACCCGCCCGTTCACCCGCACCCGCCCCGACTCCAGGAGCTGCGCCACCCGCGAGCGAGAAAGCTCCGGCAGACGCCGCGCCAGATACGCATCCAGCCGGGCCTCCGCCGGAGCTTCCTCCACCACCAGTCGGTAACGCTCGCCCCTATCCGCGGCCTCCTCCATCCTCCCGCTCCTCCCGCCACAGCGAAAGCGCCAGGAAGATCGCGCCCATCGTCACCGCGACGTCCGCCACGTTGAACACCGGCCACCGCAGGTTCCCGATCCCGAAGTCGAGGAAATCCACCACCCCCTGCGGCGAACGCACCCGGTCGACCAGGTTTCCCAGCGCACCCCCGCAGATCAGCGAAATCGCCATCAGCCGGACCCGGTCCTCCGCCGGCGTCGCCCAGTACATCCCCCCCAGCGCCACCAGCGCCACCACCGACAGCGCTATGAAGATCAACCGGGAGTAGTCCCCGAGATGAATGCCGAACGCGGCGCCCGGGTTGTGAATGTACGTCAGCCGCACGTAGTCCCCGATCACCGGAACCTGCTGGTAGAGATGCAGGTTCTGCTGGATCAACAGCTTGGTCAGCAGGTCCACACCCAGCACCGCGCCCACGACCAGCGCGAAGAGCCGGAGCTTGTCCCCACCGAGCGCGCGAGCCACCGCGCCCCGGGTCTGCAACTCGATCTCCGCCACGCGATTCACTTCCTTTCGGCGCCCCGACCCCTCACGGCCGGAACACCTCCAGTCCGATCCATGCCTTCAATCCGTCGACGTCCACCTCCCGCAGCACCGCGAACCGCCCATCCTGCGGCGGCTCGCCCCCGGCCTCGAACTCGCGGGCCAGCGTCTCCCGGGCAATGTACCCCTGCTGGCTCCGCGCAGCCGCCACGACCTCAGATCCACCGAAGATCCCCAGCCGGATCCGATCCTCCACCCGCAGCCCCGCCTCCCTCCGCAGCCGCTGCACGCGGTTCACCAGCTCCCGGGCCATCCCCTCCGCCCGCAAGGCCTCATCAATGGTGGGATCCAGCGCAATCGTGAGGCCATCGCCCGTCTCGACGACCAGATCCCCCCGCGCTTCCTCCTTGATCTCGAACTCCTCTCCCGTCAGCTCCACCCCCTCGCCCGCTACCACGATCCCCAACGGCTCCCCACGACGGAACGCCTGCAGCCGCTCGACACCCAGCGCGCGGATCGCCTCCGCCGCCTCCGCCGTACGAGGCCCGAACCGCTTCCCCAGCACGCGGAAGTTCGGCACCGCCTTGAGCGTCACCAGCTCTTCCACCGCGTCCAGGAACCGGACCTCCTTCACGTTCAGCTCATCCTTAAGGATACCGAGGAGCTCGTCCGTCAGCTCCACCCCTGCCGGGGCCACCGCGTACAGCGTGCGCAGCGGCTGCCGCACCCGGATCTTCACCCGCTCCCGCGCCGCACGCCCCAACCGCGCCAGCGCACGGATCACCTCCATCCCCTCCTCCAGCCGCACGTCCCGCAGCGCAGGATCCCCTTCCGGGAACCGTGCCAGGTGCACGCTCGCCCCATCGTGTAGCGCGCGATGCAGCCAGTCCGCAACGAACGGCGTGATCGGCGCCAGCAGCCGCGCCACCACCGTCAACGTCTCCGCCAGCGTCCGGAACGCCGCCCGCGTCTCCGCTTCCGACTCGCTCCCCCAGAACCGGTCCCTGCTACGCCGCACGTACCAGTTCGAGAGATCGTCGACGATGAAATCGCCGATCGCTCGACCCGCACGCGTCAGCTCATACTCCGCTAGATCCCGATCCACCTGCTCCGCCAGCCCCTGCACCCGCGACAGCACCCAGCGGTCCAGCGCACACCGCTCCGACACCGGCGGGTCCCGATCCGTCGGCGTCCAGCCCTCCAGATTCGCGTACAGCGCGAAGAACCGGTAAGTGTTCGCCAGGGTGTCGAACACCCGCCGCGCCGCCTCCCCGAGCGCCCCGGGGTCGAATCGCTTGGGCACCCACGGCTGGCTCACCGTGATCAGGTACCACCGGATCGCGTCCGCCCCGAACTCCCCGATCGCGTCCCAGGGATCCACCACGTTGCCCCGGGACTTCGACATCTTCTGACCCTCGGCATCCAGCAGCAGGTCGTTCACCACCACGTTCCGGTACGCCGGCCCGTGGCCCAGCATGCTGGAGATCGCCATCAGGGAGTAGAACCAGCCCCGCGTCTGGTCCACGCCCTCACAGATGAAGTCCGCCGGGAAATGACGCCGCCACTCCTCCTGGTTCTCGAACGGGTAGTGCCACTGCGCGTACGGCATCGCCCCGGAATCGAACCAGACGTCGATCACCTCCGGTGTGCGCCGCATCGTCCCCCCGCACGCGCGGCACGCCCAGGTCAGCTCATCGATCCACGGCTTGTGCGGGTCGAATCCCTCCGGCAGTCCACCCGCTCGCTCCGCCAGCTCCGCGAAGGACCCGATGATCTCCACGTGCTCCGGGTCGCGTTCGCAGACCCAAGCCGGCAGCGGCGTCCCCCAGTACCGGTTGCGCGAGAGCGCCCAGTCGACGTTCCCTTCCAGCCACTCGCCGAACCGGCCCGCGCCCACCTCCGGCGGGAACCACTTCACCTGCCGGTTGTTCGCGATCATGACGTCCCGCACCGCCGTCGTCCGGATGTACCACGAATCCCGCGCCATGTAGATCAGCGGGCTCGAGCAGCGCCAGCAGTGCGGGTACGAGTGCGCCTCGAGCGAGTAACGGAAGACGAGACCCCGGCGCTCCAGGTCCTCCACCAGGATCGGATCCGCCGCCTTCACGAAGAGTCCACCGACCAGCGGCAGCTCGGCCTCGAACTTCCCGGCGTCATCGACGGGACGGAACATCGGCAGCCCGTGGCGCCGCCCGGATGCGAAGTCATCAGCGCCGAACGCCGGGGCCAGGTGCACGATGCCCGACCCGTCCTCCGCGCTGACGAACTCCTCCGGCACCACCTGCCACGCGTTCTCGCTCCCCGCCGTCGCCGGCACCAGGTCGAACGGGCGCCGATACCTCAAGCCCACCAGCTCACTCGCGGCGTAGCGCCGCCGGATCACCGCCCCTTCCCCGAAGATCGCCTGCACCCGCGCCTCGGCCACGATCAGGCCCCGCCCCCCGTGCTCCACCTCGACGTACGGCAGGTCAGGGTGCACCGCGAGCGCCACGTTCGACGGCAGCGTCCACGGCGTCGTCGTCCACACCAGGAACGCCCGCCCATCCGGATCCTCCGCGCCCCCGGGCCCGAGCACCGGGCACAGGAAGTAGAGCGAGGGATCCAGCACCTCTTCGTAGCCCTGCGCCACCTCGTGCGAGCTCAGCGCCGTCCCGCACCGCGGGCAGTACGGCACCGTCTTGTGCCCCCGGTAGATCAGGCCGCGCTCATGGAGCTGCTTCAGGATCCACCAGACACTCTCGATGTACCTGGCCTCGAACGTCACGTACGGACGCGAGTAGTCGAGCCAGTACCCGATCCGCTCCGAGAGCCGCTCCCAGTCCTCCTTGTACGTGAAGACGCTCGCCCGGCACTCCTCGTTGAAGCGCGCAACGCCGATCTCCTCGATCTCGCGCTTCCCGCTGATCCCCAGCTTCTTCTCCGCCTCGATCTCGACCGGCAGCCCGTGAGTGTCCCAACCCGCGATCCGCGTGACGTGCCGCCCCTTCATCGTCTGGTAGCGGCACACCAGGTCCTTGATCGTCCGGCTGATCACGTGGTGCAACCCGGGACGACCGTTGGCCGTCGGCGGGCCCTCGAAGAAGACGAACTCTTCCCCGTCCGCCGTCGCTTCGAGCGTCTTCTGGAACAGGTCTTCCTCACGCCACCGCTCGAGGATCTCCTCCTCGAGCCTCACGATACTTTCCGGAAACTCCGGGTACTTCATCGGCTCTCCCTGACCTCGACCCTTCGCAGCTCCCAACCCTTCAGCGCGGCAATCGCCGCCACGACCACCGTACGGACCCCTCGCTCCCGCGAGCTCAAGCCTCCGCCGGCAGCCGCTCCAGGACACCCTTCACCAGCGCCGCGAGCTTCGGCTCGGCTTCGCTGGCCGCGCGGAGGATCTCTTCGAGCGCCACGGGCCGGAGCGCATCCGGCAGGCATTCGTCCGTGATGACGCTCAGGCCCAGCACCCGCATCCCCATGTGGCGAGCCACGATCGTTTCCGGGACCGTGCTCATGCCCACCACGTCGGCCCCGATCGCCCTCAGCATCCGGTACTCCGCGCGGGTTTCGAGGTTCGGGCCGGTCACGGCCACGTACACGCCGCGCCGGAGCGGGATCTTCAGCTCCCGGGCCACCTCCTCGGCCAGCGCCTGGAGCGCGCGGTCGTACGGCTCCGACATGTCCGGGAACCGGGGCCCGAGCTCATCCAGGTTCGGCCCGATCAGCGGGTTGTCGCCCATCAGGTTGATGTGGTCATCGAGGACGACGAGGTCCCCGCGCTGCCACAGCGGGTTCATCCCGCCGCAGGCGCCCGAGAGGATCAGGACCCGGGCGCCCAGCAGAGCGAGGACCCGGATCGGGAACGTCACCTCCTGGAGCGTATACCCCTCGTAGCGGTGGAAGCGCCCCTGCATGGCCACGACCCGCTTCCCGGCCAGCCGCCCGAAGAGCAGCAGGCCCGCGTGCGTCTCCACCGTGGCCAGGGGAAAGTGCGGGATCTCCGCGTAGGGGATGCTCGCCTCGACCTCGATCTCGTCGGCGAGGGCGCCGAGGCCCGTCCCCAGGACGATGCCGACCTCCGGCTCCATGGCCGTCCGCGCGCGCACCGCCGCGGTCGCCTCCCGCAGCCGCGCGCGCTGTTCCTCCGCCGACGGCACGCTCACGTCTCGCCCTCCACGAGCGACGAGAGCCAGGCCAGCTCGAGGTCGTCCTTCTTGCTTTCCTCAGCCGGACGCGGGGGCCGGGGCGCGGCGCTCGCCTGGGCCGGCCGAGCCGGCTCCGCCGGTTTGGGCGCCGCCGGACCCGCGCCCTCATCGAGCTCGAGAGCCCCGGAGATCGCTGCCAGCTCGGTGAGCTCGCGCTCGAGGAACGCGCGATAGCTCTGGATGAGCTGCGCCCGCCGGGCGCGGAGCTGGCGGATCACCTCCTCGTCCCGCTCGCGCGCCTGCTGCGCGGTGAACCGGATCCTGGCCGCCTCGGCCTCCGCCTCCCGCCGGATCAGCTCCGCCTCACGCTCCGCCTGCCGTCGCAGCTCCTCGCGCATCTCCTGGGCGGCCATCAGCGTGTTCGCCAGCGCCCGCTCCCGCTCCTGCACCCCCGCCAGCTGCTCCTCGAGACGTGCGACCTTCTCCTGCAACGCCATCGTCTCCCGGACCAGCTCCTCCATGCGGTCGGCCACCAGGTCGAGGAAGTCGTCGACCAGCGCCGGCTGGTACCCCCGGAACGCGCGCGCGAAATCGCCCTTCTTCTTCCGGACCTCGAGCGGAGTCAAGTCGATCATGGCTTTCGCTCTCCGAACAGAATGGTGCCCAACCGGACCATGGTGCTCCCCTCCTCCACCGCGATCTGGAAATCGTTCGACATCCCCATGGAGAGATGGCGGGCGTCGAAGCCGGCCACCTCCCGCGCGCACTGTTCGAACAGCCGCCGCGTCTCGGCGAAGGTGCGCCGGAGGATCCGCTCGTCGTCGGTGAACGGCGCCATCGTCATGAGCCCGTGGATCCGCACCCCGGGCAGCTCGACGATTCTCGCCACCGCCTCGACCGTCTCTTCAGGCGAGAAGCCGCCCTTGGTCGCTTCGCCCGAAGCGTTGACCTGCACCAGCCCGTGCACCTCCCGGCCCTGCCGCCCCGCCTCCTTCGAGAGCTCCTCCGCCAGCCGGAGCGAATCGATCGAGTGGATGAGATCGAACAGGGGCAGCGCGCGCCGTACCTTGTTCCGCTGGAGGTGCCCGATCAGGTGCCACTCCACGCGCTCCCGCCCCACGGATGCGACCTTCGCCTCGAGCTCCTGGACGCGGTTCTCCCCACAACGCCGCAGCCCCACGGCGATGGCCGCCTCCACTGCCTCGGGCGGATGACCCTTGGTCACCGCCACGAGCGCCACCTCATCCTTGCGTCCCGCCCGGTCCAGCGCCTCCGCGATCTGCGCCTCGACCCGGGCCAGATTCTCCCGCAGCCGCTCCAGGTACATGAGTTTCGAAATTACGCCCGCTCAACGGCAAGATCAATCAGCAACGGGCGCCAGCCCGACCGGAGCGCCCGCCAGCGCCTCGCGCACGCGGTCCAGGTCCACGTTCCGCTCCAGTCGGCCCCGGTGGGCAAGCGAGACCTGGCCCGTCTCCTCGCTCACCACGATCACCAGCGCATCGGTCTCCTCGGAGAGGCCGAGCGCCGCACGGT
This sequence comes from Longimicrobiales bacterium, assembly GCA_036564015.1. Lineage (GTDB taxonomy): Bacteria > Gemmatimonadota > Gemmatimonadetes > Longimicrobiales > RSA9 > DATCLG01. The sequence goes on from DATCLG010000151.1 coordinate 24,965, forward strand.
GTCGGGTGCCCAGGCTTCGGTCCGCTACCGGGAATTGGGTGAGGGGAAGAATGACGCCCGCCGCGATGATCGTGTCGCCCGAGATGAAGACGGCCCCATCGTGCAGCGGGGCGTAGGGCGCGAAGATGCTCACCAGGAGGTCCGCCGAGACCCGCGCGTGCAGCGGCGTCCCCGTCTCCGCGTACCCCTCCAGCCGGACCTCCCGCTCCACCGCCACGATGGCGCCGATGTTGGCGCGCATGAGCCGCTCGATCGCCTCCACCAGCTCCTCCACCACCTCGCGGTGCTCCATCTTCGCGAAGACGCGCAGGATGCGCTGCTGGCCGAGTCGAGTGAGCGCAGCACGCAGCTCGGGCTGGAAGATGATCAGCGCGGCGATCACACCGTACTGGAAGAGCTTCTCCATTACGGTGCGGATGAGGTCCAGATCCAGTAACCGGGCCGCGAAGTCGACGGCGAGCAGGAGCAACAGCCCGAGCAGCATCTCGATCGCCCGGGTCCGCGCGAGCGCCCGAAGCACGTAATAGATCCCGACCGCCACGATCAGGATCTGGATCAGGTCCTTCCAGTCCGGAAGGAGCGGGCCGTAACGACCGAGAAACTCGCTCACGAGGCGTTGCGAATGGCTTCGGCCACCGCCAGGGCCCGGCGGATCGGCCGTACGTCGTGAACCCGGAACAGGCGAGCCCCGTTGAGGAGCCCGGCAACGCAGGCCGCGATCGTGCCCTCCAGGCGCTCCTCCACCGGCAGCCCCCCCGCGACTTCCCCCACGAACCGCTTGCGCGACGGTCCGACCAGGACGGGCCGCCCGAGGCTGAGGATCCGGTCCAGGTGAGCCAGCACGCTCACGCTGTGCTCCGTGCGCTTGGCGAACCCCAGCCCCGGATCGACCACGATGCGCTCCGCCGGAATGCCGGCCCGCCGGGCATGATCCAGACGCTCGGCCAGCTCCGCCGCGATCTCGCCGACCGGATCCGGGCCGTAGCGGGCGAGCTCGTAGCTGGCCATGCGCTCGACCGTCCCGCGGGAATGCATCAGGATCAGCCCCGCCCCCGCATCCGCCACCACCTCGGCCATCAGCGGGTCCAGCCGCAGCGCCGACACATCATTGATGACGGCTGCCCCCTCCGCGATCGCCGCCCGTGCGACTTCCGCCTTGACCGTGTCGACGGAGACGGGCACGTCTGGCCAGCGCCGCACGAGCTCCCGCACCACCGGGAGCACCCGGGCCAGCTCCTCCTCGACGGAGACCGGCGCCGCGCCCGGCCGCGTGGACTCCCCGCCCACGTCCACCAGATCGGCGCCCTCCTCCAGGAGGCGCTCGGCATGGGCGAGCGCCGCGTCAACCCCCGCGTGACGTGACCCCGCCCAGAACGAGTCGGGCGTCACGTTCAGGATCCCGAGGATCCGCGGCCGGTCGAGGCTGACCGCGCCCCGCGCCGTCAGCCAGTTCCCGGCTTCCGAAACGGAAACGCGGGCACGCGTGGAAGCGGCGCGCCCCCTCGCGCCGCTTTCCCCGGTTCCCGCGTCCGGGTTGGGTCTCGGAGACTCACCCATCCACGTGATGGGTCGCGCCCCGGCTGTCCGTCCCTACCCGCGTCGCCGCGGTCTCCAGAGGCGCTTCCGACGCCGCACCCTCCCCTTCCCCACCGGCTCCGTCTCGCGCAGCCACCAGCTCCCCTTCGCCGCGCGCACCCGCTTCCGCCGACCGCGCCGCAGCCCCGCTCCTCGGCGTCTTGAGCGCCGGCAACGGCTTGCCCGCCGCCAGCAGCTCGACCTCCTCCCGATCCAGCGTCTCCCGCTCCAGCAGCGCTTCGGCGATCGTTTCCAGGAGATCCCGGTTCTCCTCCAGCGTCCGCTTCGCCCGCTCGTACGCCTCGTCCAGCAGACGCTTCACCTCGCTGTCCACCAGCTCGGCCGTCTTCTCCGAGATCTCCCGCCGCTGGACCAGCTCTCGCCCCAGGAACACCTCCTGTTCGGCGTCCCCCACCGCCATCGGGCCCACCGCCTCGCTCATCCCGAACTGCGTCACCATCCGCCGGGCCATCTGCGTCGCCCGCTGGATGTCGTTCCCCGCGCCCGTGGTCACCTTGTCAGGCCCGAAGACCAGCTCCTCCGCCGCCCGCCCGCCGAACAGCATCGCCAGGCTGGCCAGCAGGTAGTCCTTCGAGTACGAATGCCGATCCTCCTCGGGCAGCGACGCCGTCACCCCCAGCGCCCGCCCCCGCGGCACGATCGTGATCTTGTGCACCGGATCCAGCCCGGGGATGCGAAGCGCCACCACCGCGTGCCCCGCCTCGTGGTACGCGGTCAACCGCCGCTCCGCATCCGAAAGCACCATGCTCTTGCGCTCGGCACCCAGCAGCACCTTGTCCTTCGCCGCCTCCAGGTCCGCCATGCAGACCTTGTCGGCGTTCCTGCGCGCGGCCAGCAGCGCCGCCTCGTTCACCAGGTTCGCCAGGTCCGCGCCGCTCATCCCCGGCGTCCCCTTCGCGAGCAGCGCCACATCCACATCCTCGGCCAGCGGCACCTTGCGCAGATGGACCCGCAGGATCCCCTCCCGGCCCTTCACGTCCGGCAGATCCACCACGATCTGCCGGTCGAAGCGACCAGGACGCAGCAGCGCCGGGTCCAGGACGTCCGGACGGTTCGTCGCCGCCAGCAGGATCACCCCGTCGTTCGACTCGAACCCGTCCATCTCGACGAGGAGCTGGTTCAGCGTCTGCTCGCGCTCGTCGTTGGTGGCGAGCGGGCCGACGCCGCGCGCCTTGCCGAGGGCGTCGAGCTCGTCGATGAAGACGATGCAGGGGGCCTTGTCGTTCGCCTGCGCGAAGAGGTCGCGCACGCGCGAGGCGCCGACACCGACGATCGCCTCGATGAACTCCGACGCCGAGATCGAGAAGAACGGCACGCCGGCCTCGCCGGCGACGGCGCGAGCCAGCAGCGTCTTGCCGGTACCCGGCGGGCCCGACAAAAGCACCCCGCGCGGGATCCGC
>DATCLG010000152.1:0-5356 GCA_036564015.1 Longimicrobiales bacterium
GTTGAGGCGGTGGGTGAGGTTGAGGTACATGAGGTGGCCGCTGAACTGGTCGACGATCTGGCTGAGCTCGTCGGCCTGGACGGCGGAGAGGCCGCCGAAGAAGATGTGGTTGCCGAGCATGTCGGTGGCCAGGAGCTGGGCGCCCTGGGCAGTCCCGATGCCCGGAGCGACGACGGCGTCGCCGCCGGCGAAGTCGAGCGAGATCTTGCTCCAGCTATTGTAGCGGCGGGAGCTGGCCTGGGCGACGATGGGGGCGTCGACGCCCTCCCATTCCCAGCCGATGACGGGCGGGCCCGGATCCCCGGGGGTGTCGCCGAGCGGCAGCCGCGGGGCGACGCCGTCTCGCAGGGCAAAGGTGGGGAGGGTCGTGGTGTCCTCCGTGAAGGGGAACCGGTAGATCCGGAACGAGCCTTCGCTGAAGCCGGTGAAAACGAGGCCTTCGTCGTTCGGGAGCCACTCGGGGTCGAAGGCGCCGCCGGCGGTGGAGGTGAGGCGGCGGCCGTTGCCGTTGCGGTCGACGTAGTAGATGTCGTAGACCCCCTCGCGGTCGGAGCTGAAGGCGATCCTGGATCCGTCGCGCGACCAACGCGGGCTCTCGTCGTTCCATGCGCCGTAGGTGAGCGGGGTGATCGACCCGGTCACGATGTCCAGGAGGAAGAGGTTACTGTAGCCGTCGCGGCCGAAGGCTGTCCTGTCGGAGGAAAAGACGATGAACCGGCCGTCAGGTGACCAGTCGGGGTCCTTGTCTCGGTAATGGTCGCGGGTCAGCGCGGTGCGCTGGTGGGTGGTGAGGTCGAGGGTGTAGAGGTCGGAGAATCCGGCGTTGGAGAGCCCCTCGAAGACGATCCTGTCCCCGGTCGGGGCCCAGGCGGGCGACTTGAGGCCGACGAGGTCGGGCCACTGGTACCGACCAACGACCTTTCCCTCGGCGAGGTCCCAGAGGAAGAGGGCATCTCGCTCCATGTATTTGGAGACGAAGGCGATGATTCCCGCCAGGTTGATGTCGATGCGCGACTCGTAGGCGTGGAAGGACTCGAACTCGGCGCTCCGCTCACCTTCGACGACGGTGCGGACGCCGCGTTCGCCCTCGTTCAGCGGCGTCAGGTAGAGGTTCGTATACCCCGTGCGGGGGGAGAGGAAGAGGAGGTGGGGCACGGAGTCATCCGGCGGCAGGTAGAGGGCCGGCTGGAAATTGCTGCCGCCGCGGTAGATGACGGGTTCGGCGCTGACCTCGAGGGGAGGGCGAGCGGCGTAGACAGGGAAGTAACGCTGCTGGAGCTCGTACTTCCACTCCCGGCTGAGCTGATCGAGGTCGATGCCGAGGACGCTTTCGAGGGTGCGCTCGAAGGAGTCGTACTTCCAGAACTCTTCGTAGACCTGGACGATGTACTCTTCGCCGAAGCGCTGGGCGAGGTACTTGTGGAGTTCGGCGCCGAGGGGGTAGGAGGCGTAGCTCCGGAGGTAGGTGAACTCCCGGATCGTGGGCAGGCGGCCGGTCAGGACCATGTCGCGGATGAACATCTCGTCTTCCGCGGTCTGCTCGCTGGACCAGTACTCGGCGAGCCCTTCGGTCCACCAGTGGATGGCCTGCGGGGAGACGCGGCCCTGGCGGGGGTGGAGGGCCTGCACCTCCGCGAGCTTGGAGAGTTGGAACGCGTGGACGAGCTCGTGGCGGAGCGTGTGGCGGAAGGCGGCGTAGTCGCCGCGGAAGGGTAGCGCGACGCGGCGCTTCAGGTACTCGGTGAAGCCCAGCACGCCCTCGGGGATGAAGCCGGGGAAGACGTTGGTCTGCTCGAAGTGCTGGTGCGAGGAGTAGATGATGAGCGGGATGCGGCGGAACGGGTGGTGCTGGAAGAGGCGTTCGAGGTCGCGGTAGCACTCCTCGGCGTAGGCGAGCGCCATGCGGGCGAGGGTTTCCTCCTCGGGATAGTAGTAGACGTCGATGTGCTCCCCGGAGAGGACGTGCCAGTCGAAGTCGCGGTACTGGATCTTGTTCTTCCCGAACGGCACCGTCTGGGCGGGAGCCGCGGGAGCGAAGCAGAGGGCGAGGAGGACTGCTACGGTCGTCCGACGGATCATCATGGCAGGAACCCGGTAGCCCCGATCGGGTCGGCCTGGAGGACCCGATTGGCGGTGCGCGCTGCGGCCACCCGGCGGCCGCAAGCGGTGGAGGCGGTTGCATAACCCGGGCCGCGGCAGCCATGCGGGTGGTGCCTGGGGCGGATCGGAGGCGAAGTCGCCGCGGCCGTGACTTCATGGCTGGGCCGCGTACTGGGCATTCCGGAGCAGCGAAAGCAGGTCGGGAGGCAAGGTCCGGGGCCGGCCCTGCCTGTCCAGCGCGATAAGGGTCGTGCTCGCGGTGACCAGGCGCTGGCGCGGTTCCGGCTCGGCGCGAACGATCTCGTATCCGAAGGTGAGCATCCGGGACTGGATGCGTTCGAGCCAGGTTTCGACCCGGATGACGTCATCGTAGCGGGCCGGAGCGTGATAGCGGAGCTGTGCGTCGGTGACGGCGAGGATGAGGCCGTCGCGCTCGAGTTCGGCGTAGGCGGCGCCCAGCTCACGCAGAAAGTCGGTACGGCCAATGTCGCACCAGACCAGGTAGTGAGAATGGTACACGAATCCCATCTGGTCGGTTTCCACGTAACGAACGCGGAGCGTGGACGTGGTGTGACGGAGGTTGGCAGACTTCACCATCATTCACTCGCCGTAAGGAATCGAGATGTTCTTGATCCGTGTCGCCTTGCGGAGGAACTCGTCGCCTTCGCCCTGCCGGGGGTCGGACCAGTCGCGGGCGCGGCCGTAGTCGACCCAGGTGCGCTTGAAGTTGCCGGCGGAGAGGCGTTCGACGGCGGCGCTCCCCTCGGCGGAGCCGAAGTACGAGACGGCGTCGACGTCGTCGTGGGCGGCGAGGGCTTCGGCGAGCTCGTCGCGGCGGCCGGTCACGATGTTGATCACGCCGCCGGGCAGGTCTGAGCTGTCGAGGACCTTGTAGAAGTCGGTCGCGGCGAGGGGCCAGCGTTCGGAGGGGATGACGACGACCGTGTTGCCCGCGGCGACGGCGGGAAAGACGGTCGAGATGAAGCCGAGGAGGGCCGGTTCGTAAGGGCAGGCGATCCCGATGACGCCGACGGGCTCGCGGACGGCGAAGGTCAGGTTGCGGGGCAGCGTGCGGTGGACGGCGCCGTCCCACTTGTCGGCCCAGGCCGCGCAGGTGAAGAGGCGCCGGCTGGAGAGCTCGACCTCGCGTTGGGCGGCCTCGTGGCCGACGCCGGTCATGAGCGCGATCCTGTGAGCGAATTCTTCGGCTCGCGCGGCGAGGTTCTCGGCGACCTCGTAGAGGATCCGGGCGCGGTCGTGGGCGGTGGCTCTGGCCCAGCCGGCGGCCCGGCGTGCGGCCTCGACGGCGTTGCGGATGTCCTCCCGGTTGCCGAGCCCCACCTCGCCGAGGAGCCGGCCCTCGTGGTCAAGGATCGGGAAGCTGACGCCCGAGCCGGGGCGCCTCTGCTTGCCCCCGATGTAGAGCCTGGCGGTGCGGTCGATCGGCGGCCCGGCGGGCAAGCCGGCGCGCTGGGCTGTAGGGGATGGGGGCGAGGCGACCGCATCCGCTGAGGCGACCCTATCGTTCTCCCAGATCGGCCGAACGTACTCTCGGAGCCCTTCCCTGCCCCCTTCGCTCCCGAACCCGCTCGCCCGGCGGCCGCCGAACTCCGCAGCGACGTCGAAGAGGTCGACGCTGTTGATCCAGACCGTCCCCGCCCGGAGCTTTGACGCGACGTCCAGCGCGAGGTCGATGTCCTCCGTCCAGACGCTCGCGGCGGGCCCGTACCGGGTGCCGTTGGCGAGCTCGATTGCCTCCTCGGGCGTGCGGAAGGTCATGAGCGCGACGACCGGCCCAGCGATCTCCGCCTGCGCGATCGTTGACGCCGGCGCCACGTCGGTGAAGAGAGTGGGCGGGAAAAAGTATCCCTCGGTCGGGCAGCTCCATGAGGGCTGCCACAGCGTCGCACCCGCCTCCACCCCCTGGCGCACGAGCCGACGGATCGCCTCGAGGAGGGTCGGGGCGGCGACCGCTCCCATGTCGATCGTCCTGTCCAGCGGGTCCCCGACCCGCAGCTTTTCCATGCGGGCGCGGAGCTTCCGGGCGAACGGCTCCGCGACCCCCTCCTGCACCAGGATCCGGGACCCCGCGCAGCAGGGATCCGCCGCTGAGATGGAGTCCACCACACCCTCGATCGCGCTGTCGAGATCGGCATCCTCGAAGACGATGAAGAGCGAGTTGCCGCCGAGCTCGAGCGAAAGGCGCTTGCCGCTCCCCGCGGTGGCCGTCCGGATCGAACGCCCGACCTCGGCCGAACCCGTGAAGGCGATCTTGTCGATGCCCGGGTGGCGGACGATCAGCTCGCCGGTTCGCCCGTCGCCCGTGACGACGTTGACGACGCCGGCCGGCAGCCCGATCTCCTGGCAGAGCTCGGCGAACCGGAGCGCGGTGAGCGGGGTGTACTCGGCCGGCTTCAGCACGACGGTGTTCCCCATCGCCAGCGCTGGCGCGACCTTCCGCGCCAGCATCAGGAGCGGGGAGTTCCAGACGATGATCTGCCCCACCGCCCCGACGGGCACGTGATCAGGGAACTCGGTCTCGGCGAGCTGAGCCCACCCCGCGTAGTGGGAGAAGTGCCGGGCGGCCAGGGGGATGTCGATGTCGCGGGACACCCGGATCGGTGCTCCGCTGTCGAGCGAACCGAGCACGGCGAAAAGGCGCGCGTGCTTCTGGATCTGCCGTGCCAGGGCGTAGAGGTAGCGAGCCCGGCCGTGACCTCCGAGGGCGCGCCAGGCGGGCAGGGCCTCGCGCGCCGCGCGGACGGCGGCGTCGACGTCCGCGGCCCCACCCTGCGCCACCCGGGCTAGAGACTTGCCCGTCGCCGGGTTGATGGTCTCGAACGACTCGCCCGATTGGCCGCCGACCCAGGCTCCGCCGATGAAGAGGCCGAACGTCCGCTCGTGCTGGTCCAGCCAGCGGAGCGCAGGGCCGGCGTCCTCGGGCACGGGCCCGTAGGCCATGCTCTCGAAGATCTCGGCGACCTTCACGTCTTCCCCCCGTCACATCAGCGGGTGCCGGTGCACGGCCGAGTCGCGCCCGGGCAGATGGTGCTCGAGCTGGCGCTCGATGTCGGCGAGCAGCCCGCTCGCGCCGAAGCGGAAGAGATGGGGTCGTAGCCACTCGTCGCCGAGCTCTTCCTTCGCCAGGAAGAGCCACTCGAGCGCCTGCCGGGCCGTGCGGATCCCGCCGGCCGGCTTGAGCCCGACGCGGTAGCCCGTGCGCTCGTAGTAGTCGCGAATCGCGCGGGCCATGACC
>DATCLG010000153.1:0-2297 GCA_036564015.1 Longimicrobiales bacterium
CCGGTGGTCCCGCTCTCAGGAGGCGTCGAGCCGGTGGTCGGGCGGGAGCAGGGACCGATGGATCGCCAGGGCGGCGCGCACGCCGCTCGAGGCGGCAATGATCGCCAGGTGGGGGTGGCCGACCAGGTCGCCCGCGGCGTAGATCCCGGGGACGGAGGTCTGTTGCCCGCGATCGACGCGCACGCAGCCGTCGTGGTCGGCCTCGCAGCCCAGCTGCTCGGCCAGCCCGGTGGCCGGGAGGGACCGGAGGTGGCAGAAGACGGCGTCGAGCGGGAGCGTGCTCCCGTCCTCGAACGCGATGCGGGTGATCCGGCCGTTGCGGTGCGCGAGCCGGGCGATCGGCTCGGTCCGGATCCGGATCCCGTAACGGCGGAGGGTGGCCTGGCCGTGCTCGTCGAGTTCGAGGTCGTGCCCGTGGGTGAGGAGGACCGGGTCCCGGACCCAGGTGAGGAGGTAGAGGGCGAGCTCCGCGGCGCCGGCCGTCCAGCCCAGGACGCCGACGCGTGCGCCGGTCAGGCTGGGCCCGTCGCAGTCCGGGCAGTGGAACACCGATGTGCCGTAGGCCTCGGCGATCCCCGGGATCTCGGGGAGGAGGTCCCGGCGGCCGAACGCCAGGAGCACCCGGCGGGCGAGGACCGGCGGGCCGGTGACGGGCACGACGCGGAACACGTCCCCTTCCCTCTCGATGGACTGGACGGGAACCTGGACGTGTTCGGCGCCGGCCGCCGTCGCCTGGTCGCGGAGCCGGCGGCGGAGCTCCGCCGGAGTGAGGTCGGGGATCCCGGGGTAGCCGTGCACCACCCAGGTGGCCTGGTTCCGGCCCCCGCCAGCGTCGTGGACGCGGACGCGCCGGCGGTAGCGCGCCAGCCAGAAGGCCGCCGCGAGACCGGCCAGGCCGCCGCCCACGATGATCGCGTCGTATTCAGCCTGGGATGCACGCATCGAGAGGAGGGGCGGTGCAAGCGATGGGCCGCCCCGCCGCGAGGTCGCGGTCCGCTCTCGCGGCGGCGGGCCAGAGAGAGCGCCCACGCCTTCGCCCTCGGCTTGCATCCGTTTCGATGCTGCCCGTACTTTCAGGCCCGATAACCCGCGACGCGAGCTGGCCATGGACAGCGGACCCTCCGGAGCTGCTTCGGACCCGGCCTGTACGCCGGGGGCGGGCTGGGTCGCGCCCTCCGGTCCCGGCGCCCGTGCCGTCCCGCCCAGAGGCAAGTACGTCTACTGCATCATCAGGAGCGCTGAGGAGAAGGAGTTCGGGCCGATCGGGATCGGCGAGGGCAGCAATCCCGTCTACACGATCCGTTACCAGTCACTGGCGGCGGTGGTGAGCGACGCCTCGCTCCGTCCCTACCCGCCCACGCGCGAGAACGTGCTGGCGCACGAGCGGGTTAACCAGCTCGTGCTGAGGGAGCACACGGTCCTGCCGGTGGCGTTCGGCACGGTCTTCCGCGCCCGGGACGATGTCCTCGCCTTGCTGCGCTCCACGTACCCGGTGCTCGACGATGTCCTGGCGACGATTCAGGACAGGGTCGAGTTCGGGCTCAAGGTCCTGTGGGAACGGGGGACGGTGGAGGCAGGGGGGCTGGAGGGTCCGGCGCGCCGGCGTGCGGGTCCGGGGGTCGACCGCGCGCTCGAGGAGAGAGTCCAGGCGCTCGTGGCGGAGATCCACGAGTCGCTCGGGCCCGTGGCGGTCGCGAGCCGCACCAACCCGCCGATCGGCGATCGCATGGTCCTGAACGCGGCCTACCTGGTCGAGCGGGCGCGGGAGCGGGAATTCGATGGGGTGGTGAAGGCGCTGGGCGATGCGTACCAGGGGCTGCTCCGGTTCCACTACACGGGCCCCTGGCCGCCGTACAACTTCGTGAACATCACGCTCCGGCTGGAGCGGACGGAGGGGTAGGCGGGGAGGGGCAGGGGCGGAGGCTGGCCGCGTGGCGCGCCCGGGACGGCCCCGCAACGACCCAGGTCAGCGGAGCAGGGGCAGGCGAAGGGCTTCGCCGGTTCCTCAACGGAGGCGGGGAATGGCAGTCGAAAGGGCTCCGGTCGCCGTCAGCCTGATGGACGTGCTGGACCGGGTGCTGGGCAAGGGGGTCGTGGTGGAGACACGGCCGGGTGTCGGTCCGGTGGGGATCGAGCTGGCCGGCGCCGGCGCGCGCCTCGTGGTGGTCTCGGTGGGCACCTACCTTGGGCAGGAGGCACGTAGCGGCCGCGCGGGACGCCTGGCCAGGCTCCGTGTCTCGAGCGGGGCGCCGGCCGGCCAGGGCGCGGGGACGGGCGGAGGGGAGCTCAGGACGCGG
>DATCLG010000154.1:0-13458 GCA_036564015.1 Longimicrobiales bacterium
CGCATAGGCGAGCTGGATCTCGCACCGCCGCGCCAGCCCCGCCGCCACCACGTTCTTCGCCGCCCAACGCGCCGCATACGCCCCCGAACGATCCACCTTCGACGGGTCCTTCCCGCTGAACGCCCCGCCCCCATGCCGGGCCATGCCACCGTACGTGTCCACGATGATCTTGCGGCCCGTCAGCCCCGTGTCCGCGTGCGGCCCCCCGATCACGAACCGACCCGTCGGGTTCACGTGGATGACGCAATCCGCCGGATCGAAGAGATCCCCTGGCAGCGCCTGCTCGATCACCTCGCGGAGCACCGTCGCGCGCACCTCCTCCAGCGTCACCTCCGGAGCATGCTGCGCGCTCACCACCACCGCCCGCACCCGCACCGGCCGGTCCCCTTCGTACTCCACCGTGACCTGCGCCTTGCCGTCGGGCCGCAACCACCCCACCTCGCCGCCCCGCCGCAACGCCGCCAGCCGGCTCGTCAGCCGATGCGCCAGCACAATCGGCAACGGCATGAACTCCGGCGTCTCATCCGTCGCGTATCCGAACATCATCCCCTGGTCCCCCGCGCCGCCCGGGTCCACCCCCCGCGCAATGTCCGGCGACTGTCGGTCCAGCGCCACCAGCACCGCGCACGTCTCGCCGTCCAGGCCGTACTCGGCATCCGTGTAGCCGATCGACCGGATCGTCCCGCGCACCACCGCCGGCACGTCGACCACCCCCGCCGTCGTGATCTCCCCGGCCACCAGCACCAGCCCCGTGGTCAGGAGCACCTCACACGCGACCCGCCCCCCCGGATCGCACTCCAGCACGGCGTCCAGGATCGCGTCGCTGATCTGGTCCGCGATCTTGTCAGGGTGACCTTCCGTGACGGATTCGGACGTGAAGACGCGCCGGCTCACCTGGTGCTCCGTCGATCGCCCCGCGGCACAGACGCCGCCCACCTCGCGGTCACGCCGCCGACGACAGGTTCCAACGCCCCGAGAAGAGCGAAAGATCCAGCCAGCACGAGATCCGCCGGGACAGCACCTCCACTACCTCGGCGGCCGTGGCGGCCTGCATCGCCTCCGCCACCGCCTCCCGCGCGTCCGCAGCCGGGATCGTCCGGATCACCTTCTTGATCTCCAGCAGGGAGGCCGGACCCACGCTCAGCGACGTGATCCCCAGCCCGAGCAGCAGGAAAACCCCCAGCGGATGCGCCGCCAGCTCGCCACAGATCCCGGTCTCCACCCCTGCAGCCCGCCCCGCGTCCGCTATCCGGTACAGCAACTGCAACACGGCCGGGTGGAACGGATTGTAGAGGTGCGCAAGTCGCGCATTCCCCCGATCCACCGCCAGCGTGTACTGCACGAGGTCGTTCGTGCCGATCGACAGGAAATCGGCATGGCGCGCAAGCTCCGGCGCCAAGAGCGCGGCGGCCGGGGTCTCGACCATGACCCCCAGCTTGTACTCCGGGTTGAACGGGATCCCCTCCGCCCGCAGCCGCTCCGCTTCCTCCTCCAGCAGCTCCCGGGTCCGCCGGACCTCATCGATCTCGTTGATCAGCGGAAGCATGATCCGCACGTCGCCATGCGCCGTCGCCCGCAGCAGCGCCCGCAGCTGCGTACGGAACAGCTCGGGCATGTCGAGGCAGACCCGGATCGCCCGCCACCCCAGGAACGGGTTCTCCTCCGGCGGCATGTGCAGGAAGAGCGGGAACTTGTCCCCCCCGAGGTCGAACGTCCGGATGTAGACCGCCTGGTCCGGGAAAGCTTCCGCCACCCGCCGGTACGCCCGGTACTGCTCCTCTTCGTCCGGCATCGAGCTCCGGCCCACCACCAGGAACTCCGTACGGAACAGCCCGATCCCCTGCGCACCGTGCGCCCGCGCGGTCTCCGCCTCCGTCGGCAGATCGATGTTCGCCCGCAGCAGCACCGGCTGCCGGTCGGGCGTGACCGGCTCCAGGTGCGCGAGCAGCACCAGCTCCTGCTCCCACTCCCGGATCCGGATATCGCGCTCCCGGTAAAGCTGCTTCTCCGCCTCCGTCGGCTCGATGATCACCCGCCCCGCCCGACCGTCCAGGATCAGCTCCTGGCCATGCTGCACCACCTCCGAGAGATCACCCAGGCTCACCACGGCCGGCAGGTTGAGGGCTCGCGACAGGATCGCCGAATGCGAGGTGCGCGTCCCCGCGTCGGTCGCGATCCCGAGAATCGCCGAACGATCCAGCTGCACCGTGATCGTCGGCGTCAGGTCGCGGGCCACGAGGATCACCTTCTGGTCCGCGCCGATCAGCGTCAGGTCCGGGTCCGGCAGCCCCAGCAGCCGACGCACCACCCTGAGCTCCACGTCGAGCAGGTCGTTCAGCCGGTCCATCATCATCGGATGGCCCGAGCGCCGCCACTCCGATTGAAACTCCAGCATCCGGAGCTCGAACGCCCGCGCCGCCGACAGATGGTTCTCCCGGATGTACGCGATCGTCCCTTCGATCAGGTCGACATCGTCGAGCATCACGATTTGAGGCTCCAGGATCCGCGCCTCGACCGCGCCCAGACGCTCGGCCGTCTGCCGCTGGATCTCCCGGATCCGCGCCTTCGCCCACTCCCGCGCCTCCTGGAAGCGCTCGACCTCCCGCTCGACTTCGTGGGGCGCCACGTTCACGTGCGGCACCTTCGGCACTTCCCAGCGCAGCACGTGCGCGGGCCCGATCACGATCCCGGGCGATGCCGGGGTCCCGTCGCGGACTCGACTCACCGGTCGCTTACTCCTCCCCGAATCCGCTCTCGACCAGGGCGCACAGGTGCTCGATCGCCAGCGGCGCGTCCTCCCCGGCCGCGCGGATCACAATCTGGCTCCCGCACTCGGCCGCCAGCATCAGCACCCCCATGATGCTCTTCCCGTTCACCTCGGTATCGTCCTTTCTCACTCTGATCTCGGAACGGAATTTGTTGGCCAGCTTCACGAACTCCGCCGCTGGCCGGGCGTGAAGCCCGTACTTGTTCCGAATCCGCACCGTGCGCTCGTGGTCGAAATTCATTGCATCATCCTCAACGCTAACCCCACAAACGCGAACACGGCCAGGCAAAGGACGATCGGTGTACGGATCCCCGACCCCAGCCCGATGCCCAGGACCGCCGCCACAGCCGCGGCCGCGATCCACGGCGGCCCGAACTCGACGCCGACCAGCCCTCCGGTCACCGCCAGGGGCAACACCAGCCCGACCAGGAACGCGCCGACCTCCGCGAGCAGCCGTTGCGCCTTCCCGAGAGGGTAGCGCCGCAGGCGCTCACCGACCCACTTCCCCTCGCGGAGGCCCAGCCGATAGCTCCACACCCGCAGCAGGAAATGCCCGGCGTTGTAGATCGCCAGGAACACCACCACCCCCACCCACCATGCCGCCCCGGCCAGCAGCAGCGCGAGCGCGAACAGCAGGCACACCGGCCGCCAGCCCGCCCAAACCAGCCGGTCCCCCAGCGTCCCCAGCGAGCCCCGGACCGCGGCCTTGAACCGCTCCACGACCGCGGCGTCCTCCCCGCCCGCCTCAAGCGTCGCCACCGCGCCCAGCGCCATCGGCGCCAGGTATGGATGGCTGTTGAAGATCTGACTGTGTCGCTCGACCGCCTCGCGCAGCCGTTCCGGATCGTCCCGATAAAGCGCCCGCAGCACCGGCAACAGCGCGAAGGCGAACCCCGTCCCCAGCAGCGTCCGGTAATTCCAGGACCCCTGAATCGCAAGAGAACGGAGGAACACCGCCGCCCGCACCCGGCGCCCCAGCCGCTGCGTCACCGGAGCAGGAGAAGCGCTAACCCGCATAGCACACCCGCCGCGAACGCCACACGACGCTCGGCCCACCCGCCGAACAACGACAACGCCGCACCCAGCATCGCCGCGCCGGCAACGCCCAGCACCGCCAGCGGGAGCGATTCACCCAGCGCCCACCACGATCCCAGCACCCGGAGCAGAGCCGCGCCCACCACGCCGCCCACCAACGCCACGGTCCCCGCCCGCACGAAATCCAGCACCATCGCCGCAAGGTGCCGCCGCTCCACCTCCCGGTCAATGCCCCCCACCCCGGTGCCCGCCGCCGTCGCGACCCGCTCATCCACCCGCCGCAGGAGGTAGACCGATGCCCCGCCCACTCGCTCCCACAGCAGCCCCAGCACCACCGCCAGCAGGAGCAACGCCCCGTCCACCCCCGACCCCGCCGCCTCCACGTACGCCGCCGTCGCGGCCACCGTCGCCGGGCCCGCCTCCGGATACCGCGCCGCGCCGATCGGCAGGATCGTCAACGCAAACGCCTCGAAGATCAGACCCAGCACCGCGCCCTCGGCCGGATGGCCCAGGAGCAGACCGGTCAACGACGCCGCAACCAGCGGCCTCGAAATCATGCACTGCGCGAACGAGGTCACGTCCAGCCCAACCACCCCGCCCCACAGGCCAACCACCACCCACATCATGGCTCTTTCCGGTCCGCTCCCGAGAACTCCACCCGCCGCGAGCCCGGCAGGTCCCGCGCGCTGATCGTAACCCCCTCCGCCGCCAGCCGCTTCATCTCGGTCCGCTCTTCGTCGCTCAGGTAGACGTACGGCAGCACGGCCTTGCGACCCGGCGCGTAGTGGATCCCCCCGATGTTCACCTCCTCACCCCGCAACACACCCCCCTCCGCCAACCGCCGCATCGTCCGCACGTCACGCGTCAGCAACAGCACCCGCGCCTGCCCGTTCCGCCACTCCTCCAGCCGCGCCCGCGCACCCTCCACCCCCTCGAACCGCGCCTCCATCTGCGGAGGCAGCCCCAGGCAGTAAAGCTCCTGCTCCCACGGCGACTCCGCCAGCTGATCGTCCACCACCACGATCAGGTTCGGATGGAGGTGCATCCCCCAGCCCACCACGACCTGCCCGTGGATCAGCCGCTCATCGACCCGATACAGCACGATCGGCATGGCTCTCCCAATCCGCCGGCGCGCTCGCAATCCCGGCACAGCCTTTCGCCACCAGACGCGGAACCAGCTCCGCCAGGGGCAGCCCCCGATTCAACACGAACTCGACCAGCAGCGGAAGATTCACACCCGACACCAGCGCCACCGCTCCCCGCTCACGACTCACCCGCCGCGCCGCCACCGCACAACTCCCACCCGGCAGATCGACGAACAGGATCGTCGGCCCCTCCCCCACCAGCGACCGCAGCCGCTCCACCAGCGCCTCCGGCGTCAGACCACGGTTGCTCACCGCGATCAGCGCCTCCTCGCCGACTCCCGTCACCTGCCGAACCGCATCCACGATCCCTTCGGCCAGCGCTCCGTGACCCACCACCACCCCCCGCACGGCAACCCCTTCACTCATAATCCTCCTCCAGGTACTCCCGCACCGGCCGCATCGCCTCCTGCAACCGCTTGTTGAACAGCGCCGCCGAATGGATCCCGGAGTACTTCAGCAGGTGATTCATCGCGATCACTTCCGAGATCACCGTGATGTTCTTCCCCGGATTCAGCGGGATCGTCACCTTCGGCAGCTTCACCCCGAGGATCTCGACCTCCTCCGTCTCCAGGCCCGTCCGATCATAATACGCCTGGTCGTTCCAATCCTCGAGCTGCACCACCACCTCGATCCGCTTCTGCTGCCGGATCGCCCGGATCCCGAACAACGCCGGGATGTCGATGATCCCGACCCCGCGGATCTCCATGTGATGCCGCTGGAGCTCGTGGCCCCGCCCGATCAGGATGTCGTTGCCCCGCCGCGTGATGTACACGACGTCGTCCGCCACCAGGCGATGCCCCCGCTCCACCAGGTCGAGCACGCACTCGCTCTTCCCGATCCCGCTCCGCCCCACGAAAAGGAGCCCCACGCCGTACACATCCGCGAGCGAACCGTGCATCACGGTCCTCGGCGCGAAATGCTCCTCCAGGTACGCCTGGATCCGCCGGTAGAACTCTCCCGTCTTGAGCTGTGACCGGATCAGCGGCACGCCCTGCGCCTCCGCCGCCTCCACCAGCGCCGGCGGGACCTCCTGACCCTTCGTCACGATCACCGCCGGCATGTCCAGCGCGAAGAACGTCTCCAGGGCCCGCTGCAGCTCCTCGCGCGGAAGAGACCGGAGATAGCCCAGCTCCGTCTCCCCGAGCACCATGAGGCGCCCCTGGGGGAAGCGCCCCGTGTGCCCCGCGAGCACCAGCCCCGGGCTCGACAGCGTCGCGTCACGGATCACCCGGCGCAACCCGCGCTCGCCCGCGATCAGCTCCAGAGACAGCGATTGTCGCTTGCTCTGCAGCAGATCCTCGACCGTCAGCTTCTCCACGGCTCCCGATCTCTTCCGCTGAACTCGCCCCTGTCGAACGTCAGACGCTCGCTCCGGCCAGCCTGCCCACGATCGTCTTCGCTCGCCGGCCGACTCACCGCGACCGCCTCAGCACGCCTTCGAGGAACGCCTCCGTCTCCCGGGCCGTCGTCTCCCAGGTGAAACGCTCCGCGAACGCGCGCGCCCCTTCACCCAACCGCCTGCGCAGCGCCTCGTCGGCCACCAGCTGCCCGATCCGGTCCGCCAGCGCCTCCACATCGCCGTGCGGGACCAGGAACCCGGTCTCGCCGTCCACCACGGAGTCGCGCAGCCCCGGCGAATCACTCGCCACCGTCGGCGTCCCGCACGCCGCCGCCTCGAGGTTCGCGATCCCCCACCCCTCCTTCGGCGACGTCAGGACGTGGACCCAGCTCTCCCGGAACAGGCGCCGCTTCTCCTCCTCCGACACGAAACCCGGCATCTCGACCTGCCCCGTGAGCCCTAGCTCGTCCCGCAGCCGCGCAAGCTCCGGCGCATGGTCGCCCCGCCCGGCGATGATGAGCCGCACCTTCACCCCGCGATCCCGCAGCAACGCCACCGCGCGCAGGATCAGATCCACCCGCTTGTAGCGCTTCAGCCGACCCAGGTAGAGCACCGTCGGCTCGGGCGCGCGACGACCCGAAGGGTCCGGCGCGTAGAACCCCAGGTCCACCCCGTTCGGCACCACCGTGATCGACGCCCGGGGGAAACCCCGCCGGACCAGATCATCGGCTGTGCTCTGTGAAACCGCCTCGATCGGAACCCCGCGGTAGACGATCGGCAGCGGACGCTCGAGCAACCACGTCGCCGCGGCTACCGGGAACGGCGCCTCCTCGAACGCCGTCCGGCCGAACAGGTGATGCACCAGCAGCGCGACCGGACGACGGCACCACAACGGCGTGAAGAGCGGGACCTTGTTCAGGTCCTCCACCACCACGTCGAACGGCTCCCGACGGAGCCGGGTCCGGTAGTACCAGGGGCCCGCCAGATTGAACGTGTACCGCCCACCCACCCGGTGGACGTCCATCCCATCCACGGTATCCCGCGCCCGGGCCCCCTCCCATCCCGAAACCAGCAGCGTCACGCGGTGACCCCACGCCGCGAGCCGGCCGAAGACCTCGTGCAGATGGATCTCGGCCCCGCCCGCCTGCGGGTTCAGCCGGTCCTGCCAGTTGACCACCAGGACGTTCAGCGCTCCCCTCCCCCGCCCGACGGAGCCCCGCCCTCCAGCTTGCGCAACACGGCGTCCAGCACGCCGTTCACGAAACGAGGACTTTCCACCGTCCCGTAATCCTCGCCGAGGTGGATCGCCTCCTGCACCGAGACCCGGAGCGGGACATCATCGACGTACAGCATCTCGGCCACGGCCAGCCGCAGGATGTTGCGGTCGATCATCGAAAGGCGCTCCAGGCGCCAGTTGAGCAGAGCCTCCTGGATCGTCCGGTCGATCGTCGGCCGGTGCTCGCCCACGAGATCGACCAGCCGCTGCACGTACGGCAGTGCCTCCGGCGGCACCCGCCCCTCCGCCACGAAACCCTCGAGGATCCGCCGTGGCGAACCCTCCGCCCCCCGCGCCTCCCACGCGTACAGCACCTGGAGCGCATGGCTACGTGCCAGGCTACGAGCTCCCACGCGAGCCCCCCAGTTGCCGGTAGAGGTCGGCCAGCTCGAGCACCGTGAGCGCAGCCTCCCAACCCTTGTTGCCGTTCTTCCCGCCTGCCCGCGCCAGCGCCTGCTCCGGTGTGTCGGTCGTCAGGACCCCGAACGCGATCGGCACGGGCGACTCGAGCGCCACCGACGCCAGCCCGCTCGCCGCTCCCCCGGCCACGTGCTCGAAATGCGGCGTCTCGCCACGAATCACGCACCCCAGCGCCACCACCCCCGCATACCGCCCGCTCAACGCCGCTCGCTTCACCACCGGCGGAAGCTCCCACGCCCCGGGCACCCAGATCACCTCCACGTCCTCCTCCCGAACACCATGCTGGAAGAACGCCGTCCGCGCCCCCGCCAGCAGCCGCTCGGTCACCAGCTCATTGAAGCGGCTCACGACCACCGCGAACCGCTTCCCCGTCCCGTCCAATCGGCCCCGCAATTCGCTCACGTGCCCTGCCCCTCCATGCTCACAGCCGGCGCCCGCAATCCTCAGGTCCCGCTCCCCGCGCGACCCGGTACCTCTTCCACCTCGCCCACCGGCCGGTCCATCTCCAGCTCGGCCAGCAGGTGGCCGAGCTTCTCCCGCTTCGCCAAAAGATAATTCCGATTGTGCTCCGTCGGCACGATCTGGATCGGCTCCCGGCCCGTGATCTCGATCCCGTAACCCTCCAACCCCACGATCTTGCGCGGGTTGTTGGTCAGCAGGCGAATCGACGTCAGACCGAGGTCCAGCAGGATCTGCGCACCGATCCCGTAGTCGCGCAGGTCGGGCTTGAACCCCAGCGACACATTCGCCTCCACGGTGTCCTGCCCCTCGTCCTGGAGCGCGTACGCCCGGATCTTGTTCGCCAGCCCGATGCCGCGCCCCTCCTGACGAAGGTAGACCACCGCGCCGCTACCCGCTTCCTGGATCCTCCGCATCGCCGCGTGGAGCTGCGCCCTGCAGTCGCAGCGCAGCGAGTGGAACACGTCGCCGGTCAGGCATTCGGAGTGCATCCGCACCAGCACATCCTTCTTCCCCGCCACCTCACCCTTCACCAGCGCCACGTGCTCATGGTGATCGAGCTGATTCTCGTAAGCGATGATCCGGAACTCCCCGAACGCCGTCGGCAGCGTCGCCTCGGCCACCCGCCGCACCAGACGTTCGTGCTTCAGCCGGTACGCCACGATCTGCGCCACCGTGATGAACTTCAGGCCGTGCTTCTTCGCGAACTCCTCCAGCTGCGGCCTGCGCGCCATCGTGCCGTCCGGATTGAGGATCTCGCAGATGACGCCCACCGGCGGCAGCCCCGCCAGCCGCGCCAGGTCCACCGACGCCTCGGTCTGACCAACACGACGCAGCACGCCGCCGGGCACCGCCCGCAGGGGGAAGACGTGGCCCGGCCGGCGCAGGTCGCTCGGACGCGTCGCCGGGTCCGCCAGCAGTCTGATCGTGGTCGCCCGGTCGAAGGCGCTGATCCCGGTGGTCACCCCGAACCGGGGATGCGCGTCCACCGACACCGTGAACGCCGTCCCCATCGCCTCCTGGTTCTGCTCCGTCATGAGCGGCAGGCCGAGGGCATCGGCGCGCTCCGGCGTCAGCGCGACGCAGATCAGCCCCCGGCCGTGCGTGGCCATGAAGTTCACCGTTTCGGGCGTGATCTTCGCCGCGGCGCAGACCAGGTCCCCCTCGTTCTCCCGGTCCTCGTCGTCCGCGACGATCACCATCTTCCCCGCTCGGATATCCTCGATCGCGGCTTCAACGGAGTCGAACGGCATGCTCTCTCCTCACGCAGGCGCTCATCCGCCCTCGCTTGTTACCCCGGAACCGCCCCGGCGCTTCAGGTAATGCACCACGAACTTCCCCAGCAGGTCGCCCTCCAGATTGACGGCATCCCCCACCCGCAGGTCCGAGAGGTTCGTGTGCTCCCAGGTGTAGGGGATCAGAGCGACCTGCGCCACGTCGGGCGCTGGCAGGGCGTTCACCGTCAGGCTCACGCCATTCACGGCGATCGAGCCGTGCAACACCGTCACCTCGGCGACGACCTCCGGGAGCCGCACGTCCATTCGCACGTGCTCCCCCCGGCGCTCGAGTGCGACGACCTCCCCCACCCCGTCCACATGCCCCTGGACCAGGTGTCCGCCGACGCGCGCACCGAAGGCGAGGGCCCGCTCGAGGTTGACCCGACGGCCTGGCCGAAAGCTGCCCAGCGTCGTCCGCGACAGGGTGGTGGCGATCGCCTCCACGGTGAACCCCCCGGGCTGCAACGCCGTCACCGTCTGGCACACCCCATCGAGAGCGATGGAGTCGCCCTCGCGCAACCCGGCGAGCACCCGCTCCGCCTCGAGCACCAGCCGGACCCCGGCCTCGAACGGCTCGACGTGGCGGACCCGTCCGACCTCCTCGACGATTCCCGTGAACACGCTCTTTCTCGTCCCGCGCAGCCGCGCCTCGGCCCGCTCTCCCGTCGCGTCGCACGCGACGGACGAACGATTCCGGGCAACCCTCCTTTCATTCTTACCCGCCGGGTGCCCGGTTCGCCCGCTCCACCGAATCTACGCCGTCCCGGACCCCGACAACAGAGGAATGGCGCCCGGCGCTCCTGGATGCCATGATTTGCAGCAGCCCTCGACGCCCGCCCGCGCGGGGGTGCGACCGCACCCCGGCCGCGGCGCCGGCCCAGCATCGGATCGCATGCGAAACGAACCCTTGCGCGCGCGCACGCTCGCGGTCGCAGCCGTCGCCGGCCGCACGCGAGCCGAACGCTTCAGCTCGCGGGTCACGTCGGCCTTGCCCTGGCTCCTCTTCGCGCTCCTCGCGGCCTTCCCGCTGTGCGCCCAGGAAGCCGCCCCGAGCCGGTTGCTCCCGGAGCAACGGTACTTCACCGACCCGATCGCGGATCTCCGCGAGCCGCGGTTCGCCGTGGGCCTCGCCTGGACGGACCTCTTCCGTCGTCCCCCCGTCGAGCACCCGTCCTTCGCCTTCCCCGACGCCGAAGACGCCGCCGTGGACGTCCACGGCACCGCGGGTATGGGCGCGACCCTCCCGCTCTGGCAGCTCGCGCGCTGGCCGCAGGGCGGCGCGATCCTGGCCGTCCAGGCCGGCGTCACCGCGCGGTTTCGCATGGAAAAACCCAGCCGGGACCACGTCGCGACCGACTGGTCCGTGGCGCTGCCCGTCGAAGTGGCCTGGAACCAGCTCTCCGGGCGGCTCCGCCTCCTCCACCGCAGCTCCCACCTCGGCGACGAGTTGATGCAGCAAACGGGCGCCGAGCACATCGAGGTCAGCCACGAGGCCGTGGACTTCCTCGTCGCCTACGGCCTCCTGAGCGGGACGGCCCGGATCTACGGGGGCAGCACCTTCGTCTTCCGCTCCACCACCGAAGAGGTGCCCGCGTTTTCTCTGGTCGGCCTCAGGGACGACGCGAGCCTGCAGGTCGGGATGGACGGGGCCTGGTTCCCCCAGTCCGGAGGGACCGTCGGCCTGATCGGAGGCTTCGACTGGCAGCGCGCGCAGCGCACGGGTTGGATGAACGAAGTCTCGGCAGCCGCCGGCGTGGTGGTCCGGAACGGATCGCGCTCGTTGCAGCTCGTCGCTCGTTACTTCCGCGGACCCTCGCCTTTCGGGCAGTTCTTCCTGACCTCGGAGCAGTTCCTCGGCCTCGAGCTGGTCGCGGGAACGAGCCCGTTCCCCTGAGCCAGGCTCTCGACTCAGAGGATCCGGTCGAGCATCAGCAGGGCATCGCCTCCGATGTCGCTCACTCGGCGCAGCTTCCATCCCCGGGCGACCCCGGCCGGGAATGTGCCCGGGAAGGCTGGCGGCCCCGGCTCGCCGAAGAGCCGCGGCGCGTAGAAGAGGAACAGCCGCTGGACCCGGTCCTGGGCAAGGAGCGAAGCGCCGAGCCGACCACCGCCCTCGCAGAGCACGGCACGCACATCCTCGGCCCAGAGCCGCTCGAGCACTGCGTCCAGCCGGAGGCCCGACGGTCCCCGCGGAACCGGTAGCACCCTCACGCCGGCCTGCTCCAGCGCCGCCCGCCGTTCTTTAGGCGAGTCCTCGGCGCAGAACAGCCAGACGGGCACCTCACGCGCCGTCGTAGCCAGCCGGCTCCCTGACGGCAGCCGCGCCTCCGTGTCCACCACCAGCCGGATCGGTGCCCGACGGGGTTGGACGCCACCTCGCACCGTGAGCAGCGGATCGTCGGCGAGCGCGGTCTCGATCCCCACCATGATCGCGTCGAACCCGGCCCGCAGCCGGTGGACCTCCGCCCGCGCCGCCTCTCCCGTCACCCCGGTCGGGCGACCGGGTTCTTCCGACAGACGGGCGTCCAGCGACAGCGCGTATTTCAGCGCGACGAACGTCGTCCGCCGCTCAATGGCATGGAAAAAGGCGGCGTTCTGGACCCGCACCGCCTCCCGCTCGAGTCCGCCCACGACCTCCACCCCCCGCGCAGCCAGCCACGCCGCGCCCCCGCGCGCCACCGGGTTCGGGTCCTCTGCGCCGTAGACGACCCGCGCGATTCCGGCCGCCAGCACCGCCTCCGTGCAGGGCGGCGTCTTGCCGTGGTGCGAGCAAGGTTCCAGCGTCACATACAGCGTCCCGCCGCGCGCCCGCTCCCCCGCCGCCGCCAGCGCCACCACCTCCGCGTGCGGCCCGCCGTACTCGCCGTGGAAACCCTCCCCCACCACCTCTCCGTCCCGGACGACCACGGCGCCGACCAGAGGGTTCGGGTGCACCCGTCCCCACCCCCGTTCCGCGAGCTCCAGGGCTCGCCGCATGTGCTCCCGGTCGACCGGCGTCGGCGATTCCACGGTCCCTAGATCGAAAGCCGGATCGCCACGCTCCCGAAAAACTTCCCGTCGTCCGGGTCGATCCGGATCGAGCCCGGCGACACCACGGGTACCCGGTCCGCACCCTCCTGCCAGCCCAGCTCCCCGACGAGGTGGAGGATCAGCAGCGTCCAGGAGATGTTCGCAAACGCCGAGAACCGGTCGTTGTCGAAATCGTCCGTCGAGACCACCCCGCTCAGGTCCCGCACCCCCACCCGCACGTCGCTCGAGTACCGGTCGTAGCCCAGCCCCGCCGTCGCCCCCAGCCCGGCGACCCGCTTGCTCACCGCGCCCCGGAAGCTCCAGACCGAAATGTGGCCCAGCCGCCCGAACGCATCGCTCGCCGCCAGCGCCGCGTCCCCCAGCGTCAGGTCCCCCACCCGCCGGTACATCGCCGACACCGACACACCCGGCAGCACGAACGACTCGCGCAGGATCCCCACCCGCGCCCCCAGCGCCCACGTGAAGGCCGAGTTGTCGCCGAACTCACGGTCCGGCACGGAAAGGTGCCCGATGCTCCCGAGAACGTCGATCGACCCCACCCCGCCGACCGTCGGCGCCGGCGAAAAGCCCCGGAAGAGCCCCACCGCCCCGTCCACGTTCAGCGTCTTCGCCGTGAAGTCCAGCTTCCGCTCGCTCGACTCACGCAGCGCCGGCGGCAGATCCACCCACACCACCGTGAACCGCCCCGCCACGCTCACCCGCGGAACCCG
>DATCLG010000155.1:0-9048 GCA_036564015.1 Longimicrobiales bacterium
TACGCGATCATGACGACGCCGCGGCGGCAGCTCCGCTCGAAGCTCTTCTACCTCGCGATGGGCGAGCTGATGAACTTCGGGTACCGGGAGCTGATGGACGCGCGGCAGTTCGGGTTGTACGCGTACGAGAACGGGTTCGAGGTCCTGCGTGCCGGTTACATCAAGGCGCACAACGGGGTGATCGCGCGGGCGCGTTAGCGGGCGGACTCCTCGGATCGAATGCTAGACGCCGTGCTCTGCCGTGGCGGCCCTGCGATCCTCTCTCTCCGTCCGGCCCGAGCGTGGGCCCCGCTCCTGCCTCACACCGCTTCTGCCTCTGCTTTCAGGCGCTCCCAGAGATCCGCCACCCCAAGCTGGCCCACCCACTCCTCCAGATACGCCTGGTCCAACGCCGCTCCCTGGACCTCGTAGATACGCACCGCATCCACAAACGCTTTCTCACTTCCGCCCGACATCTTCGACCACCGCAGCTTCGCCAGGATCGTATCCTCCGGACTCGACACCTTGAGCCGAATCCCAAAGACCTCGACCTCGATTCGGCGCCGGAAGCGAGCACGATCGAACGGCTCCTCCGTGAGCAGCCAGAAATCGACCTTGTCCCCCTCCTCCACCTCGATCACGTTGAACATCCCCTTGGCACCGATCGCTTCCCGCACCGCCTCTTCACTCACATAGAAGCGCGGAGGCGGAAAGGCAGCCATGAGCGCAGGTGCGTCCTCCCCCCGGAGCGCCACCACTACGTCCAGGTCGTGCGTCGAGCGCGGCTCCCCCTGAAGACTCGATGCAATCGAGCCGGTGATCATGTACTCGATCCCGGCCCGATCCAGCATCTCTACCACATACCTGAGCAAGTCCTGCTGGCTCATGGCTCAGGCGGTCCGGTCACGGCTTCGCTCCAGCCGTCTCCGATACAGGGCCTCCAAATCCGACTCGGGCATCTCCGGGTACCGCCGCCTGAGCCCCACTCGGAAGAGCGTACGGGTGAAGTCCGAAAGCTCGAAGGCCTTCCGGAGGCGCTCTTCGGGCGACATCCGTCGCAGGATCTCCACGTACAACCGGTGATTGGGCCGTTTCTTCATCTCCCCCTCAGCGCCGAACCAACATCTCCCCCAATCCACACTTGGCAGAGCGTGGCGTCTAGCATAGTCCGTACGCAACCTTTCTGCCGGCTTTCGCCTTCCGCTGGCGCAGCTCTTCGCGGGCCGAGGGAGGCCGCCTCAGTCCGCCTCCGGGAACGCCAGCGGAAGGGTTCCCTCGGCGAGCCGCACCACCACCTCCTCTCCCGGGCGGGCGTCCGCCGGTCCCCCGTGCACGAGGAGCTCGGCGTCGCCGGCCTTCACGCGGTACTGCGTCACGGCGCCGGCGAAGCGCCGCTCCAGGACGATCCCTTCGAGGTCGAGAGGGTTCCGCTCGATGCACCGGCCGAGCCGGAGCGACTCCGGGCGCACCATGAGGCGAGCCGCCACGCCGGCGCCTCCTGTCCCGTTCCCGGAAGGCCGCCAGGCGCCGGGAAGCTTCGCCCGCCACCGGACGCCGCCCGCGACCTCGCACAGGACGGCGTCGCCCTCCACCGCAACGACTCGCCCGGCGAGAAAGTTGGCGCGACCGAGGAAGGCGGCGACGAAGGGGCTCGCCGGCTCGTGGTAGAGCGACTCCGGCGTCCCGACCTGCCGGAGGCGCCCGGCCTCGAGGATCGCGATCCGGTCCGAGAGCGCAAACGCCTCCTCCTGGTCGTGGGTCACGAAAATGGCGGTGATCCCCAGGCGCTTGAGCAGAGCGCGGAGCTCGGCGCGCGTCTTCTCACGCAGCGCGGCATCCAGATTGGAGAGCGGCTCGTCCAGGAGGAGGACGGGCGGCTCGGGGGCGAGGGCGCGGGCCAGCGCGACCCGCTGCTGCTGCCCGCCGGAGAGCTCCTGCACCCGGCGCTCCTCGAAGCCGGCCAGCTCGACCAGCTCGAGTGCCTCGCCCACGCGGCGGCGGATCTCGGAGCGCGGGAGCCCCCGGGTCCGCAGCCCGAAGGCCACGTTCTCGAACACGTTGAGGTGGGGAAAGAGGGCGTAGTTCTGGAAAACCATCCCGATCCCCCGCCGTTCGGCCGGGAGGCGCGTGATGTCCCGGCCGTTCAGCTCGATGCGCCCCGCGGTCGGCTGCTCGAAGCCGGCGACCAGGCGGAGCGTGGTGGTCTTGCCACAGCCGCTCGGGCCGAGCAGGGTGAGGAACTCGCCCGGCTTCACGTCGAGGGAGAGGCCGTCGACGGCGGTGGTGTCCCCGAACTTCTTCGTCAGACCTTCGAGTCGCAGCATTGCCCACCCGATTCGCGCCACCGTCCCCTCGATCACCGTCCCCTTCCCCGCACCTGCTCGTCCCAGAGCCGCATCCAGGCGGGGAGCCGCTCCCTGAGGAGCACCCAGTCCATGGGCTCGGGGACGATCGCCGCCCGTGCGCGCCGGAGCGACTCGGGCAGGGAGTCGGGCGGGAGGTCGGCGCGGGCGGGGAGGCGGTAGAACTCGCGCGCCGCGAGCAGCACGCCCTCGGTGCCGCCCACGTACTCGACGAACTGTCGCGCCAGCTCGGGGTGCCGCGCCCCCCTCACCACCGCCACCCCATCCACGATCAGCGGCGTGCCGCTCCGCGGGATCACGTAGTCGAGCGGGAGCCCGTTCCGGTTCTTCACGATCTCGATGTCCGGCATGTCCCAGAGCGTGACGAGGCCCTCCTGCCGCGCGAGCTTCTGGTAGAGGAGCGTCGGGTTGAGGACGTACTCCTTCGTCTGGGCGTCAAGCCGCCGGAGCCAGTCGAAGCCGGCGGCGGTGTCGCCCGTCTGCCGGATCGACCGGTAAATGACCATGCCGAAGATCGCGCGCATGGTCCCGCTGGCGATCGGGTCGCGGATCAGGACCTTGTCCTTCCAGCGCGGCTCCAGGACCTCATCCCAGTCGCGCGGCGCCTCCGCTATCGGGACGGCCTGGCTGTTGAAGGCGATGACCTCGGGGGTCAGGTACGTGGCCCACCAGTGCCCCTCCGGGTCGGAGTGCTCGCGTGCGGCGTCGGCCCAGGAGGGCGTGAAGGGCTCGAGGAGTCCTTCGCGCTTCGCGGTCTCGAACATGTCGGCCGGCGCGCCCCACCAGACGTCGGCCTGGGGGTTCGCGCGCTCCGAGCGGAGCCGGTCCAGCACCTCCTGGGAGCCCATGTCGAGCCACTGGACGTCCACGCCGGGGTTGGCGGCCTCGAAGCGCTGCTCGAAGGCCTGGAGCATGTCGCGGCCGTGGGTCGAGTAGACGACGAGGGGCTGGCGGCCGTCGTCGCCTGTACAGGCCGCGAGGGCGAGGGCGAAGATCAGGGCGGAGATCCGCGCCTCCCGGGGCCGAGCGGTGTCGGCCCGGTCCTGCCCGCGAGCGCGGCGGATCTGCGCTGTGAGCTTCCGGGCGGTCATGGTCTCCTTCCGAGTGAGAGCAGGTTGGCGAACAGCCGGTAGGCGCCCGGCACGCCCGCGGGGAGCTGCCGGAAGAGCGCGAGCCCGGTGTAGACGTAGTACCCCCGGCCGTGCCGGGCGATCAGGAGCGAGCCCCGGAGTGGCGCCTCGCCGGGGTCGTTCATCTCGAGGAGCGCCTGGTACCGCTCGTCCCACCTGCTGGGGAAGTAGAGCCCGCGTTCCTGGACCCAGCCCTGGAAGTCCTGGTCGGTGATGCGGTTGGGCCAGGAGAGGGCCGGGTGCGCGGGCTCGAGGATGCGGACGGGTGCGTTCTCGTCCGTCACGCGGCCGGCCGGACGGGCCAGCGTGAGGGGGAAGGGCGCGAGGCTTTCGGGCCGGACCTCGGGTTGCTGGTACTGGACGATGAGGGTCCCGCCGTTTTCGACGTAGTCGAGCAGCCGGCGGTTGTAGGCGACGAGGTCGGGGCGCACCTCGTAGGCGCGGGGCCCGATGACGATGGCGTCGTAGCGGCCGAGGTCGCCGGCGGCGAGGGTGGCGGCGTCGAGGAGCTCGACGGAGGCGCCGATCTGCGAGAGTGCTTCCGGGATCGCGTCGCCGGCGCCCATGACGTAACCGGCGCGGAGGCCGGGCGGGAGGCGGACGTCGAAGGCGCGGACGACGGCGGTGGCCGGGTGGTAGAGCGGCCGCGGGCGGATGTGGGGGTAGTCGACGACGGTGTACCCCCGGTCGTAGCGCTTGCCGTCCTGCGTCAGGAAGGCGGCCCGGATCGGGTATTCGCCTGCGGCGATGGAGCTCGGGGGCTGGATGGTGACCTCGACGACGTGGCGGTCGCCGGGCCGTTCGAAGCGGAGCGGGAGCTCGGCCGGCTCGGCCGTCCACCCCGGGGGCAGCTCGAGGCGCAGGGTTCCGGCCACGCCCTCCGGCGCCTCGGCGGCGAGGCGGAGGGTGAAGCGGAGCGGGGTGGCGCTGGCCCTGGCGGTTCCGCGGGTGGCCGTGCGCGCCTGGGAGGCGGGGAGGGGCAGCACGGCGAGCGCGGGCTCGAGGCTCACCGAGACCGCCGGCACGACGAAGACCGGGCGGCGCACCTCGCCCTGTTTTCGGTCGGCCTCGCGGTAGAGCGCTTCCTGTTCGAGCGAGATCTTCGCGCCGGCGATCTCGACGCGGGCGGCCGCCCGGAAGGGAGCGGGCTCGAAGGGACGGCCGCGCAGAGCCGGGTCGGCCGGCCAGGCGTAGAGGTCGCCAGTGCGGGGCCGGCGCAGGAAGTACGGCTCGGTCGGCGCGGCGTCTTCGGGGACCCGGACCTCGAATCGGCGGGTCAGCAGGGCCCCGGGCTGGAGCGGGCTGGCGGGGAGCGGATCGAGGGGCGTCGCCTGCCAGCCTGCGGGGAGCGCGGGCTCGAGGGCCCGGATGTGCGCCGGGCGAGCACCGCCGTTCCAGAGGGTGAGCTCGAGCTGCAGGGTTTCGCCGGGGACGACGCGCTCGTCGCCGGCGACGACGTCGAACTTCAGGCCCGCCGCGCGGGCGAGCGCGGCCTGGGCGTCGTCTTGCTCCGCGGCGATCAGGAAGCGGAGCTCCTCGCGCGGGCCGGCGGCGCTGCCGCGGGCCAGCAGGGAGTCGGCCTGACGGAGCAGCCGGAGCGCGCGGGCCAGGTCGGGGAGGAGGCGGTCGGGGGCGAAGGCGTTCAGCTCGCTCCGCAGCCGGAGGGCGATCTCATCGTACGCGGCCAGCAGCCGCCGGACCTGCGGATCGGCAACGGCGCGGGCCGCGGCGGAGAGGGTCGTGTCGACGCCGGCGAAGAGCGAGGACTCCTCCGCCGGGGGCGGCGAGAGCCGCCGCGCGCGCGTCCACTGCGGGCCCGGGAGCTGGAGCCGGCCCATGTCCTGGGAGCGGTGGCGGCTCCGGCTGGCCATGGCGACCTGGTGGTACGAGCGGCCGAGCAGGGGGTCCAGCTCCCCGGTCGGGATGTGGAGCGTCGCCTCCTCGGCACGGAACCATGCGCCCTGGTAGAGCTTCTGCGGCGCGTGGGCCGGCAGCCCCTGCGCGATTTGCTCGGGAAAGCGGGTCGGATCGCCCGCGGCGCGGAACGCCTCCTGCGCCAGGATCCCCGCCGCCTGGTGCTGCCCATGGCCGTCCTGCGGCGTGCCGCTGAAGACCGAGACGATGATCTGCGGGCGGAACGCGCGGATCACGGCCACGACGTCGGCGAGCACCGAGTCCTTCGGCCAGTGGAGGAACGCCTCCTCCGCGCTCTTCGAGAAGCCGTAGTCGTAGGCCCGGGTGAAGAACTGGCCCGCGCCGTCCAGCCGCCGGGCGGCCAGGAGCTCCTCGGTCCGGAGGAGGCCGAGCGCTTCCCTGAGCTCCGGTCCGATCCCGTTCTGTCCCCCTTCCCCGCGAGTGAGCGACAGGTAGGCGACGTCCGCCCCCTGCCCCAGCGCCAGCGTGGCGAGGAGCTGCGTGTCCTCGTCGTCGGGATGGGCGCCGATCATCAGGACGCGCTTCGTCGTCCCGAGCTTGCGCAGCGCGAGGCCGAGCGCGGCGGCGCCGTCGTACTCGGTCCCTCTCTCCTGCGCGGGCGCAACCGGGGCGCCGGCGGCGAGGAGCCCCGAGAGGAGCAAGACGGCGCGGGAAAAACGTTTGGAACTCATGCTAGCAAGGTGGGAGCGAACCAGCGGCGGCGCAAGCCCTTGCGCCGTCGCGGCAGCGGTCTACCGGCCGAGCACCAGGATCCCCCAGATCAGGCTGAGGAGCGTGAGCGGGACGCCCACCCGGGCGTATTCGAAGAACCCCAGCCGTACCCCTCGCGCCGCGGCCCGCTCCGCCACGATCAGATTGGCCATGGACCCGATGAGGATCAGGTTGCCCGCGAAGGTGGCGCTCATGGCCAGGATCAGCCAGACCTCCCGCGCGCCCTCCAGGCTGGGGACCACGGGGGCCCAGAGGAGGACGGCGGGAACGTTGGAGACCAGGTTCGAGAGGATCAGCATGATCCCGCTGAGCGCGGCCGACCGCGCCACGCCGTCGGTCCCGAGGTACGGCGCCGCAGCGGCGGTGAGGCTTTCCGTCGCACCGGTGGTCTCGAACCCGCGCATGAGCACGAAGAGTGCAGCGAAGAAGAGGAGGAGCGGCCATTCGATGCGCGCGAGCGCGGGCGTCGGGTCCCGCTGCGCCACCGCGATCATGAGCGCGCCGGCCGCGATCGCCCCCAGCGGCAGCGAGAGCCCCGCCAGCCACCCGACCAGGGTGAGCGCGAAGATCGCGAGGCCGCGCCGGGCGAGCGGCCAGTCCGGTTCGACCGGGGGGCCGTGCACTGGCGCCTCGAAGGGCCGGGACAGCTCATCGCGGTAGACCCAGGCGATCACGAGGAAGTTTAGGACGAGCGCGCCGATCCCGACCGGCGCCATCGCCCGGAGGAATTCGCCGAAGGTGAACCCGCCCCGAATGGCGACCAGCATGTTCTGCGGGTTGCCCGTCACGGTCAGGACCGAGCCGGAGTTCGACGCCGTGGCGAGCGCCACGAGGTACGGCGCGGGCCGGACGCGCAGCGGGCGGAGCACCTCGAGAAGGAGTGGCGTGAGCACCAGGCAGATCGTATCGTTGACGAACAGAGCGGAAAGGATGCCCGAGGTGGCGACCACTGCGGCGAGCAGCCGCCGCGGCGTGGTCGTCCGCTCGACGATCCGCTCGGCCAGCCACTCGAAGAGCCGGGCCTCCTCCAGGTACCCGACCACGATCATGAGCCCGAGGAGGAAGACGATCACATCCAGGTCGATCGCCGCGTACGCCTCGGCGAGTGGGAGGCGGCCGATCGCCACCATGGCGACGGCGCCGAGAAGCGATGCGGCCGGTCGGTTGAGCGGCAGCCAGGGCAGGCGCTGAACCGAGATGAGCGCGTAGGCGGCGATGAAGATCGCCCAGCGCAACGGGACGAGGGTTTCCGGGCTCACGTCGCCTCGAGAAGATCTTTGATCTGCCTGAACCGCATCACCCGGTCGGTGCGCCCGCGACCGCGCCGGCGCTCCCGCTCATGGAGCCCACGGGGGGCACCTTCACTCCCCGCGGGAACCTGGTTCGCTCGCTCTGCCACGGGCGGCCTGGGGCACGCAGCGCCCCCGGCGACCGGACCGGACCGGCGCGTTCGGGCGATTCCGGTGTGACCGGGCCTCCGGGAGCGGAATAATACCGGGGCGCGCAAGGGGCCGTTCCCGTCTGGCGAACCCGTTAGCACGATCGGTGCAGTGAAGGCAGTTGCGCCCGGGGGATCCACAGTCGGCCCGTCCAGAGCCTCTGTGTTCACCAGGCGCTGGTGTCCTCTGCGGCTGTCCCGGGGAGGGGGCCGCTCGTTCGGCAACCTGGCAAAGGAGCACGGATGGCTAGGCAAGCGAGGGCCGGTGACATCGTCGCTGTCCACTACAGCGGCAGGCTCGAGGACGGAACCGTGTTCGACACCTCCCGCGGCGGTGAGCCGGTCGAGTTCCAGCTCGGCAGCGGCATGGTGATCGACGGCGTCGACCGCGCCGTGCAGGGGATGGCGGTCGGCGATCGCCGCGAAATCCGCGTCCCGCCGGAGGAGGGCTACGGCCCGCGGCGCGCGGAGCTGGAGGTGAGCGTGCCGCGGGACCAGCTCCCCCCGGGGATCGACGTGCAGGAGGGGCAGGTGCTGGCGGTCGAGGTCGCCCCCGGCCAGCAGGCGCTGGCGCGCATCTCCGGCGTGGACGACCACTCGGTCACGCTGGACCTGAACCACCCGCTCGCCGGGCAGACGCTGATCTTCGACGTCGAGCTGGTCGACATTCGCCGGGCCGAGGAGTAGTCGACGCATGCCGAAGGAACTGGAGTTCCAGTGCGAGGGCGGACGCTGCACGTGGCGCTGGGACGCCAACCAGTTCGAGACGGACCGCGTCACGCTCCGCGTCCGCCACAGGGACGGGACGAGCGAGCTGAGAGAGGTGCCGAACAGCGGGGAGATCGAGCTCCCCGTGGAGGACGAGGTCGAGGAGATCGTCTCGACGGGCCGCGGCGGACGCACCCGGCGGCCACGCTGGCGGGCGCCGGGCGGCTGAGCGCCCGGCCTGCTGCGTCCGCCGCCAGGCCCGCGGCCCCGGCCGGCGTGGCTGGCTTCGCGCGGCCAGCCGGAGACGGCCTTCGCTGCGGCCTCAGGCGTTCAACCGCCAGATCCGGTAATTCAACGCCGCGGCGAACGTCACCCAGCCCAGGTACGGCAGGAGGAGCGCGCCCGCCAGCCCGCGCACCCTCCAGAAGGCCAGCAGAGTGGCCAGGATCGCCGCCCACAGCGCCAGGATGTCGACGAGGGCGAGGCCGGGGCGATGGAGGCCGAAGAAGAGCCACGACCAGGCGATGTTGAGCGCCAGCTGCACAGCGAAGAGGAGCAGCGCCGGTCGGGCGCCGGCCAGGCCCCGGTCCTTCCAGACCAGCCAGGCTGCCACCGCCATCGTCCCGTAGAGCACGGTCCAGACCGGCCCGAAGACCCAGGCGGGCGGGGTCCAGGAGGGCTTGTCGAGGGCGCGGTACCACTCGTTCGCGGTGAACTGGGAGCCGACGAGCGCTGCGCCGTAGCAGATGCCGAGCCACACGGCCAGCCCGATCCACGCCCTGCG
>DATCLG010000156.1:0-8946 GCA_036564015.1 Longimicrobiales bacterium
CTCCCTTCCCAGCCCCCACCGCCACCACCCGGCGCACGCCCGGCAGTCGCGCCCGATCCGCCCAGGGATCCGCCACACCCGCACTCCTCCGCTCCGGTGGAAGGATCTGGACCTCCGTCCGCACCGCGCCCACCGACGCCAGCTTCGCGCGGATCGCCGACCGGAGCTGGTCCGGCACCTCCTCCCGCTGCGTCGACAGGACCAGCGAGACGTGCACCCGGCCATCCCGCACCGCCACCGATCGCACCAGCCCCAGCGCGACGATGTCACGGTTCAGCCCGGGGTATAGCACCTCCGCCAGCGCCCGGCGCACGTCCCCTTCGGTCAGCGAACTGAGTCCCATTCTCACCCTCCTCCCCAAATTTGCCGCCACGCTCCCGCCCGCCCTGTGACGAAGATCATGGGCGCGCCCCCACGTCCCGGCCTTCGTCCGCTACCGCCTCCAGCCCCGCCACGCTCCGCACCACGATCCGCGCGCCGCGCCGGACGATGATCCCCTCCCGCTGCAGCCTCGACAGCGCCCGGGAAACACTCTCCCGCGTCGTCGCGAGCTCCGCCGCCAGCGCCTCCTGCGTCCGCGGCAGCTCGAACGACCCGCCGTCCCGCCGCTCGCCCGCCGCCTCCGCGTAGTCCAGCAGCGCCGCCGCCACCCGTGCCCGCACCCCCTTCAGCGTCACCCGCTCCACGAGCTGCACCATCCGGCGCAACCGCCGCCCCAGATGGCGGATCACCGCGTCCGCGATCTCCGGATTGTTCCGATAGAGCCACTGGAAGGCATCGCGCGGCAGGAACAGGACCCGGCTCGGCTCCACCGCCCTCGCCGACGCCGGGTACGGGCCACCATCGAACAGCGGCAGCTCCGCCACCGGCCGCCCGGGCCCCTCCACGTGCAGCACCTGCTCCTTCCCGTCCGGGGTCGCACGGTACACCACCACCCGGCCCCTCACCACCACGTACAGCCCCTCACACGGCTGGCCGCGCCGGAACAGCGTCCGGCCCCTCGGGAGCTCCCGAAACACCGCCCGACTCGCCAGCGCCTCGATCGCCTGGTCCCCGAGCCCCGAAAACAACGGCAGCGCCCGGAGCACCTCCGCCGCCTCGCCCGTCATCGCCCGCTCCCTCCGTTCCCGCCGCAGATCCACAGGCCCTCAGAACCGCTCACCCTTCGCCTCCCGCACCTGGCTCCCCACAGGCCGGATCCGCGACCACATCGTCCAGAAATAAACCGCCAGCCCCGCCGCCTGGCCCACGCCGCCCGCCACCACCCCGTACGCCAGCCACCCCCCGCCGAACCAGGCCCGCAGCACCTCCGCCAGCAACCGCACGCCCGTGCCCAGCGCCAGCAGCCAGTACGCCGCCTCCACCCGTCTCGGCCGGTACCGCCGGTCCCCCTTCTCCGCCCGCGGGAAGAGCCAGAGCGCGACCCCCAGGATCAGGAACATCACGAACCCCACCAGCACCGCATGCGCGTGCGCCGACACCAGGTACGGGTGCGGCCACACGCCGAACAGCTCCCGGCGCACGAGCATGTAGATCCCCAGCCCGATCCCCACCGCCAGGAACCCGATCCCCGTCTTGATGAACCGCCGCACCAGCGTATACACGACCGCGCCTCCTTTCGCGCGCCGGCCCGCGGTTGAGAACCGTTCTCAACCTAAGCCGTCGGCCAACCCGCCGCTGTGACAGATATCACACCATACACCCCGGAACGCGTCGGGTCCCGACCGCCGGCGAGCGGACCCGGACAGCTCCCCGGAGCACTGCCTGCTCCCGCGCGTCCGTCGCCCTCCGGCTCCCTACCCCCTGCCGCCCGACGCGGAAGGCAAGCCATCACGGGTCGGTCGATCGCGGTCCGGGTGGACTCCGGAAAATGGGTGCCAGGTCCGCCGGATCTTTCCTCGTAACCTGAACCGCCGGAATCAGTTACGAAGTGGAGAACGGTGCCTGGTCCGCACGGCTCGCCACGCGCCTTCGCAGGGGCGCAGCGACGAGCCACGTAACCTTCGATGACAGAATGATTTTCAGATTGAAAAAAGCGGCGTGTGGTCCGCCACACTGCAGCCCGGGCGTGGCATGGCGGGTCAACCGAATACCCTGCGGGGTCGACTCTGGATTCCGGGGGCCGGGTCCGCAGGAGTTGCGGGCTCGACCTCGAGCAAGGCCGTCACTCGAAGACCAGAAACGGTGGCTGGTCCACTGCGCGGCTCCGCCACCCTCCGGTGCGAGGTTCGCACAGGCGGGCAGGGCCACCCGCCGGGCTGGCGCACGCAGGCGGGCAGCCGCTGCCAGACCCTCGCGGGAGACCCCGGGCGGCCCGCTCCGCACGGGCCTCGCAGGCCCGCCTCCGCAACCGCGGCACACGTTCGGGCACGGACGGCCCCGGCACGGAGCCCCGGAACCGCCTCCCCGCTCGGGTGGGCTCAGACCAGGTGGTGGATCTCGACGTCGCCCCAGTGCTGCTGGAGATACTCGGCCACCAGCCGCCGGTGGCAGCGGTCGGGCTCGTCCTCCGAGCACAGCAGGCACGAGTCCGCGATCACCTCCCGAGGCACCACCTCCTCGATCCGCCGCTGCTCGAGCAGCTTCAGGAACCGGGTCTGGTACCTCTCCCAACCCCCGCGCCGCTTCCTGTACTCGACCAGGATCTCCTCCGTCGGCGCCAGGATGGGCATGTGCACGTATTCCATCCCGCAGATCTTGTCGAGGAAGTAAGCGAGGTCGTCCTTCTTGGCGAAGCCGGCGAGCTGGGAGACGTTGTGCAGCCGCACGTCCACGACCCGCTTCGCGCCCGACTCCTGGAGCAGCTCGAAGAAGCGCTGCGCGCTCTTCTTCGTGAATCCGATCGTGTAGACTCGCATGGTCCCTCCTCCGGCGGGTGTGCCGTCCATTCCAGGGTTGGCGGTTTCAAGCCCGATCGATCGGCGACCGATCGGTGTCGCGGGTCGCGTCCCGCGGATGAGCGTCGGGCATCGGGCTCGCGGCGCGGCGGGCTCTCGCGTCCGGGCGGGGAGCCGGGTACGGAGCCGTTCCGACGCACGCCGAGGCGGCCGGCGAGCACGCCGGAAACTCTCGCACCCGCGCGGGCTGTCGCGCCACATGGGGAATCACGCCCGACCGACGTGCGAATGCTGGCCAGCTGCGATCATGCTGTGGCGTCGCGCGCGGCGGTCCCCTCAGCGGCCGGAATCCGATGGAACCGGGCCCGCGGGTCCTGACCGCACGCTTCGGGTGGGAGCAGCACTCCGGCACCCGCGGCGATCCGCCGGCGACGCCCAGCAGGATCGATCGGAGCCGGGAGCGTTTCCGCGCTCGCGGCGCCCCGCCCCCGGCTGCGCGGGCTGGTTCGGCGATCCACGGTCCGCCACGGTGATTGTGGCATTGTGGGTCAGCCGATGGCTGTCTGAGTCAACTTTGGAAAATGGGTGCCTGGCCCACAAGGACCAAGCGCGTAACTCCTTGCACGACCGAATATTCAGAAGTGGGCCTCGGTGCCTGGTCCGCCAGGTACCTCTCCTGGCCCGCCACGTTCTTCTCGCCCGCCAGTCTCCTCTGATCCGTCGGGTTCCTCTCGCCGGCCAGGTCCCTCCCGTCCGTCAGCGACTCCTCCCGCTCCACCGAACCCCTCGCTCCCCGGTCCGCCGACCCCTCGACTCCGGCCGACCCCCTCCAGTCCACCCCTCTCGTCCCCCACCTCCTCCTGTCGCGCCCCCGCTTCCCCTCCCCTGCGCTCTCCCCGTTCCACCGGGTCGTCGCTCCTCCCCGCACCCGTCCTCCGTTGCCCGATACGACCTCAAGGTTTCCCCGACGGAACAACGCCCTGCGATGCGCTATGCTTGAGACAGTACGACAGATCGGGGCCCCGGCCCGGCGCCCCGCTGATCCGCAGTGGAGGGGTAACGGCATGAACCGGAACGACCTCAGACGTTTGATGCAGGTGCGCGATTATCCCGCGGTCTCGATCCTTTGCCCGACGCACCGCAGCCACCCCGACAACAGGCAGGACCCGATCCAGCTCAAGGCCCTCGTCAGGGAAGCGGTGGACCGGCTCCGTTCCGAGTTCGAGCCCCGGGAGATCCAGCCGATCGTCGACCGGCTCGAATCCCTCGCGGCGTCCGTCGACTTCGACCAGAACCTGGACGGCCTCGCCCTCTATGTGAGCCGCGACGTGGAGGAGGTGGTGCGGATGCCGTTCCGGCCGGAGCCCCGCGTCATCGTGGACGAGACGTTCGCGACCCGCGACCTCGTGCACGCGCTCAACCGCGCCGTCCGGTACCGCGTGCTCGTGATCGGCCCGCGCCCGACGCGCCTGTTCGAAGGAGTGCACGAAGAGCTGCAGGAGGTGACCCGGAACGGGTTCCCCGTGGTCGCTTCGCTGGAGCCCGCCCGCAGTTCGGACGCATGGTGGGGGGTCAAGCCGGACGCGATCCTGGACGAGATCCGGCGCCGGTTCCTCCGCGAGGTGGACCGACTGCTGGCGCCCATCCACGAGGCGGATCCCCTCCCGCTCGTCGTCGTCGGCGTCGAGCACTGGATCACGCTGTTCCGCGAGGTGACCCGCCTCGGCCGCGAGGTGATCGCCACCGTCCCCGGCAGCTTCGCCACCGCGTCGTCCGCCGAGCTGGCCCGCAAGGTCGCGCCTCTCGTCCAGGACTGGCGCCGCAGCGAACGCACCCGGATGCTCGAGGCGCTGGACCGGGCGGTGAGCGCCAACCGGTACGCGTCCGGGATCGACCAGGTCTGGAGGGCGGCGAAGGAGGGGCGAGGCGAGACGCTGCTCCTCGAGGAAGGCTACCGGCTCCCCGCCCGCCTCGGGCCGGACGGGCTCACGCTCGAGCGGGTCGAGGATCCGACCGCTCCCGACGTCGTGGACGACATCGTCGACGAGCTGATCGAGACCGTGCTCTCCTCTGGCGGGCGCGTCCTGTTCTACCCGCCCGGCGCGCTCGAGGCGCACCAGAGGGTCGCGCTGATCCTGCGGTACTGACGACGCCCTCGAGCGACGCGGCCCGGAGCCTCCGGCGCCCCGGGCAGTCCGACGGGCGGGCCTCCGCGCCCGCTCGTCGCCCGGTCCATTCTCGCCGGCGCGTTCCGGCGCCCCGGGCGAGGCAGGGTCTCGCCTGTACCCAGTCCCGGCCACGCGTTCGGGACCGTGGCCGCGGATCACGCCTGCGTGGTCCCGAGCGTTCGCCCCGGGCGCGGGTCGCACATGTCGCGGAACCACCCGCACGGGTCATACAGCGTCAGGCGACAGTCGACCCGGGCGACCCCACGCCCAGCCAGCGCTCGTCCCACCGTCGCGGCAGCAGCGCGCGCACGGTCTCTGCGTGCTCGTCGCCTCCACCCGTGACCGGAGCGACGCCACGATGCTCATCACCATCACCGGCAGCACCGGCACCATCGGCTCGGAGCTCGTCCGTCTCCTCTCCGACGCCGACACGCCCTGCCGTGCCGTGCTCCGCGATTTCCGCAAGGCCAGGCCGCTCGCCAACATCGTCTGGACCCAGGCGGACCTCGCCCAACCCCGTCTCCTCGAGCCCGCCCTCGCCGGCACCGACCGGCTCTTCCTGCTGACCGGCAACGACGAAGGCTTCCAGCACGTCCAGATCGGCGTGATCCGCGCCGCCGAGGCGCTGGGCGTCCAGCACGTCGTCAAGCTCTCCGCGCTCGGCGCGTCCGGCCACTCGAAGTCCGCGATCGGACGCGCGCACTGGGAGGTCGAGCAGGCGCTCATCCAGACGAGGATGTCCTGGACGATCCTGCGGCCCCACGCGTTCATGCAGAACTGGCTCGACGACGTCGCGCAGAGCGTGCGCACGGAAGGCGTGATCTACTCCCCGATCGGCGACGGGCGCGTGCCGTTCATCGACGCGCGCGACATCGCCGAGGTCGCGGCCCGCGTGCTCCTCGACCCGGAGCCCCACGCCGGCAAGAAGTACACGCTCACCGGCCCCGAGGCCGTCAGCCTCTACGACGTCGCCGCCGCCCTCTCCGAGGCGACGGGGCGGCCCGTCACGTACCACCCGATCTCGATGGAGGAGGCCCGGGCCCGCATGGAGGCCCGCGGCACGCCGCCGTACCTCATCGACGCCACGCTCGCCATCGCCGCCTACCAGAAGGCCGGCGGCCCCACCGCCCGCGTCTCCCCCGACGTCGAACGCATCCTCGGCCGGCCCCCGCGCTCGATCCGGGACTTCGCGCGGGATTATGCGGGGGCGTTTCAGTGAACGTGCGGGGCGGGCGGCCGTGGTCGATTCCGTCGAGCTCAGGAGAAGCCGGCATCGCGTCGGATCGGTCAGCGCGACAACATGACCGACGGCCGTGAAGATAAGAATTTCGCCGGATTCGATCTGCGGCCGAATCGAGCGGTCGACAGGTTCCGGGCGTAGGCCGGGATTCCGACCGGCCGTACTTCGCGGAATTACGGCAGACATCAACACAAACAAGTGGCCGCGAACCGGCATGAGAGCGATTCGTCCGGTGCTCCCGGCAAACGGATGTGAAATGCGACTACGAGCCGGAGTAGAGACGTGGAGTGGGGATCCGTTTTGGGGCAGCTCGGTACAGTGGTGCCCTTCAAAAGGTATGGCGCAGAGTGCGCTTCGGCCCCCGCATCCGAATCGGGCTGGGCTGGACTTACTTGCCGATCTTCTTTGCGGACGCGGAGATCCCGCGTTGGAGGGCGATCGAGGTCATTGTGACCGCTGGTAAGGACGAGAAGTTCGTCGTCGCCGGGGGAGCCGTGCAGGCCAAGACCACCGGGTCGAACCGTTGGCAGGATATTGGTGACTTGGAAAGATGGCTTCGGTTACCAGCCGAGGTTCCCAGGAACCGGGCGCGCGCTTTCACGATCTCAGGCAAGACCGTGGGCGAGGAAATCCGCCGGCGTTTCAGCTCCGTATCCTCACTCGAGCTCCGCGTAATCGTCCATGACCACCACAGGACGCGCGTGGTGAGCGATCCGATCGAGGTCGATCTGAACGAGTTGGAGCGGGAAGAACTCCTTTGACCCCATCGCGTTCGGTGCCGTGATCCTCTGTGCCGACCGGAGCCCGGTGAGCGTCGGCTGGACTTCGGTTCTGCCGGAGTCCTGATGAGTCCGAGGATATGCGCCTTCGGCCTACCAACGCCCGCGACTCGCAGATGGCGTGCGCCAGCCGCGCGTGCCGAGCAGCTGGCGCACCTCTCTGCGGCAATATGGAGATGCCGGCGGCGTGCGGACCGCCACGAGTGGCGCTACTTCTTCGAGCGCAGCTTCTCGCCCCGACGCCGCTTGCGCATCATCCGCCGCTTCTTGCTCCCGATCTTCCGACGCCCCCTCCGCTTCTTCGGATATGCCATTCGCGAAACCTCCCAATCAGATCAAGGTATCGACTGCGTGCCTACCAGCGGACCTGACGGACTCGAGACCGAGCGAATCGCCGCCCAGCGGGCCTACCACGTTGCTCCGCGCCAGTCGTTCCGCAACGATGGCAACGCCGACGCCACACGTCTACCATCGACGCGTCGACAGGTGCCGAACCGTCGGCGGTCATCGGGCCTCCATGCCGTACTCCCACGGCCCAATCCCGTCCCATTCGCCCGGATGCGGCCTCCCGCACCCCAGCGACGCGCGCAGGTCGTCAGGTCTCGACCCTGTCGTGGCGCAATCTGCGCGATCGACAACACGGTTTGCAATAGGTGCTTTGCAATCGCCTCATCCGGAGGCTGCAAAGAGGCCCCTGTGCCGGGGTTGAACCGGGCGGCCACGGGCGACCCGTGAGAGCGAGAGAACGCCGACTCGCCGTTCGAGGACCCGGCGCCGCGGTCCATCGGCGAGGCCCTCGAGGGCTCCGCGAGGAGGGGGCTGCCGAGCGGATCCGCGTGCGTGAGACCCGGGCAGCCCTGTCAGTGGCAGCGGAGCGAATCCACCCGTACGACGGGTGTCGGGCCGAACCCATCACTTCGGCAGGACCAGACCCGAGGCGGCGCCCGGACAACGGTGACGCCACTAGAAAACGCGTATGGCGGTCACGATGCGCTGCCCCAGGGCCCAGGTCCAGAGACAGGCGTTGGGCGCCACGGCAGTTCGACCCACCCAGCCCCTGGCCTCCGCCGGCACCGGAATCACCCAGCCCTCACCCGCAGGCTGATTGGGGCCGTTGTCGCATTCGCGGTCGCTGACGGTGTCGACCGGGGTCCATGCCCACCCGAGCGCGACCTGGGACACGACGCTGTCCCTGGGCAGCTCGTTGCCGTAGGCATCGTATCCGGACGCGACGGCCACGGACCAGTCGAGCGTCTCGCCGGCGCGGGCGCTCGATGGCGGCGAGCTCGAATAGTTGAAGCCCACGACCGGCCCCGGCCGGATCGTGGTGACCACGGAGTCGAGAGCGGCCGGCTGTGGCTCGACGGAAGCACGGAGCTCGGTCACGTGGACGCCCGCGCGCGTGCCCGCGTCGAAGAAGAACGTCGCCCTTCCGTCATTGTCGGTATAGGTGCATGGCTGCGAGGGCGCCGGCCCTCCCTCCGTGAGCGGCGCGACGCAGACCCGGACGTCCGGCACCGGGGAGCCCTGGGCGACCGTCTGCGCGTAAGCCGGGCGAGCGAGCAGGTCGAGCGGAGACCAGGCGATACGCCCGCTGGGCAGCAGCACGAGGCGGCCGACGACCGGCTCCGGGAGCCGGCCCGACCCGGCCTGCACGACCTGGCCGTCGCCACCGATCACCGACAGGGAGAGACGGCTTTCGCCCGTGCCCGCCGGATCGTCGTCGCCGCACCCGGCGACCAGAGCCGCCAGGAGGAGCAGCAAGGCGGTGATACGCATTGTCACACCTCAACATGAAAGCGTTAGCGCCGAAGATGGCCGCAAACACACGGGCGTGCAAGAACGTACGCCGGAAGCGGCCTTTCCATGACAGTCTCGACCCGGATGCCCGGGTCATCGACGCGCCCGGCGTGATCGCCTGG
>DATCLG010000157.1:0-7004 GCA_036564015.1 Longimicrobiales bacterium
TAACCCGTTCGGCCACCGCGCCGGCAGGTTCGGCTTCCCGCGCATGAGCGACCGGAAGATCGCGCCCGCGCTGCGGTTCGGGAAGTTCCGGTCCTCGAAGCGCCCTGTCACGTCGAAGCGCACGTTGAGGTTCTCGGCGACTTGCCCGTCGATGTTGCTCCGGAAGCTGTACTGGTTGTACCGCGTCGCGCTGTTCCGGTAGAACCCGTCCTCGGTCAGCCCGCTGAGCGACAGGTAGTAGCCGAGCCGCTCGCTGCTGCCGCGCAGCGCCATGATCCCGCGGGTCTGGAACGACAGCGGCTTCATGACCTCGGCGAACCAGTCCGTGTTCGGGTACCGCCACGGG
Organism: Longimicrobiales bacterium; assembly: GCA_036564015.1. GTDB lineage: Bacteria > Gemmatimonadota > Gemmatimonadetes > Longimicrobiales > RSA9 > DATCLG01. Next base: position 347 of record DATCLG010000157.1, read on the forward strand.
TCGCTGCCGTCGCGGGCCTTCTGGATCTCCTCCTCCGAGTAGGGCAGCGGACGGCCGCGGTAGAGGCTGATCTCGTTCAGCATCTCCATGTAGGTCGCCGCGTCCGCCATCTCGGGGATCCGGGTGGGCTGCGTGAAGCCCTGGTTGATCGTGACGGAGAACTCCGGCGGAGTCCCGGCGCGCCCGCGCTTCGTCTGGATCAGGATGACGCCGTTGGCCGCCCGGGCCCCGTAGATCGCCGCCGACGCATCCTTCAAGACCGTGATGCTCTCGATGTCCTGAGGATCCAGCCGGTCGAGCCCGCCGCCACGGTCCGGCACGCCGTCGATCACGATGAGCGGGTTGTTGTTCCCCAGCGTGTGGCTACCGCGGATCCGAATCGTCGCGCCGTCGTAGCCGGGCTCGCCGCTGCTGTTGACCGTTATCACGCCAGGCAGCTTACCCGCGAGGGCGTTCGACATGTTGGCCACCGGATTGGCCTCGATCTCCCGCCCCTGCACCGACGCCACGGAGCCCGTCAGGGTCACCCTGCGCTGCTGGCCGTAACCGACGGCCACGATCTCCTCCAGCGCGATCGCCTGTGAGGTCAGCTGGAAGTTCGCCGTCGCCGTCCCGCCCGGCGTCACCGTCACGGTCACGGTCGCCGACCCGTAGCCGATCAGGCTCGCCTGGACCTGGTGGGTCCCCGCAGGCACCCCAGGGATCACGTAGCGGCCATCCTGGCCCGTGAGTGTCCCGATCTGCGTCCCCACGACGACCACGTTCGCTCCGGACAGGGGCTGGCCCTGATCAGAGGTGACGAGGCCGACGATCCGTCCCGTCTGCTGCGCCAGTAACGCTTCGACGGGGAGGAACGCAGCCAGGAGCAGGACTGTCGCCCATCGTTTCATGGGACCTCTCCTGTAGTGGGTGTGACATGGACAGCCGGAACGGCTGCCCGGGAGAAATGCCAGTAGAAGCAAGGATTACGGGACTCGCCTCATGCTGCAGGCGACTCCCGCGCAGAAGCGAACGCCAGCCTCAGCCCTCCTGCTGAGCACGCCGGGGATATTTTATCCCGAATCGCTGCCGGGAATAGACTCCCGGAAAGGCCTCGAGAAACCCACAGCCCGCCTTCCCGGCCGCGGCCGTCTAGCCGAGCCAGGGCAGGGCTCTCGACTCCTTCGGAGGAACCTTTCCTCGGGAGAACACAGCGCCAGTTGTCCTTAGGGTTGGTGCGACTATTATACGCGCTGGCCCGCGCGCGCGCAAGAGCGAGAAGGTTTCGCCCCGCCGGCGCCTCCCGCGCCCCGCCTGCCTCGCGCTCTGGCAGGCCGGACGCGCGGGAGGCCGCACCGATCGGGCCCCGCCCCGCGGCTCACAGGCTCCAGCCCGCCCGGTACTCGCGGTGCAGGTACTGGTTGGCCTCGGGCACGTTGGTGATCCTCATGTTCTCGGCGTCGTAGTAGATCTTGACGCCCTGGCCCGCCCGCAGCGCCACCAGACCCAGCAGCATGTTCTCGGTGAGCGGCGCGGCGTACTCGAACGGACAGGTCGGCTTCGCCTTCCCCTTGCACGCCTCCACCCAGTTCATCTCGTGGCTCACCTTGATCCGCTCATAGGTCTGTGGCACCTGGGCAGCCTCTTCGGCGAGCGACTCCGGGAAGAGCCGCGGGTTCCGGCCGTACGTCTCGTGCATCAGGATCCCCCGCTCGCCGACGAAGATCACCCCGCCGGTCCGATCCAGCGGAACGTTGTCCGGCAACGCCTCCGGCCGTGGCGGCATGAGCCCGCCGTCGTACCAGTACAGCTTCACCGGCGGCTGCAGCCCCCGCCTCGGGTACTCGTAGTGCGCGATCATCGCCAGCGGGTACGTCCCGGGGTTGTCACGCGGCCCGCCGAACGGCGTCGACGTCGCCTCCACCGACGTGGGGTACGTCAGCCCGAGCGCCCAGTACGGGTGGTCGATCAGGTGCGCCCCCATGTCCCCCAGCGCCCCGACCCCCCACGGCACCCAGCCACGCCAGTTGAACGGGTGGTAGATCGGGTGGTACGGAATCTCCGGCGAAGGCCCGAGGAAGAGGTCCCAGTTCAACCCCTCGGGCACCGGGTAGTCGCCACCCATCGCACTCGCGATCGCCGCCGACACGTTCCGCTGGCTCCACTGCCCCTCGCTCGCCTTCGTCCGGGCGGGCCACGGCAGCCCCTGCGGCCAGATCGGCCGGTTCGTCCACACGTGCACCTCGCGCACCGGCCCGATCACCCCCGCCTGGATCCACTCGTTGATCCGCCGCGCGTCGTCCATCGAGTGGCCCTGGTTCCCCATCTGCGTGACCAGCTTGGGGTTCTGCCGCGCCAGGTCGCGAAGGTAACGCGCCTCGTACACCGAGTAGGTGAGCGGCTTCTGCACGTAGACGTGCATCCCCACCTTCATCGCCGCCGCCGCCGCCACGGCGTGCACATGGTCCGGCGTGGCGATCACCACCGCATCGATGTTCTTCCGCTCCCTCTCCAGCATCACGCGGAAATCGGCGTACCGCTTCGCCTTGGTGTACGCCGCCTGCAGCTTCTGCAGCCGCTCCCGCTCGTCCGCCGGCTTCTTCTCCAGATCCCTGAGCCGCTCCGCCAGCTTGCTGTCCACGAAGTTGAAGTCGATGTCGCAGAGCGCCACGATGTTCTCGCTCACCAGCGCCTCGGCGTTGCTCATCCCCATCCCGCCCGCGCCGATGATCGCGATGTTCAGCTTGTCGCTCGGCGGGACGTAGCCCGGGCCGCCCAGCACGTGCCTGGGGACGATCGCCACCCCGAAGGCGGCCTTGGCCACATCCGATACGAATGCGCGTCTCGTGATCCCGTTGGTCTCCATGGCGGTATCCGCGAAAGAGGCTGGGGAGCGCCCGGCAGGGGCCGCTCCGGTTTGGAAACGATCTGGAGAGTGTCGGGGTCGAACTCCAACTTAGACCCGCGGCGCCGGAGAGGCAAGCTCGGGCGCCGCGCGTCCCCGCCCCGACGCCTCCGCTAGTGCTTCACGACGCTCAGCCCCTTGACCACCACTTCCGTGTTGTGGCCGAAGCGCAGGCCGTAGATCCCGTCGGTGGACTTCAGCTTCCCCGGCCCGACGAGCGACGCCCGGTCGTAGCTCCCGACCACCGTCCCGTTGATGGCGCACTCCACCTTGTCACCCCGGACCGTCAGCGCGATCTCCTGGGTGACCGGCGCTCCCGGACCCGCGGCCTTGTTCACGCTCGGATGCGACTCACCCCGCCGCCCGTTCACCTGGAACGGCTCGGGGCCGAACCCGCGGACGATGAAGTTCCCGTTCCCGTACGCGGCGCAGTACAGGTAGGTCTGCTGGTGCGTGCCCATGTCGTTGCCCGCGATGAAGATGCCGTACGGGTGGGGGTGGTTGTTCAGGTTCATGTACTTCGGCTCGGTGAACGTCGCCTTCACCGTATAGTTGCCGCTCGCCCTGTGCTCGGGCTTCCAGTACGCCACGGCCGGCCCGGTGACCACGTGGAACGCATCGCCTTCCTGCGCGAACCGCGCGTTCTCGAGGGTCAGCCCCGCGGCGGCCTCGCTCGCGTCGACCCGGCCGACCCAGCCGGGGACGTGGATGCCGCCGCCCGCGACGGCGCGAGAGGCGTCCGCAGCCTGAGCCGAAAGCGGGCCCGGCAGAGCCGCCAGCGCCAGAACCGCTAGGATGGACGCTGAGATGCGGGTATCATGCATGAGAGCCTCCCCTTTGTGAGGTCGAGGAATACGATCGGGTCTCCCTTCGCTGCCGCGGCGCGCCCCGTCGCCCGGCCATCGCGCGTCCCCGCCTGCTCCGGGCGACGGGGCGGCCGCGGACGGACCACACGCCGGCCTACCCTCTGGCGCGCCCCACCTTCACCGGCCGGCCGCCTGGGCCACGCCGCCTGCGGTCACCGCGACGACGCCGGTGGCCCTGAGCTTCTCCGCCTCTCCCGCCGGTAGGCGCCACTCACCGTCGAAGCGCCCTTCCGCCACCACCTCCCCCGAGGCCCGGTAGAGACGGTAGTCCTGCATCGCCTGCAGCGCGCCCTGCACCGGCGGGAGGAACGAGAAACGCGGCCCCCCCGGCGTCTGCCACCACGGCACCCCGGAGCTCACGAGCACGTAACGGCCGTTCAGCGGGTACACGTAGACCAGGCCGTACTCCGTCTCCGGGCCGGTGAGGTGCAGCGGCAAACGGTCAGCGAACTGAGCGATCAGGCTGTTCGTTTCCTTCGTCCCGAAGAGCACCAGGTTCGCGCTCTCCAGGTCGCTCGGACGCACGTCCCGGTCGGCCACGACGCGAGGGAACACCATGACCCGCCCGAACCACGCGCCGCGGTCCACCGACCAGTTGGCCGCCGTCACCGCGCGCTCACGGCGAGCCTGCAGCTCCTCCGGCGTGGGGTTCCCCGCCGTGCCGTACACGTAAATGTGCCGCCCCGCGATCGCCTCGGCGATCGGACCCTCTGCGCCGGCCCGCTTCGCCCCCGGCCCGGGCTCGTACCGCCCCACCACCCACCGATTCCCCCGCCGCTGGAACGAGAGCGGCTCGCCAGGGCGCACCCGCACGGCCCGCCCGTCGATCCGCACCTCGACCGGCCGCCCGGCCGAGTACTGCGGGTGGCCCTCCAGCTCGAGCGTGAACGCGTCCAGGTCCTTCGTCGTCACCTCGAGCCGGTTCGGCCCCACGAACCGCGCATCGATGCTCGCCAGCGTGCCCGGCGTGAGCCGATCGATCCGGACCCAGTACGCCCTGGCGTACTTGTACTGCCAGGTCGCGAAGCGGACCCGATCCGGATACCGGTTGCGGCGGAACTGGCTGAACCACTCGAAGATCTGCCCGTCCGCGTAGGCGTTCACCCAGCTGTCGTGCCCGACGCCCGGGTACTCGGCGTACTCGACCGACACCCCGGCTTCCCGGAACCGACGCACCCACTCCCGCGTCGACTCGGGCCGCACCAGCTGGTCCGCATCCCCCTGGAACAGGTGCACGGGCAGGTTCAGCGCGTTCCCCGCCAGCGCCTCCGTGCCCTGCGGCGGCGCGGGGCAGACCGGCGCGATCGCGGCCCAGATATCCGGCCGCGTCAACCCCAGCCACAGCGTGCCGCCACCGCCCATCGACAGGCCGGTCAGGTAGATCCGGTCCTCGTCGATCGAGAAGCGGCGCTTGACATCCTCGATCGCATCGTAGACGTCCTTCTCCGCGATCCCCTGGTAGCCCATCGTGCCCCGGGCGAACGGCGACACGACGATGTAGTCCACGTCCCGCCACTCGGGGAAATAGCGCGTGGCCTCCACGTCCGACTCGCCCGGCAGGTTGTTCTTCCCGAACACCCGGCGCAGGTTCAGCCGGTGGTTCGACCCCGCACCGTGCAGGCTGACCACCAGCGGGTACCGCTTCGATGGATCGTAGTTGGGCGGCAGGTACAGCGCGTACGGCTGTTCCGTGTCGTCCACATCGGAGAAGAACGTCAGCACCTGCGGCCCGGCCGGGAGCGTCTGGCCGGAGCCCTGGCTGGCCGCGCCGAGCACGGCGACGGCAAGGAGGAAGGCGACAGCTCGACGATGCTGGGACATGTGCTCGAGACGTTTTTCGTGGATACGTTGCATGACAGGGTGTAGACCGTGGATTCCAGCCCTGGCTCTCTCGCCGCTCAGGGACAGGCGCGGGCACGTCGGGCTGGCCGGCCTCTGCCCGGTCGCCGTCCCCGGGGCGCCAGGACGCCGCCGACGGCGCCCCCGGAGTGGCCGGGACGCCGCCCGCGGCCCCGTCTTCCGATCACGCCCCGGCCGGCGAGAGGAGCCGCTTCAGCGTCTCGTGACTGCTCTGGATGCTCGCCAGCGACCCGCCCGGCCACTGCGCGGCGCCGTCGTGCTCCACGAAGAAATGCTCCAGCCCCGACCGCTCCCACCGGGCGAAGATCCGCCGGAAATCGATGTCGCCGTGGCCGACCGGCACGATCTGGCCGGTAGGGCCGCTCCCGCCTCCCGGCCTCCCCGCCCCCTGGCCGCCGGGGTTCCGGAGCCGCGGAACCTGCTGCGCCTGCGCCGCGGCCAGATTCTTCATGTCCTTGACATGCCACATCTTGAACCGGCCCGGGTACCGCTCGAACCAGGCAACCGGGTCCTGCCCGGCCACCGCGGCCCACATCAGGTCCAGCTCGAAATCCACCAGCGACGGGTCCGTCTCCGAGACGAAGATGTCCATCCCGGTCCGCCCGTCGCTCACCTCCACGAACTCCCCGGCATGATTGTGGAACGCCAGGCGCAGCCCCTCACTCTTCAGCCGCGCGCCGATCCGGTTGAACTCCTCCGCCACCCGCTTCCACGTGTCCGCCTCGCTCAGCGGCGTCTCCGTACGGCCGAGCGACGGCACCGTGATGAACTTCTGCCCGATCGTGTGCGCGGCCCGGATCTGGCCGTCCAGGTCCTCGCGCAGCTGGTTCAGTCCGATGTGGGCGCTGGGCGAGGTCAGCCCGAACCGGCCGAGCAGCTCCCTCACCTGCTCGGGCGTGTGCCCGAAGTACCCGGCGAACTCGACCTCCTTGTAGCCGATCTGCGCCACCCGCTCCAGCGTGCCCGCGAAGTCCCGGCGGAGCTGGTCCGTCACCGTGTAGAGCTGCACCCCGATGCGGTCGGCCCGCGGCTCCGCCCACCCCGCCGC
>DATCLG010000158.1:0-14810 GCA_036564015.1 Longimicrobiales bacterium
AGATGAAATTCACGATCACACGGGAAAACCTGCAGCAGGGCCTTCTGGCGGTGGGCGCGAGCATTCCGGCGCGCACGACGCTGCCGGTGCTCTCGAACATCCTCATCGAGGCGGACGCCGAGGGCGTGCGGATGAGCGGGACCGACCTGGACATCGCGGTGTCGGTGCGGGTCCCGGCGGATGTGGAGGAGGCGGGCGCCCTGACCGTACCGGCCAAGAAGCTGCAGGAGCTCTCCCGGGAGCTCCCCGAGCAGCCGGCGCGGGTCACCAGCAAAGGCGACCGCTTCGAACTGGTGTGCGGCCGTGCCTCGTTCCGCCTCAACGGGTTGCCTCGCGACGAGTTCCCGACCTTCCCGGCCGTGGATTTCACCCAGAGCTGGAAGATCAAGGGTTCTGTCCTGCACACCCTGATCCGACAGACGTCCTTCGCCGTCTCCACCGAAGAGAGCCGCCCGATCCTGAACGGGGTGCTCTGGCAGCTCTACGAGACCGAGATGCGGATGGTCGCGACGAACGGCCACCGGCTGGCGCGCATGGCCGTACCGGTCGAGGCCTCCAGTGCCCCGCGCACGGACCTGATCGTGCCACCCAAGGCGCTGGCTCAGGTCGAGCGGCTCTTCGGCCCCGACGTGGAGATCGAGGTCGGCCGGAGCGAGAACCACCTCGGGTTCCGCCATGACGGCACCCAGGTGTTCACGCGCCTCATCGAGGGTCCGTACCCGAACTACGAGCAGGTCATCCCGAGAGACAACGACAAGGTGGCGATCGCGGATCGCGCCGCGCTCACGCAGGCGCTCCGGCGCATGGCGGTCGTCGCGAGCGAGCAGACGCACCGGGTCCGGCTCACGTTCGACGGGCGCGGGCTCCTGCGCTTCACCGTCGAGACCCCGGACCTGGGCGAAGCGCAGGAGGAGCTCGAGGTGCAGTACCAGGGCGAGCCGCTCGAGATCGGCTTCAACGCCAGCTACCTCCTCGAGATCCTGCGCTACATCCCCACGGATGAGGTGTACCTCTCCTTCAAGGCGCCCGAGCGCGCGGCGGTGGTGCGGCCGTGGGTGCCGGAGGGAGAGGAGGCGCCGGATTATCTCTGTCTCGTCATGCCCCTCCGCCTGCTGGATTGACGATCCCGGGAGCGGCCCCGTGCACGATCCGCTCTACAGCCTCCTGCGGCACCTCACGCTCCCGGTCGTGGCCGTGACGACGGCCGCCGCTGGGAAGCGCAACGGCATGATCGCCAACAGCGCCCAGCGGGCCTCCCTGGTCCCGTCCGTGCCGCGCATCTCCCTGTACATCTCCAAGACGAACTACACGCACGACCTGATCTACGCGAGCGGGGTCCTGGGGCTCCACCTGCTGCGGAACGACCAGTGGGAGGTGATCTGGCGCCTCGGACTCCAGAGCGGGCGCGACGCCGACAAGCTGGAAGGACTCGAGCTCCGGGTGGGCGAGACGGGCTGCCCGCTGCTGGTGGACGTCCGGGCGGCCTTCGAGTGTCGGGTGGTGAACGCGATGGACGCGGGAGCGGCGACCTTCTTCCTGGCGGACATCGTCTCCGTCGCCGAAGGGCCGCCGGCGCCGATCATGACGAGCGACTACTTCCGCGCGCACATGCCCGAGGACAAGCGGAGGATCTACGAGGCCCGGCTGGCAGCGACCCAGCGCGTCCTCGAGCCTCTCGCTCGGGAGGTGAGCCGCGCGCCCTGGCCGGGGCCGACGGTCGGGCCGTGAGCCCGTGCCCGGTCCGACGTGCTGCCGCGGCCCGGCCGTCCGCGCCCTGCTGCCCTACTCTGCCAGCAGCTCGGCCGCGGTGAAGAGCGCGACCAGGCCGTAGCCCTCGGTTTCGAGCCGCTGGCGGCCGCCTTCCTCCCGGTCCACGACGGCCAGCACGCCGAGCACCCGCCCCCCTTCCTCCTCCACCGCCCGGATCGCCTTGAGCGCGCTCTCGCCCGTGGTCACGACGTCCTCGGCGATCACCACCTGCATTCCTGGCTCGAACGCGCCTTCGATCCGCCGGCCCATGCCGTGGGCCTTGGGCTCTTTCCGGACGGTGAACGCCTCGAGCGAGCGGCCGGCCAGGGCCGCGCTGTGGGCGATCGCGTACGCCACCGGGTCCGCGCCCAGGGTCAGCCCCCCGATCGCGTCGGGCCGCCACCCCGCCCCGTCCAGCGCCGCCAGCCCCACCCGCCCGATCAGACGCAGCCCCTCCCCGGACATCGTCGTGCGCCGGGCATCGATGTAGTACGACGAGCGCGCCCCGCTCGCCAGAACGAATTCGCCGCGCCGCACCGAGCGTCCGCGCAGCAACCTCAGCAGACTCTCTCGTTCACTCACCCTCGATTCCCCCGCTACGACCGGCGCCTCGCGCCACTCCTCCTCCTGCCCAGGCCCGAAGGCGACGTCCAGCGCCCTGCGCGCCCCGCCGACCTCCTGCCGCTCCGGCAGGCTCTCCTCTCCTGGCGCCTCCTTCCACTCGATGAACTCCATGAAGAGCGACTCTCCCCGTGCGGCCTGGAACAGCCAGGCATGCCCACCCCGCTCCTCCACCGCCGCGCGCAACCGGGCCCAGTGCTCGAGGTACTCGCCCACGCGCTCCGGCGCCACCGCGCGCCGGGTGCTCAGGAGGCGCCGTTGCCTCAACGGAGCAGCCACAGGACGCCCACCCCGACGTTCGCCGCTCCGGTCGCGTACGCCAGCGCCTGCCCCACCGCCGCAGACCGCGCCGCCGCATGCCCGGCGACCAGCCCGGCCAGCATCGCATAAAGCGCCATCGCCACCGCCGTCCCCACCGCGAAGAGCAACAGGTACCCCGCAGCCAGGAGCGCAGAATCCAGCCGCGCCAGGGGCACCAGCGCCAGCGCCGGCGCCGTCCCCGCCAGCCCGTGCAGCGCCCCCATCAGCGTAGCCCCGTGCCCGTGATCGTGGCCCCGCCCGAAGAGATGCGAATGCAGGTGCACGTGCGCCGTCCCGTCCGCGTGCGTGTGCAGGTGCGCGTGCAGCGTCCGCGCGCTCAGCACCGTCCACACCCCCAGCCCCACCAGCGCCACCCCCACCAGCCGTTCGAGCCAGTGCGCTGCCGCCTCCGGGAACGGCAGCCCCAGCGCCACCAGCCCCGTCCCCACCACTACCAGCACCGCACCGTGCCCCGCCGCCCAGCGCACGCCGAAGAGCAGCGCCGCCAACGGCCGCGGACGCCCCACCGCAAACGCGCTCACCGCCGCCATGTGGTCCGCCTCGAACGCGTGCGCCAGCCCCAGGAGCAGCGCCGTCCCGAAAAGCAACAGCAGATCCATAACCCCTCTGCCTCGTCGATTCGTCCACACGCCCACCGCCGTTCGCCAGCAGCGTCCGTTTCGAATAGCGTGCCCCGCCCGGGGAGTCAAGACCTGCATTACGCGCCCCTCTTGCGCCCTCCGCCAAACAGCCTTAGGTTTCCGAACGCCGTTCGACTCCTGGGGGCGAACATGGCCTCAAGCAACCGACGGGAGCGGCACCGCGAGCAGCTCCGCCGTCGGATCCTGACGGCGGCCCGCGAAGTCGCGGTCCGCGAGGGGTGGCACGCCGTCACCATCCGGAAGATCGCCAGCCGCGTCGAGTACAGCGCCCCGGCGATCTACGAGTACTTCGACAGCAAGGAAGCCCTGCTGGTCGAGCTCGCGCGTGAAGGGTTCCGCCTTCTCGCCGCAGAGCTCCGCGCCGCGGCGACCGCCGTCCAGCGCCCCGAGGCCCGGCTCCTCGCCCTGGCCAACGCGTACTGGGACTTCGCCTGGAAACACCCCGAGCTCTACCAGGTCATGCACGGGCTCGGCGGCGTCCCGTTCGGCCCGGGGACGAGCTCGCTCGAGGCGGTGGAGGTCGTCACGACCACGCGCGGCTTCGTCGAAGAGGTGTTGCGCGCGAGCGGCGCGGTCGGCGCGGACGTCGACGTTGCCACGAACCTCCTGCTGGCCAACCTGCACGGCCTGATCTCCCTGGCTATGGCCGGCAGGATCCCGGGTGACCGCCAGCGCGGCGTCGCCCTCGTGAAACGGATCGTCGGCGATTTCCTCGCCGCCTGGTGGCTGACGAAGGGCCGGTAGCCCTTCCGGCCGCCAGCGCCGTCTCGCCGGTAGCATCGCGTCGACGAGCCGAACGTCCGCAGAACTCCTACGCAGCCAGCATGATCGGAATCGTCGGTGCCGGAATCACCGGCCTCGCCCTCGCCCACGAGCTGGCGAAGCGCCGGGTCGATTGCGTCGTCCTCGAGGCCGCCCCCGAGCCTGGAGGCGTGATCCAGACGAAGGAGGTCGAGGGACATCTCCTTGAAACCGGCCCCCAGCGAGTCCGCCTCACCGGCCACGTCCGGGCGCTGGTGGCCGAGCTGGGCCTGGAGGCCGAGGTGATCCAGGCGCCGCCAGGCCTGCCGCTCTACATCTATAGGAACGGGCAACTCCGCCCCGTCCCGCTGTCCCTCCGGGAACTCTTCCGCACCCCGGCGCTGTCCTGGCGCGGGAGGGCCCGCGTCCTGCTCGAGCCGCTCACGAGGCGGGCGAAGGAGAACGAGACCGTCGGCGCGTTCCTCTCCCGGAAGTTCGGCCGGGAGGCGTACCTCCACGTCCTGGGCCCCCTCTACGGCGGCCTGTACGGTTCCGACCCCGACGAGATGTTCGTTCGCCACTCGCTGGCCGAACGGCTCCGTGAAATGGGCGCCTCCCGCAGCCTCCTCGCCGCGTTCGCTCGTCACGGTCGCAGCCCTCGAGCGGGGGCCCCGGCCTGCACCTTCAGGCGCGGGATGCGCACCCTGATCGACGCCCTGTACCGGCTGCACGCGCAGCGTGTGGCCCTCAACGCGCCGGTCCACAACATCCGGCGGGCGCCCCGCGGCTACCTCCTCGAAACCGGGAACGGATCGCTCCAGGTCGACGCCGTCGTGCTCACCGTGCCCGCCGACGCCGCGGCCCGGTTGCTCCGAGAGCTGGCGCCGGACGCCGCAACTCGCCTCTGCCGTCTCACGTACAATCATGTGGCGGTCGTGCACCTCTACTCGGCTGCCAGGCTGGAGGGGTTCGGCTACCAGGTCTCCTTCGCCGAGCGGCTCCGCACCCGGGGCGTGACCTGGAACGCCAGCCTCTTCGGCCGGGAGGGGGTTTACACGGCCTTCCTGGGCGGGGCCAGGGATGCCAGTGTCGCGGACCAGCCGGATGTCCTGCTGGCCGCCATCGCCGCCGCGGAGTTCGACCTGGTCACGGGCTACGAAGCCCGCGCCCTTCACGTGGCCCGGACGCGGCTCCCGGCCTGGGACCGGTCCTGGGTCGCTCTCGAGCGCCTCGAGCTCCCGCCCGGCGTGCATCTCGCCGCCAACTACGAATCGCGCATCGGGATCCCGGGTCGGCTGGCGCGGGCCCGCGAGCTCGCGGAGCGGCTGGCCGCCGCAGCGTGAGCCTGGGGTCTGCGCCCGTGCGTCTGACATCCTGCGCACCGGTCAGGGCGCCGTACGGAATGACGGCGGCCCTGACCGGGGAACCGTTCCCACGGAAGAGGTGGAGGTCATCATGCGGCTGCTCGCTGCTCTGCTGGTCCTCGCCGGGGTCTTCCTCAGCTGGGTCTCCGTGGTGGAGGGCGAAGAGGAAGTGGTGGGATTTGGAGTGCTGATGGTCGCCGGAGGATTGGTGCTCTGGTCCCGCTCAAAGGAGGAGCGCTCCACCGGGCCGACGCCCGCCGAGCTCGCGCAACGCATCGAGCAGCTCGAGCGCCGACTGAGCGCAGCCGAACAGGAGCTCGGCCTGCTGACCCCCGAAATCCAGCGGCTGAAAGACGAGCGCGAGTTCCTCCGGGCGCTCTACGCAGGGGTGTCGGAGAAAAGCCGGGCGTAGCAGGAGGAGCCGGACGCTGCCGGCGCGCCGCGAACGCCCGGCCATGACGGAAAGCCGCCGGCTCGCGGCCCGGCCTGGCCCGCAGCGCCTGCGCGACGGGCGATGCCGCCAGCCGGCGTGCGGGGTCACGCTGCGCGCAGCTCGGCCAGGCGTTCGTTCACGTAGCGGAAGCGCTGCCGCATGTCCTCGGCGAGGCCGTCCGCGCGAACGTTGAGCTGGTCGATCGCCGCCTCGACCTTCTCCAGGCGCTCGACGGCGAGGGCCAACCGCGCGCCGAAGTGGCCGACCTGCTCTCGGAGATCGGCGATCGCGCCCTGCAGGTGGTCGAGCCGGGCCTCCAGGGACCTGAACCGGTCGTAGACCCCGAGAAAGCTCTCGGTGTACTTGACGTCCATGCCGTCGATACGGGCCTCGAGCCGGTCGAACCGGTCGCCGAACGCATCGACACGGGTTTCGAGTCGATCGAAGCGGTCACCGAGCGCATCGAGGCGTGGCTCAACACGGTCGAGGCGCTCCTCGACGCCGTCCAGGCGCGCCTCGAGCCGATCGAGGCAGGTTTCGACGCGGTCGAGCCGCTCTTCGACGCGGTCGAGCCGCTCTTCGACACGGTCGAGGCGTGCCTCGACCCGCTCGAGCCGTTCCTCGAGCTGGGCGAGGCGGGTCTCGACCCGCTCGAGCCGTTCCTCGACGTGCACGAGGCGTTGTTCGACCCGGCCGAGGCGCGCCTCGAGGCGTTCGAAGCCGCTCTGGACGGTCGTGTAGAGGAGCTCGAAGAACTTCTGGGTCTCCGCGTCCATGCGTGCCAAGGTAACCTCGCCGCTGGCGCGGGGCCATAGCTGGATGGGGCGGCGAGGGAACCCCGGCTGGCTGGCGGGACCGGCCGGGATGGATCGGGTGGGCGCGCCCGAGGGCCGCTCTCCTGCGGCGCCGGCCGGTGCGTTCCGTCGCGGCCCGGGGGCGGAGGGCGCCGCTCTTCTCGTCGCGCAAAGCCGGGGCACCCGGCGCGCGTACGGGAGTACGATGCGGGCGTCCCACGCGGGCGCGCGGCCCGGCGCGCCGCGGGGCTGGCGGACACGTGCTTCGACCGGGGATGAGACCCATGCTCATTGCGCTCGGCATCGCCGTCATGGCGCTCTCGCTCTTCCTGATCCCGCTCGGCCTCCCGGGCCACTGGATCATGATCGGCGTGCTCGGCGTCGCGGCGTACTTCGGCGAGCTCGGGCTCGCGACGCTGCTGCCGATGCTCGCGCTGGCGGTCGGGGCCGAGTGCGCTGAGTGGATCGTGGTGAAGCGCCTGAGCCAGCGCTACGGCGGATCGCGGCGGGCATTCTGGGGGGCGATGGTCGGAGGGCTGGCCGGAGCGCTGCTCATCGGGGCTCCGGTTCCCCTCGTCGGCCCGGTGCTCGCGGGCCTGCTGGGCGCGGCGGTGGGCGGGGCGGGGGTCACGCTCTGGGAGACCCGGCGTCTGGGGTCGGCCGCGCGGGTCGGCTGGGGCGTCGCGCTGGGGTGGGGGCTCGCGGCGGCGCTCAAGACCGCGTTCGGGGTGGCGATCCTGGTCTCGGGCGTGATCGCGCTGGTGCGCTGAGCGGGGCAGGCCCGGGGGCGATCCCGGGCAACCCCCCGCAGCCGGCCTTGGCCGACCCGCGGGGCGGCCGGCTCACCCGCCTTCCACGATCTCCTTCAGCCTGGCGAGCTCTTCCGCGTAGACCCTCTGAAGCAGCCGCGGCGCCAGGAGCCGCTCCACGAGGCCGCCTAGGCCCCGCGGCACCCACGACGTGCGAATCGTCACCCGGCTGCCGCCGTCGTGAGGATCGACCGTGAAGATCGTGCGGAGTCCCCTGTCGAGGTCCCGCTCCAGCAGGACCCTTCCGGGCTCGGGCTCCTCGATCGCCATCCGCAGGACGCGCGAGGCCCCGAACCCCTTCACGGTCAAACGGATGCGCGTGCCGGCGCCGACCCCTCCTTCTTCGACCGTCACCGGGCCGAAGAACCGCTCCGGAAGGATCCGCGGGTGGCCGGCGCGGTAGTCCGCGAGGAGCGAGTAGACGATGCCCGGAGCGGCCCCCACGTGCGTCGACGCCGAAACCTCGATCGGGTCCATCTGTCGTCCTCCACGGCCTGACGTGCTCTTGCCCGCCGACCGTGCTGCAGTCGGGAAGTGATACGGAACAGGGGCGGAGCAGCCGCTCCGCCCTCTCCCCGGCCGCCGCATCGTCGCGCTCCCGGCGCCCGGGCGGCCCAGGCGATGCACGCGCCTCCGCGCAAGGCATTCGGGCTTCCCCGCGGCGAAGCGCCGCTGTGCGCGGCCGGCTCTTCGCCTGCCACCCCACGAAACGCCCGGAGAAGGGGCGCCGCGGGGGCGGCCGGAGACGGAAGCGCCCGCGGGGGCGGCCTCAGCTTCCGAACTCGTGCACGAACTCGACGACCGCCCGGATCACCTCGGGGTCCGTCCCCGGGAGGATCCCGTGTCCCACGTTGAAGATGTGGCCCGGCCTCCCCCCCACCCGCTCCAGGATCTCGCGCGTCTTCCGGAGCGCGACCTCCCGCCCAGCCAGCAGCGCCGCGGGGTCCAGGTTCCCCTGGATCGCCCGGTCGTGCCCGATCGCCTTCCACGCCTCGTCGATCGGGATGCGCCAGTCGACGCCGATCGCCGTGCCCCCCGCCTCGGCCAGGAGCGGCAGCAGCGCGGGGTTGCCCGTGGCGAAGTGGATCGTCGGCACCCCGGCCTCCGCGAGCCGGCTCAGCAGCTTCCGCGAGTGCGGCAGCACGTACTCCGCGTAGTCCTCCGGGGAGAGCGCGCCCGCCCACGAGTCGAAGACCTGGACCGCCGCGGCCCCCGCCTCGTGCTGGGCCACCCCGAACTCCGCCAGGTGCTCCGCCCAGTAGTCGGCCAGCCGGTGCCACGCCTCGGGCTCGCGGAGGATGAACGCCTTGAGCCGGTCGACATCCCGGGCCCGGCTTCCCCGGATCAGGTACGAGCAGAGCGTGAACGGCGCGCCGATGAACGCGATGACCGGCACGTCCAGGCGCCGGACCAGGATCCGGATCTGCTCCATGACGTAGGGGAACGCCTCCCGCGGGTCGAACGGCCGCAGCCGATCGACGTCCGCCGCCGACTCGATCGGCCGGTCCACCACCGGGCCGACCCCCGGCGCGAGCTCCACCCGCAGCCCTGCCCCGAAGAACGGCGTGGAGAGGTCGTTGTACAGGACGCAGGCGTCGACCGGGTAGTACTCGAGCGGCATGGCGGTGATCTCCGCAGCCGCCTCGGGGTTGCGGATGATCTCGAACATGCCCTGCTCGGCCCGCGATTCGCGGTACTTCGGCAGCGACCGCCCCGCCTGCCGCATGAACCAGACCGGGGTCCGGTCCACCGGCTCGCGCCGGAGGGCGCGGAGCAAGCGATCGTTCATGGTGCGCGCAATCGATTCTCTGAAGGAAACATAGACCGGGCCGCCCCGGACGCAGGCACGTTAACCCGAAACGCCGCGGCCGTCAAATTGCCGGGAGCGCCGCACCGCGCTCGGGCCCCGTGGAACGGCTGTGCCGTGGCGCCGCCCGCGGCCGGGCGGCGGGGCGTGGGTGCTGGTCAGGGGCAAATCCGCCACAGGGGGGCGATCCACGCGCGGCGGCGCGCCCTCGATGCGCGGGCCCGACACGCGGGCTTTACCCGACGGCGCTCCCGAGCGATATTTCGCCTACACCACGACAGGCCACGGATTTCGATGGGAACGGCGTCCGGCGCCGGGCCGCGCTCCATACCCGGTCAGGCCCGGCGGGAGGACGACCGCGCCGAACGCGGGCCGCTCCCGCTCGAGGGGATCCAGATGGAGGAAGCGAGAACGGTCGGGTCGGCGCGGCCGGGCCCGACCGGAGAGGCCACCGGGGAGCAGGTCGTGCTGGTCGACGCTGCGGACCGCGCGATCGGGATGGCCGAGAAGCTCAGCGTGCACCGGGAGGCGAAGCTGCACCGCGCGGTCTCGGTCTTCGTCTTCAACGCGGAAGGCGCGTTGCTGCTCCAGCGCCGGGCGGCCACGAAGTACCACTCCGCCGGCCTGTGGTCGAACACCTGCTGCAGCCACCCGCGCCCGGGCGAGGACCCGCTGGAGGCCGCTCGCCGCCGGCTCGAGGAAGAGATGGGTCTGGCCTGCGACCTGTACCCCGTCTTTCGCTTCGTCTACCGGGCCGAGCTGGGCGGCGGCCTGGTCGAGCACGAGTACGACCACGTCTTCGCCGGGTGGTCCGACCAGGACCCGCGCCCCGACCCGCGGGAGGTGGCGGAGTGGCGGTGGGCGGCCGTCAACGAGCTCTGTGCGGAGATCGCCGAGCGGCCGGGCGACTACACGCCGTGGTTCAGGCTCGCGCTCCCGATCCTCCTCCGCCACGAGCTGCCGGCTGTGCGCCCGGGGCGCAGCGGCGCCGGCCTTCCCTAGGACCGCGAGCCTGGTCGGACGGCGCAGGGCGCCCCCAGAGCTCCCGGAGCGCGGACTCAGCCCTCGAACTTCTTCAGGACGTCCAGCACGTAGTCGAGGTCCGCCTCGGTGTGGTCGGCGTTGATCTGGAAGCGGATCTCCTCGTCGCCGCGCGGGACGACCGGGTACGTGAGGCCCGTGGCGAGGACGCCGTGGCGGAAGAGGTGCCGGACCAGCGCCCGGGTCCGCTCCGTGTCCCGGACCATGAGCGGGACGACGGGATGGTCGCCCGGGATCACCTCGTAGCCGAGCGCGACCAATCCCTTCTCGAACCGGCGGGTCAGCGAGAGCAGCCGCTGCAGGAGCTGCACCCCCCGCGGGCTGTCCAGGATCTCCAGCGCCTTCAGCGCCGCCGCGGCCTCGCCCGGCGTGATCGGGTTCGAGTAGATGTAGAACGGCGCGGTCTCCCGCAGGTACCGGATCACCGGCGCCGAGGCGACGACGTACCCGCCGTTCACGCCGAGCGCCTTCCCGAGCGTGCCCAGCAGGATGTCGACAGGGCCCGAGTCCGTGTACTCCTCCGTCCCCCGCCCCGTCCGCCCGAACGCGCCGACGCCGTGCGAGTCGTCCACCACCACGATCACGTTCTCCTCGAACTCGCCATCGTAGCGCCGCGCGATCTCCATGATCCGGTCGAGCGGCGCGTGGTCGCCCCGCATGCTGAAGACCCCGTCCGTGACGACCACCACGCGCCTGGCCCGCCCGATCGCGCTCCGGATCCCCGTCTCCAGCGCCTCCAGGTCCAGGTGCGGGTAGACCATCTTGTCGAGCGGCCGCGACAGCCGGATCGCGTTGATGATGCTGTTGTGGTTCAGCTCATCGCTGATCACGATCGTCTCGCCGCTCACGAGCGCCGTGATCACGCCCACCACCGTCGCGTACGCCGAGGAGAAGATCATCCCCGCCTCCCGGCCGTGGAACGCGGCCAGCCGCCGCTCGAGCTCGACGTGCGGAGCGTACGTCCCGCTGATGAAGCGCACCGCCCCCGGCCCCGCCCCGTACAGCCGCGCCCCTTCCTCTTCCGCCGCAATGATCTCGGGCCGCAGCGACATCCCCAGGTACGAGTTCGAGTTCATGCGAATGAACTCGCGATCCCCCTGGCCCTCCAGGAGGAAGCGCGGGCCCCGGTCCCCACTCGGCGGGATGACCCGCGTGACCACCGCCTCCTCGCCCTTCGCCCGCCCCTGTTCCTCCAGCTCCGCCACGTGCTTGCGGAACACCTCCACGACTCGCTCGAGCGGCATTCGGTCTTCTCCTCGCTTGCTGGATACCTTCGATTCATGTGGACCCGCGCCAGCCCCGCAGCGGGCCCCGTGTCCGCGACGACGCCCCACCTGCCGGAGCCTCCCCGGCGCTCCGCGCCTGCGGGGACCCCGCTCACTCCGCGAAACGCCGCTGTGGGGGAATGCGCCGCCCACCCCTGCCGGCGGCGAAACGGCCTCTCCGACCCGCCCCCGTCGGCTACGACGACGTCACCGGCGCCGCCGCACGACCCCGACGCTCCCGCAGCTGCGCCAGCATGTCCGCGGTCATCGCTTCCAGGTCGTAGGCCGGGCGCCAGCCCCACTCCTCCCGCGCCGCGCTGTCGTCCAGCCGCCGCGGCCAGGAGTCCGCGATCGCCTGCCGCACCGGGTCCACATCGTAGTCGATCTCGAACCCCGGGATGTGCCGCCGGATCGCCTCCGCTAGCCGCGCCGGCGTGAGCTGCATCGCCGTCACGTTGTAGGCGTTCCGGTGCCGCAGCCGCGCCGGGTCCGCCTCCATCAGCTCGATCGCCGCCCGGACCGCGTCCGGCATGTACATCATGTCGAGCTGGGTGTCCGGTGCCAGGTAGCTGGTGTACCGGCCCCGCTCGAGGGCGTGGTGGAAGATCTCCACCGCGTAGTCCGTCGTGCCGCCACCGGGCGGCGCCACGTACGAGATGAGCCCGGGGTAGCGCAAACCCCGCGTGTCCAGGCCGTAGCGCCGGTGGTAGTAGTCGCAGAGCAGCTCGCCGGCCATCTTCGTCACGCCGTACATCGACGTGGGACGCTGGATCGTGTCCTGCGGCGCCGGGTCCGCCGGCGTGCCCGGGCCGAACACCGCGATCGAACTGGGCGTGAACACCGCGCACCCGTGCGCCCGCGCCACCTCCAGCACCGCGTAGAGCCCCTGAAGGTTCACCGTGTACGCCTTCTGGGGGTTCTGCTCGGCGGCCGCGGAGAGGATCGCCGCGAGGTGGAAGATCGTGTCGATCCGGTAGCGCGCGACCGCCTCGGCCAGCGCACCGCCGTCCGTGCAATCGATCGTCTCGAACGGGCCCGAGCCCGCCAGCGCTTCCCCTGGCCGACGGATGTCCGACGCCACCACGTTCGCCTCGCCGTACCGCGCGCGCAGCGCAGGCACGAGCTCAGACCCCAGTTGCCCCGCGGCACCCGTGACCAGTATGCGCTTCATCGACCTGCTCTCCAGACGTGCTCCTGCCTTCTTACTATGGACCAGCGTCGCGCCGGCGAGGCGCCCGGGCCACCTCCTCCGAGACCTCGGGATGGAGGAGTGCTCAGGTGAACCGGGTGAATCTACCTCGAAAGCCCGCCGGCGCTCCCGGCGCCGCGGGCTCCCTCCGTCGACGCAATCACCTGAATCTACCGGAAGATAGGAGGACCGTCCAGTTGGAGCGCGGCGGTCGGGGGCGTCCTTTCGCGGCCGGGAGCGTTGCGTTCGCCCCGCGGGAGGCGCCGAACACCGTGCACAGGTGGTCAGGGTCCCTCAGCCCTCGCACCGGCCCGCGGCGGGCGCGCCTCGCGGCACGGCTCCCACGAGCTCGGCAGACGACTCGGCTCATCGCCGCAGCAGGACTCGGGGATACGGACCCTTCGCCGCCGGGCAGGAGGCGCTCCGGCTCGCCGGCGTTCGCCCGGGCGCGGTCCGGGGAGCTGCCCGGCACGGACTGGCCGCCGGACCGCTGGCCTCGCCGGATGGGGTTACCCGGCGGCCTCCGGCCGGCGATGTGACCGTGGCGCTCGTTTCTGGCCATTTCGTACATCGCCTCTTCCGGATTTTCTGCGCATCCTGGATGCTGACACGCTCGACAGGTCCCTGCCGGCGACCCGCCCCGGGGCCTGGGCGCCCGATGCAGCAGATCCGGGTCCCCGTATCCCGTCCGGCCGGGGTGACGCTGCGTCGGTGGCCGGAAGTGGCCCGCCCGCGCACCGATCCGGCGTCGAGTGTTGACTGTCCAGCGCCCAACCATGATCGAGGAGCCATTCATGCTTCGAATGCAATGGAGCGAAGGCGGCTGTGCAGACGGCCCAGGAGGACGGATCACGGCCCGGGCGGCCGAGACCCGCGGCGCGGATCGACGCCCCGCTGGAACAGCCGGGACGTGGACCGGGAAAGGCGGCGTTGCGCTCACGATCGTGCTGTCCTGCGCGGCTGCCTGCGGCGGCGCGTCGGATTCTTTGCACGCCGGGCCGGAGCTGGTGTCCCTCGAGCGCATCGTGTTGAGCGAGGTGGACAGCGGGTTCGTGGGACAGCCCTGGGCGCTCGCGGTAGCTCGCGACGGCCGCTTCCTGGTCGCCGATGGGGCGGCGCGCCGCATCCTCGTGTTCGGGCGCGACGGCCGGTTCGTCGGAGGAATCGGTCGTCCGGGCAGCGGCCCGGGCGAGTTCGCCGCCCCGACGTGGCTCGCCCTGGGTGGGGATTCGCTCGTCTACGCGCTCGACAACCCGCGGGTGCTGGCCTTCGACCAGAGATCGGGGGCCTTTCGGTGGGCACGGAGCTTCCCACGACGGTTGTCGATGCTCGCCGCGCATGGTGACCGGCTGTTCGCGGGCTACCCGGATTCGCTGGGGAACGGCTCGGTCGCGGTGCTGGATGGGGACACGTCGACCTTCCGGGTGATCGGCCCCTTCCCGGAGCTCCTGAGGTTCCCGCCGATCCGGATGATGGCCGGGACCGTGGCCGTCGCCGTCGAGCGTGACGAGCTCGCCACGGCGTACGCGATGACGGACCGTGTCTACATCAGCCCCATCGACGGCGACGTGCTCGACAGCATCGCGGTGCCGGCCGTGCGGCGGCAGGGCGCCCAGACGGAACTCCTCCGTCGGTTCGCCGAGAGTCCCTGGGACGCGGAGGTGGCGGAGAGGGCGATCTACGGCTCTTCGGCTCCCCTGGGCCTCCACTGGCTACCCTCCGGAATGCTCGCCCTGGTCACCGTGGACGCGCGAGTGGAGCAGGGCCGGATCGTCGGCGAGAACTTTCTCTCGGTCATAGACAGGGAGAGGCGCCGGAGCTGCGTGGATGCGCCGATCCCCGGACCCCGTGAGCCGCTCCCCCGGGTGGCCTTCCGCGGGGACACCCTCTTCGTCATCTCGCAGGACGTCACGCCGGACGACCGTGTCGTGACGGCGATCGATCTCTACCGGATCGCGACGAACGCCTGCCGGTGGCAGGCGGGGTGATCCACCGGGTCCGGGATCGCCTCCCGTCACCGTGGCGACCCGCCACG
>DATCLG010000159.1:0-5229 GCA_036564015.1 Longimicrobiales bacterium
CGGCAGCTCGTACGCGACGGAGCCCTGGAAGTTGTTGACCTTTTCCTCCACATTGTCGACGTCCGTCAGCCCGTAGCCGACGCCTACCGAGAGCGGTCCCTCCAGGTTGGCGCGCAGGGCCACGCCATAGCTGGTGGCGCCGTCGGTGAACCCGATGCTCCCACCCAGGCCGAACTGCCTCGACCCTATGGGCGTGCCGATGCACGCCTGGCCGTGAGCCGTTTGCGCCGCTGCGGCGATGGCACCCAGGGAAAGCGCCAGGGCCGTGACGAGCCTCTTTCCGGGCATTGCCCCTCCTCAGGCAATAGGTTTGTTGTTTGTGGGGAAGAGTCGGAGCCAACGGTGACCTGGGAGGCGATCGCCAGCAGCGCTTCGCCCGTGGCCTCCTGGCTCCGCAGCGGGCTAGGAATGGCGCACATTCTAATGCAAACCCAAAAACATGTCGAGAGGCCCCGTCGCATTTTTCGGGGGCCGTCGTGCCTTTAGGGGTTAGCGGGCGAGCCGGTTTGTGTACGGACGGGTCGGTCTGTGACCAGCTCAGCGCTGATCCGTGCGACCAGCCGGGCCGTGGCCGATCCGTGGGCCGGTCCGTGCGGACCAGGCACCATTTTCCAAAGTTGCTCCAGCGGGAAATGGAAATAACCGATTCAAGCAGGCCTGTGTCGCGTTTCGGGGAGGAGGGCGCCCGCCGGCGGTTTGCACTGTGGATACGGTGAAATCGGGCCGCCAGCGGTGGGGAAGGGGGAGGGGCGGGGTACGTTGCCCGGCGGTGACATCCCCGGTGCGCGAGCCTGTGCCGCCCGCCTTCCGGCCCTTCGATCCGAAGGTGCGTGGCGATACGGAGCATCGCCATGGCCATTCGGGTCAAGAGTGGAAAATGGTGCCTGGTCCGCTAACGAAAAAAATTCTTGTGCCGGCACCGCATGTGGTTTATCATTCACTACTTGATGCCGCATCTTCGAATCTTCTTGCCCATCTCTCCCCGGCGGCATCTCGAGCGTCGCTGTCAGACCGTTCCATTACCTTGAGCGGCCCGACCTAGTGCGGCCAACTGGCGGGAGGCCGGGAGAGGGTTGCCCCCCCCCGATGGGCGCCCACGACAAGACGTGGGTAATCGCCGAAACTCGTGACCTGGTGGCGACCCTGCCCATCGACGCCGCGGGCGTAGCCGGGACCCGGCACGCGGTGGACCGCGACGTGGCCCGGTCGAGCACGCCGGTTTCCGGGCAGCGAACGGCGCCATCGGGTGCTGAGGCGCCGGCGTCTCGAGGACATTGACCCGCACACCCGTGCGGTCCGTGCCGGGGTCGATTCATCCGGCGGCATCCCCGGCGGGTCGGCACGGAAACGACCGGCAACGCGCGGCCCGCTGAGCGCGCGATCGCGGTTCGACGGGTGCATCCGGGCGCGGCGCCGGGGCGCCGGCACTGCGGGACAGCCGTGGGGCAGGGAGCGCCATGGCGCCCAGGAGGTGCGCATGACATTGACGAGCCTCCAGACCCTGGAACCAGCATCGAGTCCCAAACGACACACTGGCGCCACCGTGCCCATCGCCTGGTGGATCGAAGACGACGGTCTGCTCCGCGACGAGGGTGTAGTCTTCGGGCTCTCCGGGCTGCCCGGGCTCCCCGTGAGCAAGGTCGAAGCCGTCGAGGCTTACTACCGTGCGCGCATCGCGCAGGTGGAAGCAGCGCGGCAGTCGCTACAGGAGGAGAAGGAGCGGCTCGAGCGGCGGGCGGACGAACTGCGCCGGAAGATCGAAGCGCTGGCCGGAGAGCTCGAGCCCCCGCCCACGGACCGGGCCGCCGCGGTCGGGGCCGAGGCCGTGGGGGATCCGCTCGGCAGCGCGCTCGATCGGACGCCCGGGAACTCGTCGCGGGAGGTCGACCGGCCGCCCACGGGCGGGGTCTTCCGGTACCTCCTCGGCAGCATCCTCGCCGCTGCCATCTGCGGGCTGGCGTACTTCGTCGTCCGGGAGGTCCTGGGCGATCGCTTCGATCATCCCGAGCTGATCGCCGCCGGCGTCATGCTGGCCGGGATGTTCGTGGTGTTCGCGCCGACGTCCTTGCTGTTCAGCAGCGACCGCCAGCATCGCGAGCCGCCCTGGGGGACTGAGCTGTGGAAGGTGCGCCTGGCCGAGCTCGGGTTCCCGATCCTGGCGGCGGCGTTCGTCGTGGTCTGGGGCGACCGGCAGGATCCAGCTCGGGCGGTGATGGCGTTCCTCTTCCTCAGCATGCTCTTCCTCCTTGGCGGCCGATTGCTGCTCAGCCTCGTCACGCGCCTCGGGAGTGAGATCGAGCGTGCCCGGGAGCGGCGGAGTCTGCGCCGCCAATCGAAGCAGCGTCGCCAGGAGCTGGAGCGCCTTCGAACCGAAGCAGCGACGGTGGACCAGCAGATCGCAGCGCTCAATGAGCGGATCCGCGAGCTCCGCACACGCGCTGACCTCGAGGCGGAATGCGAGCACAAGGTCGCGGTGCTGCAAAGCGAGTACGAGCTTGCGCGAGCGGCGCTCGAACGCGCCGCGAGCGGTGAGCTCGCCGGCATCCATACCGGGCGGGTAGGTGTGTCATGAGCCTGAAGGACTGGTTTCGTCGGTCCAACCATATCGGGACCTCTGGCGACGCGGTGGCTTCCCCGCCGGGCAACATTCGATTCCGGGCGAACGGCTGGGGGCTGAGGCACGGCGCTCCGGAGGCCGTCGTGCCCTCCACGGCGCCCGACGTGCTTCCGGGTCCGGAGACGACGTACGCGCTCGGTCCGGCGAACGGCGGTGAGCCGGTCGAGGTGGAAAATCTCGCGCAATACCTGCAGCGGTCCGCCGAGGAAGAGGAGATCGATGCGCGCCTGGCCCTGATCCAGCGACACGAGACGGAGATCCAGGGCGAGCTGGCCGCGGTGCGGGAACGGCGGGAGGCCGCGGCCCGACTCCAGGTTCAGGTGGACCAGCTCCCGAGGCGCGCCAAGGAGCTCGAAGAAGAAATCCACTGGGTGGAGCGCGACCTCGAAGCGGCGACGAAGGCGCAGGCGGACCTGCGGCACGTCGGGCTGCTCAGCCAGGTGGTGCTCTACTGCACCGCAGCGCTCTCCTTCGTCCTGGCCGACATTGTAATGACTCGCGAAATCGTCGCCGATGCCCTGGAGCTCACAGGCAGTAGGATGCTCGGTCTGGACGAGGGGTGGTATTTGGCAATCGGTCTCGCCTTCGTGGCGGTCCTGCTAAAGCCGGCGTACGAGCGCCTGGTCGAGGCGCCGTACTGGGAGGGCAGCCGGCGATGGTTCGACGTCACGATCATCGTCACGGCGGCCTTCGCCCTCGGGACGCTGGCCGTGCTCGGTGTATTCCGGAGCATCGCCTACGAGGCGACCACGCTCGGCGAACTCGCACGCGAGGCTCCGAACGCCGATCCCGACATGGCCTGGCAGTTCTATCGCGAGCTAAAGGAGCGGGTGGCCGGGAATCTGTGGGGCAAGGCGGCATTCGTCGCCTCGGGCGTGTTGTTCGCCCTGGCAGGCGCAATATGCCTCGGAATCGGGCTACGTCATTTTCAGGATTTCCGGAGCGTCAGGCGGCCGATGCGGCGGCGGCTCAAGGAACTCCGGCAGCGCCTCCGTCGTTTGCGGAACGAACGCGCCCAAAACCTGGCGGAGGAGGCGAGGGCGCGGGCGGAGCTCCGTGCCACGGAGGTCTGGCTGGAGAGCCGTGCCACTGTCGACGAACTGAAGGCGCAGCTCGCGTCCGTGCGCGCAGAGCAGAGCGACCTGCTCGCCCGCCGGGCCGAGGTTCGCCAGGCGCGGTTGGGTCTGCTCAGGGCCAGCAGGCGCGACGGTGAGGAGCGTCGAGAGACTCCTTCGCCGGTGCCGGTCGTCCCGCCGCGCCCCCGGCGCAAGCGTCCTCGTCCTTACGTGGCGATCCGCCGGATGATTCGCTCCAGACTGTCCGGCATTCTTCCCGACACGATGTCCAGCGTATGATCTGTACTCGGCTGATCAGGGTCGCGCTTCCGTTGCTGTTCGCGCTCGGTTGTGGCGATGTGCCCGCGCACGAATCGGCCCGCTGTGCTGCCGGCGCGGACACCCGAGTGGTTGTCATCTTCTGGGATCAGAGCACCAGCGCCAT
Organism: Longimicrobiales bacterium; assembly: GCA_036564015.1. GTDB lineage: Bacteria > Gemmatimonadota > Gemmatimonadetes > Longimicrobiales > RSA9 > DATCLG01. The sequence continues at coordinate 4,118 of DATCLG010000159.1, forward strand.
GGCGAACCAGTCCGCGGCGGCGGTGTTCGCCGATTCCCTGAACAATCTGGTGGCGACCGCGCTCAAGTGTCCCGGAAGCCGTGTCGCCGGTTTCCTCGTTCATGCGCGTACGCGGGGGAAGGCGCACCGTGTGCGAGAGGGGAATACTCTCAAGCTACCCCCGACCAGCGGGCCGCGGAACAAGGTGGTGCGGGACAGCCTCCGGTACGAGATGGAGCTGGGGAAGCTGATCGAGCAGACGCGGGAGCATCTCGCGGCGCTGATCCAATCCACGTCGCTGCCCCCCGAGCTCGCTGCTCAAACGGACCTGCTGGGCACGTTCGAGGTGCTGTCGGAGGAGCTGGCGGATGCCCCGGATCATGCGGTCAAGCAGGTCTACTATTTCAGCGACATGTACGAGAGCATGACGGGCCCCGGCCGTCGCGATTTCGACCGGCGTCCGCCGCGTGATTTCTCCGAAGCCGAGGCGTGGGCGCGGGCCGATGCGGATTACGTCCGCAAGAACACGAGCGTCGTCCCGTCTCGATTCGCCGATGTCGAGGTGCGGGTGTTGACGGAGGGGCTGGGCAACCGCGCCGACGCCGATCAGGTCCGGCGGTACTGGGAAGTCCTGTTCGCCGAGCTCGGCTTCCGGCGGGTGCGATTCAACTGAGACAGCGGTTAGACCGGCGCCGGGGCAAGGAAACCCGGCGCCATTTTTTTGCTCGGCGGCGCCGCCGGGTTCCCAGGGGAGGCGCCGGGCTGGGCCTCCTTGGCTCGTGCGAGGAGGCGATCGGGGGCGGTCGGTGCGGAGCCCGGTCCGTGCGGACCAGGCACCATTTTCCAAAGTTGCTCCAGCGACGAATGGGAGTGACCCATTCAAACAGGCTGGTGTCGCGTTTCCGGGGAGGAGGGCGCCCGCCGGCGGTTTGCGTGGTGGATGCGGCGAGATCGGGCCGCCGGCGGCAGGGAAGGGTGAGGGCGGGGTCCGGCGATCGGCGGTGATGTCTCACCCGCGCGGCGACGTCTCGCCCGCTTTTCCGCCCCTCTGCCCGAAGGTGCGTGGCTATACGGAGCATCGCCATGGCCATTCGGGTCAAGAGTGGAAAATGGTGCCTGGTCCGCTAACCCGG
>DATCLG010000160.1:0-2524 GCA_036564015.1 Longimicrobiales bacterium
GCTCTACGACGACGCGCTCACGCTGATCGCCCGGTCGAAGTCCGGCTACACGCCGACGCTGATCGTCAACTACGGCGGGCTGAGCGGGGAGTACTACTGGTACCAGGAGTCGAACGTCTGGGAGAACGAGCGGCTGCAGCGCTTCACGCCGCCGGGCCAGGTCGACGCGCGTTCGCGGCGTCGTGAGATGGCCGCGCCCGACGACTACTTCTACGTGGAGGTCGCGCGCGCGGCGAAGGCGATCGTCGACCGGGGCGGGAAGGTCCAGCTCGGCGCGCACGGCCAGCTCGACGGGCTGGGCGCGCACTGGGAGCTGTGGATGCTCGCGCAGGGCGGGCTGACGCCGCTCCAGGCGATCCGCGCGGCGACGCTGCACGGCGCCGAGTACCTCGGGCTGGACAAGGACCTCGGCTCCATCGAGCCGGGCAAGCTGGCCGACCTCGTCGTCCTGGACGCGAACCCGCTGGAGAACATCCGAAACTCCCAGACGGTCCGGTACGTAATGGCCAACGGCGCGCTGTACGACGCGTGGACGATGGACCGCGTGGCGCCGGATGAGAGGCCGCGGGGGAAGTTCTGGTGGGAGAGGTAGGGGCGGCTGACGGCGCCCCGAGCGCCGTCAGTCCTCCGTGTCCGCCGTCGGCCCGTAGATCGGCGGGAGCGGCACATCGTTCAGCCGCAGGCAGACGCTGAGCTGGCCGCGGCGGTGGATCCGGTGGTTCAGGACGAAGAGCCGCAGGACTTCCGCGCGGGGCAGGGCGTACAGGACCTGCCCGCCCTTTTTCAGGGACCAGGGGGTCAGGAGCTCCTCCTCGCTCGCGGCGACGAGAGCCTCAGGGGCTTCGCGGGCGTTCGCGTCGAAGGCCTCGAGCCGCGCGCGCGTCGTGGCCATCTCGCGATCGAAGTCGGGCAGCAGGGCCGTCGGTTCCCGCATAGCAGGCGCTCCCCGGTGAAGGCGTCCGTGCGGGCGGGCGTGGGGCTGCCGGGCGCGGTCGCAGGCTGCGTGGCCGGCGCTCCGGGCTGAGGGCCGACGGCCCCGGCGGGGCGCGGCGCGTGGCCGGTGCGGCGCCACGGCCGGAACCGCGGCCGGGATCTCCGGCAGGATCGTCGCCCGTCGAACCGGGCGACCGGCGAGCCGAGCGGTCGGGTCCCCGTTTGACAGGTCGAATATCATTTAATAAGTTCTAAACGATTCGAACGACGGGTCACGGGGGCCAGCAACGGAATGCGAAGCGGCGAGAGAGAGTTCATCGAGCAGTTGGTGACGGCGGCGGCCGAGAACGGCCTGCCTCGGACCGCCGCACGTCTGCTGGGGCATCTCCTGCTGGCCGAAGGACCCCTGTCGCTCGATCAGCTCGCCGAGCAGACCGGGATGAGCAAGGCCTCGGTCAGCCTGAACGCCCGCTGGCTCGAGCAATTCGGGGTCGTGCAACGCCTGGCCTCGGTCGGCGACCGGCGCGACTACTACCGGATCATCGAAGAGCCGTGGGAGTGGATCTTCACGTTGGTCGAGCGCCGGATGAAGCGGATGCACGGCGCGCTGGCGGCCGGCTGCGAGCTGCTGCCGCCCGAGGCGGAGGTCGGGCGCCGGCGGGTGTCAGCATGGCGACGTTTCTACGCGTTCTTTCTGGACGATCTGTCGAGGGTGTGGGAGCGGTGGCAGGCGTACCAGGCCCGTGAGGCCGGGGAAGCGGCCACCGCAGCGTCCACCGATCCACTGGAGCACGAGGGGAGGCGGGCTGCCCGCCCGTAACGATCCGTGAACCTGAATCGATTCCGTAACAAGAGGCTACTCGTGTCCGCGGTCCTGGCCGCGGCGCTGGGCGGAGCCGGCGCGTCCGCATCCTGGGCGCAGGAGCGGGGTTCCGCGGCGGAGCCGGGGAACACGGCCGGCGCGGCGCCCGGCGACACGATTCGTCTGAGCATTGAGGAGGCGGTCGCCCGGGCGACGGAGCAGAGCCAGGAGGTTCGCCTGGCCCGGGCGCAGGTGGAGGCGGCGGCGGCGCAGGTGACGTCCGCGCGCTCGGCGGCGCTGCCTCAGATCACCGCGAACCTGGGGTACACCCGGACCTTCGCCTCGCCGTTCGACGTGGGGCAGGGCGTCCAGCTCCCGGACTCGCTGCGTTTCTCGCCCGATCCGACGCGCACGCTCGAAGAGCGCGTGAAGTACCTCGAGGATCGCGCGCCGCTGGCGGGGCTGGCCGGGATGGCGGGTCTCTTCAGCGACATGCCGTTCGGCCGCCGGAACACGTACACGGCGGGGATCACGGGGACGCAGCTCCTGTACTCGGGCGGCCGGGTCGGGGCGGCGCTCCGGATCGCGGCGGACTACGAGGACGCCGCGCGGCTCAACCTGGAGGAGCAGATCGCCGAGGTCGAGCTGCAGGTCCGGACGGCGTACTACCAGGCCCTGCTCGCCAAGCAGATGGAGCAGATCGCGAGGGCGGCGCTGGAGCAGGCCGAGGCGTTCCTGGCGGAGGAGCGGCTGCGGCGCCAGGCGGGCCAGAGCTCTGACCTGGACGTC
>DATCLG010000161.1:0-35362 GCA_036564015.1 Longimicrobiales bacterium
CTTCATGCGACGTCTCGACCCCGACATCACGCCGGACCGGTCCTTCCGCGCGTCCCTGGACCTCTGGACGGCAGGCCGGGCGCCCTCCGGCGACGAGATCCTCGCGCTCCGCTTCGTCGAAGGGTTCCACGGCGCGGACCCCGAGCGGATCAGCACCCGCGCCCTCGCGCGAAGCCAGCCGACCGCCGATCCCCGGGAGAGCGCCCGACAGTTCCGCATCCTCAGCGGCTACGACGGGATCCCCGCCTGGCTCGCGAGCCAGCTCGAGCCCCACACGCTGCGATTCGGAACGGTGGTGACGCGGATCGAGTGGCGGCGCGGCTCGGTTCGCGTCGACTACCACGCCCCCTTCGGCGTCGCGGGCTCGATCCACGCGCGCGCCGCGATCGTGAGCGTCCCGCTCGGCGTGCTCCAAGCCCCGCCCGGGGAGCCGGGTTCGATCCGGTTCGAGCCCGAGCTCCGCGAGAAACGCGAGGCGCTCGACGGGCTCGCGATGGGCTCGGCCTACCGCATCGCCTTCCGCTTCGCCCGGCCGTTCTGGGAGGACCTGCCCGCGCTACGTGCAGCCGACGGCGAACGCCCCGGCCCCATGGGTTTCCTGCACACGCCCCGGGCCTCCGGCATCTCCGTCTGGTGGACCCCCTTCCCCGCCAGGGCCCCGCTCCTGGTCGGCTGGGCCGGCGGGCCGACGGCCAGACGCCTCGCGGACGCAGGGCCCGAGCAGACCGCGACGCTCGCGATCCGCGACCTCGAGACCCACCTCGGCCGGCCGGCCGGAGAGCTCGAAGCCCTGGTCGAGGAATGGTGGACGCACGACTGGGAGAACGACCCCTTCGCCCGCGGAGCCTACAGCTACCCGGTCGTGGGGGGCGAGAACGCGAGCCGGCTCCTCAGCCGGCCGCTCGAGGACACGCTCTTCTTTGCAGGGGAAGCCACGGATACGGAGAGGATCGGCACCGCGGAAGCCGCGCTCGCCAGCGGCCGCCGCGCCGCCGCCGAGGTCATCGCCGCCCTGCGGCCAGGGGCGGCCGGCCCCCCGATCTCCGGGTGAGGCCGGCCGCCCCCCAGTCTGGACGCCGCCCCGCCCGCACGGCCCGGGCAGGGCGGCCGCGTCAGCCTCCGAAGATCAGCCGCGCCACGCCGAGGTCCATCCCGGCGCCGGCCAGGATCCGCCACCCCCCGTCCTCACCCCACAGCCGCGCAATGCCCGACGTGAGCACCAGCGGCTTCGTCGGGTCCGTGCCCGGGATCCGCAGATTCGCCGACAGGAACAGCGCCGGCTGCATCGAGTTCCCGCCAGACGCCATCTCCTTGATGTTCGTCGCCAGGAGCTGCAGCTTCGCCGAGAACGCCCGCGGCTCCAGCCGCTCGTTCAGGAAGTGCCACGTCAGCCCCAGCCCCGCGTTCGGGTACATCGGCGTCGCCTTCACCGCATCCCCACTCCGCCCGAAGCTGAACAGCACCGGCTGCACCGCAATGTCCCCGGTCAGGCGCTTCGACCTGCCTCCATCCACGTAGATCTGCCGGATGAAAGCCTCCGACGCCTCCACGCTGCTCCGGTACTCCGGCGCGTACTGCTCCGCCGCGTGCTCCACCCGGACGATGAACTGATCCCCGTGCCGGGGATCCGCGCTCGCATCGATCAGCGAGAGCGCCCCGGCCGGCAGCCCCCGCCGATACGTGCGCGGCGTCGCCTGCGTCCCGAAGACCCGCACCGGCTGCCGCTGCTCCCCTCGCACCCGGATGACCGTGATCGTCAGCCGCTGCCACCCGTGCTCCGCCGGGATCTGCTCCGTATCGAGCAGGAGCTGCAGCCGCAACGCATCCGCCGGGTTCACCGTCACCGCCTCCCCGCTCGCCCACCGCCGGCAGCTCCGGAGCGCGGCGCAGTTCAGCTCCAGCAGCCCCGGCTGCGTGAGGAGCAGCGGGATCGACGGCCGCTCCACCCGCACCGTGATCCGGGCTCCGTTGGCCCCCGCCTTGGCCGCCCTGCCCCCGGTCGCCACCAGCGGCAGCACCACCTCGCCCTCCGGCGCGTCCAGCCCCGGCGCCACCCTCGCCACCAACTCCGTCGGCCCCGAGCCCAGGTGCTCGCACACCGCCCCATCGCCGAGCGGCGAGCAGTCCACCCGCAGCTCATCCAGGTTCTGCCCCGTGACCCGGATCAGCTCCGGCTCCCCGCCGATCGTCAGCACCGCTCGATTGCCCGCACCGACCTGCACGCCCGATACGACCGGCGCACCCACCACCTCGATCGTCCCTCTGTACACCCGCGCCCCCGACCGCACCACGAGCTCCCGCAGCTCCCGGCTACCCGCAGGCCGCCGCGAACGCGCCGCGAACTCCAGCCACACCCTCAGCTCCCGCTTCGCAGGGTCGAACTCCTGCCCCACCACCGCGAGCTCGCCCCCCGGCTCCGCCACCACCACCGGCGCCGCCGTGAGGGCATCCTCGAACCCGTAGATCACCACCTGCGCCGACCCGCGGTCGAGAGCATCCAGATAGATCGGCCCTCCCCTCACTCCCACCCGGTGCGGCTCCGGCTCCCGCACCGTCAGCCCGCCGAACGCCAGCTCCACGAACCGCCCGTCCGCCGTCCCGGCGAGAACACGCAGCTCGCTGACACCCGGCCGCAGCGGCCGCAACACCCCCTCCAGCACCGCCATCCCCGGCGCCGCCGCGGAATCCGGGCCCAGCACCGTCAGCTCGAAGTCCCGCGTGTTCACCGCCCGCAGCTCGCCGCTGAAGTTCTGGTTCGTCCGCAGGACCAGCCGGACCCGCGCCGCGCGACCCGCCTCGAAGACCCGCGACATGTCCGCGCCCACCAGGTCCACGGCCTCCGGCGGTCGGTTCACCACCACGATCCGACCCCGCCCGATCACCTCCCCCGCCCCGGACTCGATCTCGAACTCCTGCGGACCCAGCGCATCCGCCGGCAGCTCCGCCGGACGCAGGTTCAACACCTGCAACTGATAGCCGCCCTCCCGCGGCAACACGTAGCTCACCGTCGCCGGATGCGCCAGCAGCTCGTTCAGCGCGGGATGCAGGAAACGGAACCGGTACGGACCCACCGCCGAGTCCACCGGCGTCTGTGGCAGGAAAAGATACTGCGCGTCAGGAACCTGAAGGTCGAACTTCGTGCTGTACGGCGACCGGTTGCTCGGCACCAGAACGGCCTGCGCCGCAACCTCGCTCGGAATCCATAACACCAGCAACCACGCCCACACCCGACCGAGCCACGCACCCGGCCGCCCACCGCGAATGCTCCCCACCATTACCCTCGGGACTTCTTCCGTTGTCGTGTTCTCCTTCGCCCGTCGCCCCTACTGCCCGGAGCCGCGACGAGACACCTCAGACACCACCCGCCGCGCACCGCGCGCGCACGCCAGACCGGCCACACCCGCGCAGTCGCGGCCACCGGGCTTGGCGCCCGCCTGCCCGGTCGCTATCTTGAACACCGTCCCCGAACGCGTGGATCCCCTTACACACCCATGGCCAGCTTCCTCGCCATCGCCGGCCCGACCTCCACGCTCCAGGACCGGCCGCTCATCGCCATCCCCACACTCTTCGGCGCGGGCGTCCTGACCAGCCTCACCCCGTGCATCTACCCGATGATCCCCATCACGGCAGGGATCATCGCCGGCAGCGCCGGCGAACGAGCGTCGCGCCTCCGCACCGCCGCCCTCACCCTGACCTACGTCCTCGGGCTCGCGCTCGTCTACGCCTCGCTCGGCCTCCTGGCCGGCCTCACCGGCTCCCTCTTCGGCACCGTCGCCTCGAGCCCGTGGGCGCGCTTCGTGACCGCCAACCTCCTCCTCCTCTTCGCCCTCGCCATGCTCGACGTCTTCCCAGTCGCCGCACCTCGCCGCCTCACCGCCTGGGCCAGCAGCCTCAAGGGCGGGTCCTACCCCGCCGTCCTCCTCCTCGGCGCCACGTCCGGCGCCGTCGCCGCCCCGTGCGGCGCGCCTGCCTTCGCCGCCGTGCTGACCTGGGTCGCCACCACCCAGAGCGCCGCGCTCGGCTTCGTCTACCTCTTCGCCTTCTCCCTCGGCATGACCGCACTCCTCGTGGCGGTCGGCCTCTTCTCCGGCACGCTCGCGGCGCTCCCCAGGTCCGGCCGATGGCTGATCTGGATCAAGAAAGCGGCAGGAGTTATTCTCCTCGCGATGGCAGAGTACTACCTCATCCAGATGGGGAAGGTCCTGTGACGCCCGGCCCCCGCCCGCGGCCCGGGTCTGCCCGAACGGAGAGGCGCCACGCTCGCCTCCACCCCCACCCCACAATGCGGCCCGGCACGCACCGCCCGGGCGAGCACAGCCAGACCCGATCGCGTATGGAACGACCGAACCGGAACACCGTCGCCGCCGCGCTCGCCGCGCTCGCCCTCGCGCTGGCGCCCCGCGCCCTCCCCGCCCAGGACGTCGGGATCCCGCTCGGCTCCGTGCCCGAGCCCGTCCAGATCGAGGACCTGACCGGCCAGCCCGTCGACCTCGGGCAGTACATCGGCAAGACTCCCGTCGTCATCGAGTTCTGGGCCACCTGGTGCGAGGTCTGTCAGGCGCTCCAGCCCCGCGTCGAAGCCGCGTACCAGCGCTTCGGCCACCAGGCCCAGTTCCTCACCATCGCCGTGGCCGTCAACCAGACCCCCCGCTCGGTCCAGCGCCACCTCGCGCGCCACCCGATACCCGGCCGCGTGCTCTGGGACACGAACGGCCGCGCCGTCCGAGCCTTCCAGGCACCCGCCACCTCCTACGTCGTCGTGCTCGACCGGCACGGCCGCGTCGCTTACACCGGCATCGGCGAGGACCAGGACCTCATCGCCGCCATCGCGAAGGCGCTCGACCGTCAGGACGGGCCCCGGCCCGCCTCCGCCGCGGGCCGCCGCTAGTCCCCCGCCTCGACCGCCGCCTTCGGCACCAGCCTGTCGATCGCCGCCGCCAGCTCCTCGTACGCCTGCGGGTCGATCTCCCGGAACGGCGCCGCGCGATACGCGATCCGGCCATCCGGTCCGATCACGAACAGATTCCGCGCCGCGATCCCCGGCCGCCCCGACTGCGCCCCGTACTTCCCCGCCACCTCCAGCGCCGCGTCGCTCGCCATCAGGAACGGAAACTCATCGTCCCGCGCCCACGCCGCCAGCTCCTCGACCGGGTCCGCGCTGATCGCGATCAGCACGATCTCCCGCCCGCCCCTGAACAGCTCCGCGTACCGGTCCCGGTACGTGTGCATCTGGATCGTGCAGCCCCGGGTCCGCGCCTTCGGGAAAAACGCCACGACCACCGTCTTCCCCTTGAAATCCCTGAGCCGCACCGGGTCACGCAGCACACCGTACCGCGTCGCGCCCGGGAGCTCGAAATCCGGCGCCACCGCCCCGACCTCCAGCGGCTGCGGTCGCGAACCCGACCCCTGCGCCGCCACCGGCGCCGCCGCGCCCAGCACCAGCGCCGCGACCAGCATCGTCGTCCGTGCTCTCATGGGATCACCCTCCGGAAGGCGTGGGTAACGGTGCAACCACCCAGATGTGACAACGCCGAACAGGCCGGGTCAATCCAGCGCCCCGGCCACCCCGTCACTGGTACTGGACATAGACCGGGACCGGACGCAGCCGCAACACATCCTCCGGCGTCATCAGCGGATCGCCCCTCTTCGTGTCGTTGTGGTAGAAGATCTTGAAGCCCGTGAACTGGACCGGCTCCCGCACGATGTAGTCCCGGTACGTGTCCCGCTTCAGCCACGGCGGGCCCCAGCCATCCATGTGCATGACGATCTGCACCTCCGGCCGGAGCTTGATCTGCTTCGTGTTCGTGACCATCCCCCGCGTGAACCGATGGATCACCAGGACCTTCGGCGGAAGCCCGTGCTCACGGACCAGACGCGCCAGGTACCCCGACACGTAGTTGATGTCCGACGCGTCCATGGTCCCGATCTTCTCCCCGGGCCGGTGCCCCGTCTTCATCATGAACTCCGGGTCGACGCCGAGGTGCACGTCCGGCCGCGTCAGGAAATGATCGAACTTCGGCAGCAGCTCCCGGATGTCCGAGTGACCCACCTGGATGTCCAGGAACAGGAGCGCGTTCCGGGACTTCGCCCACTGGTAGACCCGCTCGATCAGCGTGTCCCGCATGATCGTGCGGTACTTTCCCGTCGGACCGGGGTCCCCCTGCGCCACCACCGCCACCAGATGCAGCGCGGGCTTGACCGGCGTCTCCGGATCGGCCTTCCGCCACTCCTCGACCTGCGCGTCGAAGCGCCGCAGCATCTCCTCCGGGGGATACTCTCCGAGCACCCCCATCCGCTTCGACAGCGGGTTACCGTAGTAGGCCACGATGCGATAGTGCGGCAGGATCGCGCCCGGGAGCGGCTCGGGGCCCTCCACCGGCCAGCCCATCCGCGCCGCGAATTCCGGGTCCTCGCCCGCACGATACTTCCGCTTCGGCGCCGGCGACGGCGCCTCGGGCGCCGCCGCGCTATCGGCGCCCGCCACTGCTTTCGTGGTCGCGGAAACCGTGTCGCTGGACGGCCTGGCCTGCACCCCCACCTTGCCCGGCGACGCCGCGGGCTGCACGGGTGCGGGTGGCGTCTCCGTCGAGACCGCCACCGACGGCTCGCCTCTCGGGTTGAGCCGCTCCGTCTCCGCCCGGCCGCACGCGGCCAGAACGAGAACGACCAGTGCGATCGGTAACCAGGGACGAACGCTCGCCGCGCCAGACCAGCGCGACGCGGGAGGCAGGAACCCCACAGAGCACTCCAAGGGATCGAGTTCGTTTCGGATCGGCCGTCCGCCGCCCGCCTTCAGGGCGGCCAGGACCGGTACAGGCGCCAGACCCCGCGCCCGTCATGGTCTAGAAATATACGACCCCGCCCGGGTCAACGGCAGGCCTTCGCCGCCGCACGGGGTGCCTGCGCCAGCCACGGCCAACCACACCACGACTGGCCCCACCACCTCCGGCCTGGCGCACGACAGCGACCCCATGGCCACCTTGCGCCCGGGCCGCCGGATCTTTATGCTAGTCAATACACAGGAAGATGTATCGATGCGCCGCTCGGGCGGCTGTCGCCGCTCGACCTCACGCCCGCGTGCGCCACCGCGCGGCCCGCCGGCGCATCCACCCCGCGTAGCCTCTCGTCGGATCCAGAGATGTCTCGCGAACCGCTCCGTCGCGTCCGCCGCATCCTCTCGGCTCTCTGCGGCTTCCTGGTCTTTTCCGTCAGCACCGGCCTCGCGGCCGACGCCGGACGTCTCGCCGAGGTGAAACCCGAGCTCGTCGGCATGGACTCCGCCCGCCTCGCGCGCGTCGACCAGCTCATCGAGGCCGCCATCCGCGACGGCGCCACCCCAGGCGCCGCGCTCGCCATCGGCCGGCACGGCAAGCTCGTGCGGCTCCGCGGGTACGGCCGCATCGACTGGGCGCCCGATGCGCCCCGGGTGACCGACTCCACCCTCTTCGACCTCTCCTCCCTCACCAAGGTCGTCGGGACGACCACCGCGGCGATGCGGCTCTCGGAGGCCGGGCTGCTCTCCCTGGATGCCTACATTTCCCACTACCTGCCCTACTGGCCAAAACACGGCCGGGCAGGGCAGATCCGGGTCCGGCACCTGCTCACCCACACCTCCGGCCTCCCCGCCGGCTACGACCTCTGGACCGGAAAGAGCACCAGGTCGGAGCGCGTCCGGAAGATCGCGCGGCTCCCCGTCCGCTGGCGGCCGGGCACCCGCACCCTCTACAGCGATCTCGGCATGATCCTCCTCGGCGACATCGTCGAGCGGATCATGGGCCAGCGGCTGGACGTCTACCTCGAGCGACGGGTGTTCGGCCCGCTCGGCATGCGCGACACGGGCTTCAACCCGACCCGGCCCGGCAAGCCCGGCTTCCCGGTCGACCTCTCCCGCATCGCGCCCTCCGAGCTGGACCTCTTCGGCCGCGGCAGGCACATCCACGGCGAGGTCCATGACCCGAACGCCTATGCGCTGGGGGGCGTGGCCGGCCACGCCGGACTCTTCTCCTCTGCCCGCGACCTGGCCATCTTCGCGCAGGAGATCCTGAACGGCGTGAAGGGCGGCCACAGCCGCATCGCGAGCAGCCAGACGATCCGGCGCTTCACCACCCGCAACGGCTCCGGCCGCCCGCTCGGCTGGGACTTCCCCGAAGGGCCCAAGTCCTCTGCCGGCCGCTACCTCTCGGCGCGCGCCTTCGGGCACACGGGCTTCACCGGCACCAGTATCTGGATCGACCCGGAGCTCGACCTCTTCGTCGTGCTCCTCACGAACCGCGTCAACCCCACCGCGGCCAACACCAAGCACCACGAGCTCCGCCGCGCCGTCCACGACGCGACCGCGTTGGCCATCACGGACATGCCCATCGCCGTGCGGCCTGACGCCCGCGAGGGCGACCGGACCACGAGGGGCCGGACCTAGCGCCTACGCCGTCCGCGCTACCGCCGGCACCACCCGCCGCATCAGCGCCTCCGGGTCCGGGTCCCGGCCCATGAACTCCCGGAAGAGCTCGAGCGGGTCCTCGCTGTCCCCCCGCGAGAGAATCGCCTCCACGAACGCCCGACCCGTCTCCGGGTTGAACACGCCCTCCCGCTCGAAGCGCGTGAACGCGTCCGCGTCCAGCACCTCCGCCCATTTGTACGAGTAGTAGCCGGCCGCGTACCCGCCGCTGAACACGTGGTTGAACGAGGCCAGCATGCTCCCATCCGCGGCGTCCGGCCGGATCGCGAACGGCCGCAGCACCTCCGTGCCGAAGGCGACCGGGTCTTCCCCGGACGCCGGGTCGTAGTCGACGTGCAGAGCCAGGTCCACGGTCCCGAACGAGAGCTGCCGCATCTGGTAGTACCCGCCCATGAACGTCCGCGACTCCCGCAGCCGCGAGAACAGCTCCTCCGGGAGCCGCTCCCCCGTGCGGTAGTGCCTCGCGAACAGGTCCAGCGCCTCCCGGTTCCAGCACCAGTTCTCCAGGAATTGCGACGGCAGCTCCACGAAGTCCCACGCGACGTTCGTCCCGGCGCGCGCGGGGATCTCGACCCGCGAGAGGCAGTGGTGCAGGCAGTGCCCGAACTCGTGGAACAGCGTCTCGACCTCGTCGTGCGTCAGGAGCGAGGGCCGGCCCTCTCCCGGCGGCGTGAAGTTGCAGGCGATCAGCGCCAGGTGCGGCGCGAACCCATCCGCGCGCGGCCCGCCGGTGATCAACGCGTCCATCCACGCACCGCCTCGCTTGTCCTCCCGCGGGAAGAAATCCGCGTAGAAGGCGCCGAGCTGCGCGCCATCCGCGTCCAGGATCTCGAAGTACCGCACGTCGGGGTGCCACGTCTCCTCGATCCGCCGCTCGACCACCCGGATCCCGAAGAGGCGGGAGCAGATCTCGAACAGCCCCTCGAGCACGGAATCGAGCGCGAAGTACGGCCGCAGCTCCTCCGGATCCAGCTCGAAACGGGCCTTGCGCAGCTTCTGGATCACGTAGGGGACGTCCCACGGCTCGAGCCGCTCGTAGCCGAGCACCTCCCGCGCGAACGCCTCCATCTCGGCCACCTCGTGCTCAAAGTGCGGCCGCGTGCGCTCCGTCAGGCCCCTCACGAAGTCGAAGGCGGTCGCCCCGTCCCGCGCCATCCGCTCCTCGAGCTGGTAATCCGCGAAGTCGCGGTACCCCAGGATCGCGGCGAGCTCCCGGCGCAACGCCAGGATCTCGCGGATGAGCGGCCGGTTGTCCCTCCCCTCCTCGGTCGCCCGCCTCATGTACGCCAGGTACAGCCGCTGCCGGAGATCGCGGCGATCGGCGTGCTCCATGAACGGAACATACGACGGCGCGTGCAGCGTGAAGCGCCACCCGTCGATCCCCTTCCGCTCCGCCTCCGCCCGGGCCAGCGCCAGCGCCGACTCCGGCAGGCCCGCCAGGTCCGCCGGGTCCGTGATCACCAGCTCGAACGCGTTGGTCGAGTCCAGCACGTGATCCGCGAATCGCTTCTGCAGCTTCGAGAGCTCGACCTGGATCGCGACCACCCGCTCCTTTTGCTCGGGCGGCAGCCCTGCACCCGCCCGCCGGAAGGTGCGCATCCGCTTCTCGAAGTGCCGCCGCCGCACCCCCGTGAGCGCCGCGGCCTCCGGCGTCGCCGCGAACGCCTGGAAAACCCGCCACAGCTCATCGTTCGTCCAGAGATTCGCGTAGAACGCCGCGACCTCCGGATTGATCTCGTCGTACGCAGCCCGCAGCTCCGCCGAGTCCCTGACCGAAACCAGGTGCGTGACGATCCCGACGACGCGGTCCAGCCGTTCCAGCCGACGATCCAGCGCCTCGACCGTGTTCTCGTAGCTCCGGGGGCCCGGCCGGGCCACGATCTCCGCTACGCCCCGGCGCGCTTCATCCAGCGCGAAACGCACCGCGGGAACGACATGCTCCGGCCGGATCCGATGGAACGGAATCCGGAAATCGAACGACAGCAGCGGGTTGTTGTTCGGTTGTCCTGCCATGTGCACGAAAGCTCCGGTCAGGGAGTCCCTTCAGTTGCACCCCTGCGCTTGAACCCCTCAGACGGGCGGAGGTTGCACCCGCGGCGCCACACCCTGCCCGCGCAGGCCGATCACCGCGAGCCCGTCGCCCCTGCCTCCACAGGCACGGCGCGGCTGCCCGCCTCCACCGCCTGCAGGTCGGCCGGGTAATCCTCCAGCCGATCGTACCAGTGGAACTTCAGGATGATCGACGCCACCACCACGATCCCCACCGCCACCGACAGCGCGACGAAATCACGGAGCACCACGTAGATGCCCGTCGCCACCAGCGCCGTCTGCCAGGCCGTCCCCACCACCACGTTGAACATGTCACGCTTGAAGTTGCGGTTCCGCTCCAGCCCGGGGTAACGGCGCGCCAGCCGGTCGTGCACCGGCCCCCAGAACCCCCACGGCCGCACCTTCAGGTAGAACTCCTCCAGCACCCGCGGATCGTCCGGCGGCGTCGCCAGGCTCCCCACCACGCACCCGACCAGCGAGACCGCCAGGATCGCCGGAAAGGTGTAGAGCGGCGTCACCCCCTCGAAGAAGAACGGCGCCAGCAGCCCGGCCGCGATCCCGCCCACCATCCCCCAGAAATAACCATGCGCGTTGAGCCGCCACCAGTACCACTTCAGCACGTTCGGCGCCGTGTAGCCCCCCAGCAGACCCGTCACGATCCACTGCACGATCGCGTTCAGCGACTCGACCGCGAAACCCACCATCGTGCCGATCGCCACGATCACGACCGAGGCGATCCGGCCCACCCGCACGTACACCCGCTCCTCCGCGCCCGGATTGACGTAGCGCTTGTAGATGTCGTTGACGATGTACGCCGGCGCCGCGTTCACCGTCGCCGAATAGGTCGACATGAACGCCGCCAGCAGCGCCGCGATCAGGAGGCCCAGCAGGCCCGGCGGCAGGAAACGCTGCATCGCGAACGGCAGCACCAGTTCAAAGTCCGCCGCGTCCCCCAGCGTCCTGAGCTGCGGCATGAAGAACACCAGCGCCAGCACCGTCAGGCCGGTCGTCAACATGTAACGCGGCACCATGAGCACCAGGCTCACCAGCCCGCTCATCTTCGCCGCCTCCCGCGGGCTCCGCGTCGAGAGCACCCGTTGCATGTCGTAGTTCGGCGCCGGCCCCGCCGCGCTCTGTAACACACCCTTGAAGACCATCATCAGGAAGAAGACCGAGAACAGCGACCACCCGTCGGCCTCGATCCGCGCGTCTGCCGCCGGCAGCAGCTCCGACCAGTCGAGGTCCAGGGTCCACCCGAAGAACGGCGAGCGCCACCCCTCCGGCACCACCCGGTCCAGCATCTCCGGCGAAACCCGCCGCATCGCGATGATCCCCACGCCGATCGACGCTGCGGAGAGCAGCAGGTAGTGCAGCACCTCCGTGAACACGACCCCGAACAGCCCGCCCCTCACCACGTAGAGCGCCGTCACCCCCGTGATCACCAGCCCCCAGAGCCGGGCATTGGTCTGCGGGTCCTCCGACCAACGCCACGGCAGGAATATCGCCGCGAACTTCCCGATCCCGAGGAACGCGTACGCCAGGAACCCGATCACCGTCACGAGCGCGAAGACCACGACGATCACGTGCGCCCGCTCCGCGCTCGGGCCCGCGCCGAACCGGAAACGGATCCACTCCGCCCCCGTCACCACCCCCGACCGACGGAGCCAGGTCGACAGATACACCATCAGGAAGACCTGATTGAAGACCGGCCAGAGCCACGGAATCCAGAGGCTCTTCAATCCGTAGATGAAGAGCAGGTAGACGAGCCACATCGTCCCGCTCACGTCGAACATGCCGGACGCATTGGATATCCCGAGCATGTACCACGGGAGCTCGTTCTCCGCGAGGAAATAGCTGCGTATGCTCCGGGACGCCCGCTTCGCCGCCCACAGGCCGATCACGAGGGTGGTCACGACGAAGGCCAGGAGAACCAGCAAGTCCAGCCAGTGGAAGCTCATGACCCGCAGCCCTCCCCGGCGCCAGCCGGCCAGCGCCGCCCGACCGGGTGAACTGGCCCATGGCCCCGCCACGGCCCGCACCGGGCACCGCCGCGCCGACCCGCCCGCGCCCGTTTCGCCGTGGACGGACACGCCTCTGAACCGTCGATCCGTCAGCCCGGAACGGACTTGCCCTGGCGCTGCCAAGTCGGCATTGTTAAATCTTCCTCTTGACATCGGCGGTTTCTCTCGGGGGCAGCCTCGGGCAGCGGGGCGGGGGGATGGGCCGCTCCCTATTTGAGGGTTCGAAAATGCTGAGAGGCACGAATCTCGTTTACGGAAAGCAATATAACTTGCGGCTCGTTCTGGAAATCATCCGTTTGTACGGGCCGCTCTCGCGCGCCGATATCGCCCGGCGCACCGAGCTCACGATCCAGACCGTCTCGAACCTGGTCAAGGAGCTGATGGCCGCCGGCCTCGTCCATGAGGTCGACCGCCGCCGCAGGAAGCGGGGCGCGCCGTCCACCGTCCTGGCGGTCAACCCCGAAGCCGCTCTCACCATCGGTCTCGACCTCGATCGCGACCACCTCACCGGCGTCCTCGTCGACCTCGCCGGCAACGTGCGGCAGCGCAGCCACGTGGCGCTCGACTTCCCGACCCCCGAGCAGGCGCTCGAGCTCATGGTCCAGACCGTCGAGTCCCTCGTGGCGGCCCAGGGGGTCTCGCTCGCCGACGTGGCCGGCATCGGCGTCGGTGTGCCGGGCCTCATGCACCGCGACCCGCAGGGCTTCGGCTATCTCGTCAAACCCACCGCGTTCCCCGGCTGGCACGACGTTCCACTGGCGACCTGGCTCTACGAGCGGCTCGGCGTGCCCGTCGTGCTCGAGAACAACGCCACCGCAGCCGCGATCGGCGAACGCTGGTACGGCGCCGGCCAGGAGATCGGGACCTTCTTCTACCTGTATTTCGGGAGTGGCCTCGGCGGCGGGCTCGTCATCGATGGCCAGCCGTACCCGGGCTTCACCGGCAACGCCGGCGAGATCGGCTACCTCCCTACCATCCTGACGGGGCCGGCGGCCGACGCCGACGAGCGTCCCCACGTCGGCATGCACTTCCGCCTCGCGAAGATCTACGCGATGCTGCGCGAGACCGGTGCCGAGGTGAATGAGCCGGAAGACCTGGATCGTCTGCTGGCCGAGGGGCACCCGCGCCTGCTGGCATGGATGGACGAGGCCGCAGACCACCTCACGGGGCTGGTGCTCGCCATCGAGTACATGATCGACCCCGAAGCGATCTTCTTCGGTGGCCGCCTCCCGAATGGCGTGCTCTCCGGCCTCATGGAACGCGTCGCGCAGTACCTGCCCGCGCGGCGCATCGGCCGCGAAACCTCGGCGCCGCGCCACCTGCTGGCCACGGCAGGCGCCGATGCCGGCGCCCTCGGCGTCGCGACGCTGCCAATCTACGAGGCGTTCGCCCCCGCGCCGCACGTGCTGCTCAAGCCGAGGGAGCGCCAGGCGCCGGGGCCGGCGACGCGTTCGCCCGGCGTGCCGCGCCGGCGTACGGGTCTTGCGGCCATGGCCGGCGCGCGGCTGCGCTGATCCCTCCGCCAGCGCAGCCGCGCGCCGGCCTATCCGTCGGCCATCTGGATCCAGAGCTCGATCGGCGTCGAGACGGGAAGCTCCGGGCAGCGGATCACGAGCAGCTTCCGCTCCCCATCCCACTCCGTCTCGGGCGAGATCCCCCGCGCCTCGACCGCCACCGGCGGGTGCGGCAGCACGACCTCGAAGTGCGTCCGCCGCTTCGCCGGCAGCCGGGCGTGGCTGCCCCGCACCCCGCCCACTGAGATCCTCAGTCCGCGCGCGTCCGGACTCGCCTCCACGGTCGTCAACGCGTACTCGCCCCGCTGGTAGGCCAGCGACTCCCCGTCGTCCTCGTAGAGCTCGTAGCGCGACGGCTCCGGCCCCGGGTAGATCCGGTACGTGATCTCGTCCAGCGGGCGCTCCTCGGTGTGGCTCACTTCCGGACCGAGCGGGAGGATCGCGCCTTCGCGGACGAAGAGCGGGATGCGCTCGAGCGGTGCCGGGAACGCCCGGATCGTATGGCCGCCCACGTAGACTTCATGGGTCCAGAAGTCGTACCACCGCCCCGCCGGCAGATACACATCGCGCGCGTCACCAGGGCCGAGGACCGGCGCCACCAGCAGCCACGGGCCGAACAGGTACTCGCTGCCCAGATCGTGCACCGCCGGGTCGTCGGGCCACTCCATCACCAGCGGCCGCATGAGCGGCGTCCCCGTGCGGAAGGCCTCGAAAAAATGCGTGTAGACGTAGGGGAGCAACCGGTAACGGAGACGCGCCACCTCACGACAGATCGCCGCCGTCCGCGGCGAGAACTCGAACGCAGCCGTGGGCCGGTCCTGGCCGTGCGGACGGAAAAGCGGCGTGAACGCCCCGAACTGGAACCAGCGGGTGTACAGCTCGTCCGATGCCACCGGGCCGATGAACCCGCCCACGTCGGTGCCCCAGAACGGCACCCCCGACAACCCCATGTTCAGCCCGGTCGAGACCTGGGGAGCGAGCCAGGCGAAATCCGCCAGCACGTCGTTCGACCAGAGCGCCGCCCCGTACCTCTGGATCCCCGCGTACCCGCTCCGGGACAGCAGGAACAGCCGCCGATCCGGTCGATCCCGGGCGTAACCCTCCGCCAGCGCTCGCACCCACTCCAGGTTCAGCAGGTTGTGCACGTCCGCGTGCGAGCGGCCGCCGTGGTAGGTCGCCTGCTCGTCATACGCCTGCGGCTCGCCCAGGTCCACCCACCACCCCGCCACACCATCCTCCACGAGCGGCCGGTGCTTCTCCCACCACCACGCCCGCGCCGCCGGGTTCGTGAAGTCCACCAGCGCGCACCGCCCGAACCATGTCTCGACCAGCGCGGGCCTGCCGTCGCGCAGGGCGAAGAATCCTCCCTCACGCCCCTCCTCGAAGTTCGCCGTCGCCTCGTCCACGTACGGCTCCTCGATCAGGACGACCCGGAACCCCATCTCCCGCAGCCGCGCGATGTGCGTCGCCGCATCGGGGAAGTTTCGCTCGTCCCACGCCAGCGAACCCATCCGGTTCGCGCCCCCGAAATGCGGCACCCCGCCGAACCAGTACAGGTCCAGGACCAGGGCGTCCGCGGGGATCCCCTCCGCTCGCAGCCGCTCCGCCGTCGCGAGCACTTCCCCCCAGTCCCGATAGCCGAACTTCGACTGCAGCAGCCCCAGCGCCCAGCGGGGCGGAAGCGCCGGCCGGCCCGTCAACCGCGTGTAACGCTCCAGGACCTCGCGCATCCCCGGACCGTACACGAAGTAGTAACTGTGCGCCCCGCCCGCCGACTCCACCCACCAGCGACCCGGTTCGACGAACGACCACGTGTGCCGGTAATGGTTGTCGAAGAACACACCGTACCCGCCCGTGCTCACCACGAACGGGATCGTCGTGTTGCCGTTCCCCTGCCCCGACACCCCCGGGCACGTCTTCTCCCGCACGTTCCCGTACGGCCCGAACTCCCGGACCCGCCCGTTCCAGCGCAGGCTCGTGTCGTTCGGCCCGCGGACCTTCTGACCCAGGCCGTAGAACTGCTCGCCTGGGTCCGCCTGGAAACGAAGCACGGGCGCAGCCGTCGGCGGACGCTCCCGGTCCTCCTCCAGCAGCACCCGACCCCTCCCATCCCGAAAAATCAGACGCCCCGTCTCGCGGCAGACCTCGATCCGCAACAGGCCCGTGGTCACCACATCCGCCGACGGCTCACTCGCCCGCTCCACCCGCGCCGGACGCGCCACCTCCCCCGCCCCGAGCGTGGCCGGCGAGGCGCCCGGCCCCACACCGCCCCACGCCGCCCGCTCCACGTGCACCAGCCCGTCGTCCAGCACGGACACACGCAGGCGCACGCCTCCGATCTGCCACGAAAACGAAGGGACGATCGGCTCCGCCCCCTCCCCGCCAGCCGCCCCCGCGGCGGTCGACGTCGTCATCGGAAAAACCACCCGGACGATGGTGGATTGGAATGATGTGGATGGTATCACTAAAGTGGCTGCCCCGCCGTCACTTGCGCAAGCCCACCCGCAGCCTCCCCGGCCACCCCGCCCGCCCGGGGAACCCTGCCTCGCGGCCGTGGTAAGGAACCATTAGGGGGGCCGCTCGCCCCCCGCTTCGCCCAACGCCGGGCTTCCGTTCCTTCACGCGAGGAGGGATCCGATGAACAAACCCGTCAGCAAGCACGCCCTGCGTCGCGCTCTGGCCCGCGCTACGGGAGAGGGACTCCTCGAGCTCAACCACCCCATCGGGACGGTCGTGGATCGCCTCTGGCACGATATCACGAAGCAGGCATTCCCCACCAACGGCCGCAAACGTGGCCGCCCGCACCCGCGCCGCATCGTTAACCGCCTGGCGCTAACGGCGTTGGAGCCCGCCGTCGATTGACGGCGGCTCCCACCGCCCCGTCTCCGCCGAGCGGAAGATCGCCTCGATCACCGCCATCGTCCGCAGCGAGTCCTCCAGCGGAACCGGCACCTCCGTATCCTCCAGCACTGCACGCGAGAACAGGTCCCCCTGGATCGTGTACTGGTCACACACCTCGAACTCGACGACCTCGCGCTCCGCGCCCGTCAGGTCCCGGCCATCGTCCAGGATGATCCGGCACGGCCGGTCCGCCGGGGCGTTGAACGGGACCTCCACCTCGATCCGCCCCGCCGTCCCGAACACGTGCATCCGCTGGTACGGCACGAGCTGCGTGGCGCACGTGAAGCTCGCGTGCCCCGAGGGGAACTCCAGCAACGCCGACGTCAGCCGGTCGATCCGCAGCACCGGGTCCCGCTCCACCAGCCCCAGCACCCGCAGAGGTTCTTCGCCGAAGACGAAGCGCGAGAGGTTGATCGGGTAGCAGCCGATGTCCATCAGTCCGCCGCCGCCGTACTCCAGGCGGTTGCGGATATTCTCCGGGTCTAGCTTGAAGTAGCTGAAATGCCCGGTCACCACCCGCGGCTCGCCGATCCGCCCCGAGCGAGCCAGCCGCCTCGTCTCGAGCCACTGCGGGTGGGTCCGGACCATGAACGCCTCGCCGATCTTCACGCCCGCCCGGTCGCGCACCGCCATGAGCTCCAGGACCTCGGCCACGTTGAGCCCGAGCGGCTTCTCGCAGAGCACGTGCTTGCCCGACTCGGCGGCCTTCGCCGACCACGGCACGTGCAGGTGATTCGGCAGCGGGTTGTAGACGACGTCGATCTCGGGGTCGGCCAGCAGCGCCTCGTACGAGCCGTACGCGCGCGGGATCCCGAGCGTCTCGGCGGCCTGCCGGGCCTTGCCGGGATCCCGCGAGGCGATCGCGACGACCTCCGACCACCGGCCGCGCTGCAGCGCGGGGATCACCTTCTCGGTGGCGATCCGCGCGGTCCCGAGAACTCCCCAGCGAACCCGGCTCATTGGCGCTCCTCCTGGCATCCGGCCGCGCCCCGGCCGCGCGGCCCCTGCCCGTGTGTGCCCGCGTCCCGACGCGCAGGCGTCATCCTTGCATCACCATCCCGATCCGGACTGGCTCGATGGCGCGCCGTCCAGGATACCTCGCGGACGATCCCCTGGGCAACCGGCGGGGGACCGGAAAGGTGTGACCCGCGCGGCGCTCGCTCCGTCTAATTGCAAATAACGAGTTCACCTGAACGCCTGTCGGTTCCACGGCTCCGGGAGGGCCGCCGGCCCTCCGCGAACGCGAGCCGTTCACGCGAACCTGAAGTCGAGCGACGGGTCATGGCCGGCGCCGAGCGCCCGGCAGCGCAGGGGCTGCCGGTGGCGGCGGCGCAAGGCCAGATCCTGGACGAATACCTGAGCAGCCCCAGGGTGGGGTCGGGAGGCAACGTGCTAGGGCTCCTCATCAATGCACGGGCCACAGCCGACATCGGCGTGGACCTCGGAACGAGCAGTACCCTCGTGCACGTGCGCGGCCGCGGTGTCGTCGTGAACGAGCCGTCGGTCGTCGCTATCCGTCGTGACAGCGGCTCGATCTGCGCGATCGGGCTCAACGCGAAACGCATGCTCGGCCGGACCACCGAGCAGGTGCTCCCGGTCCGGCCGGTGCGCGGCGGCGTCATCGCCAACGTCGACCTGGCCGAGGCGATGCTCCGCACCTTCCTGAAACAGGCCGCTCGCGGCCCGTTCCCGCTGCCCGCCCTGCGACCCCGCGTGGTCGTGGGCGTGCCCACCGGGATCACGGAGCTGGAGCGGCGCGCCGTGCGATCCAGCGCCATTGCGGCCGGTGCCCGGAAAGTCTACCTCGTGCCCGAGCCGCTGGCCGCCGCCATCGGCGCCGGCCTGCCGGTCGACTCACCGCGAGGCAGCATGGTGGTCGACATCGGCGCCGGCAGCACCGAGGTCGCCGTGATCTCGATGGGCGGGATCGTCTGCGAGACCTCGATCCGCGTCGCCGGGGACGACCTGGACGCCGCCATCGTCGCCCACGTCCGCAAGCACCACAACCTCCTGATCGGCGAGCCCACGGCCGAGGCGGCCAAGATCCAGCTCGCGTCCGTGGACCCCGACGCCGAACCGACCACCATCTCGATCAGCGGACGAGACCTCGTGAGCGGGCTCCCGCGCAGGATCGAGCTCGACAGCGCGGAAGTCCGTGAGGCGATCCAGGAGCCCGTGCGCCAGATCATCGCCGCCGTGGTCCGGGCGCTCGAGGCCACGCCTCCCGAGCTCGCGGCCGACATCGCCGAGTACGGCCTCGTCATGACCGGCGGCGGCTCCGCGATCCGCGGGCTCGACCGGCTGATCGAGCGCTACTCCCACGTCCCGGTGCGTGTGGACCCGGACCCGCTCACCTGTGTGGTCCGCGGCACGGCGGCCATCCTGGAGAACATGGACCGCTACCGGTCCATGCTCCACGCGTAGGCCCCGGACGGCCGGAGCCCGGCCTACTCGGCCGCCTCCCGCAGCACCTCGAGCGGTGTGCGTCGTTTGCTGCCCCGGCTGTTCAGCGTGCCGACGAGGATCGCGAGCGCCGGGACGGCGGCCCACGTCGAGACCAGCGGGAGTGCGGGCAGGCCGAACTCGAACTCGAAGAAGCGGGTCACCAGGAGCCACGCGGACAGGCACGCCAGCAGGGTGCCCGCCAGCCCGGCCAGCGCCCCCAGCGCGGCGTACTCCGTGAGCTGGACCAGCCGCACCTGCCTGCGGCTCGCGCCCAGCGTCGCGAGCAGAGCGGCCTCGCGCTGGCGCTGGACGCGGGAGGCCACGAGCGCGCCGAACAGCACGACCCCGCCCCCGGCCAGGGTGAAGAGGGCGAGGCCCCGGACGGCGAACGCCACCTTCGAGAGGACGCCGTCGAGGGCCTCCTGCACCCTGCTCAGGTCGAGCACCGAGATGTTCGGGAAGCGCCGCACCACCGCGTCCTGCAGCTCGGCCCGTTGCTCGGGGTCCGGGACCCGGGCCAGCGCGACCAGCGTCTGCGGCGCCTCCTCCAGCACGCCGGGCTCGAACACCACGAAGAAGTTCGGCGAGAAGCGCGCCCAATCCACTCGCCGGAGGCTCGCCACCTCCGTCTCGATGGGCACGCCCTGCGCGTCCCACGTGATCCGGTCGCCGATCCCGACCCGCAGGTCGCGGGCGAGGTCCTCCTCGATGGAGATGCGGGGCAGGCGCGCCGGCGCCCGGCCGTCCCACCACTTCCCCGCCACCAGCGCCTCCGTCGCCGTGAGGGTGTCGCGGTAGGTGTTCCGGTACTCGCGCCGCAGCGCCCAGCGTTCGGGCCCGGCGTCGGTGGTGTCGGCCAGCAGCTCTGTAGCCGGCCGGCCGTTGAGCGCCAGGATGCGTGCCGGCACGATCGGCACCGGCGGCTCCAGCGCCGTGCCCCGCTCCGCCAGGAGTGCCCGCAGTCCGTCACGCTGATCCGGCTGGATGTCGAAGAAGAGTAGGTTCGGCCGCTCCCCACCCTCCCCCCGCAGCCGCTCCAGCAGGTTGGCCTGCACCAGGTAGATCGTCGCGATCAGGAAGACACCGAACCCGAGCGCCAGCGTCACGGCGACCGTCTGATTGCGCGGCCGGAAGAGATTCGACACCCCCTGCCGCACCACGTACGGCGCCCGCTGGGGGAAGAAGCGCCGGGCGGCACGCGCGAGCGCCGTCGCCACACCCCACAGCGCCAGGAGCACGAGCCCGACCCCCGCCGCGAACGCCAGCCCGCTCTGCCAGCTCGGCGCCTGCCACACGCTCAGCAGCACGACGCTCGCCCCGAGCGCGCCGCGGGCCGCCAGGCGCCCCGCTCCGCCCCGCCCCTCCGGCGGCTCGATGTCCCGCCGCAACGCCTGCAGCGGCGCCACCTCCCGCACCGCCAGCAACGGCAGGAGCGCGAAGATGATCGCGACCCACGCCCCCATCCCCAGCCCGGCCAGGATCGAGGGCCAGTGGACCCGGTAGCCGACCTCGACCGGCAGCAGCTCGCCCAGCAGCCCCGGCAACAGACCCTGGACCCCCACCCCCGCCACCGCTCCCACCGCCGCTCCCGCGAGCCCGAGCAGCCCGGTCTGGAGCGAGTAGGCCAGGAAAACGTCGCGCTGCGTCGCCCCGAGGCAACGCAGCACCGCCAGCGCCGGCAACTTCTCCCGGACCAACACGTGCACCGCGCTCGCGACCCCCACCCCACCCAGCAACACCGCCATGAGCCCCACCAGCCCCAGGAACCGACCCAGCATCCCCAGCCCCCGGCTCAGCTCCTCCACCTCCTCCTCCGCCGTGTCGATCCCCACCCGGTGCTCCCTCAGGAACGACCGGTGCGCCTCGACGAACCGCTCCGCCTCCCCTTCGCCCGGAAGCCGCAGGTACGCGTTCCGACGCACCAGGCTCCCCACCCCGACCAGGCCCGTCTCCTCCAGGAACGCCGCCGGGATCGCGAGCCGGCCCGCGACCATCCCTCGCACGCCCAGCTCCCGACCATCGTCCGCCAGCGTGCCCGCCACCACGAACCGGCTCTCGCCCAGCCCCACCGTGTCACCCACCCCCACCCCCAGCTGCCGTAGGACCGCCGGATCCGCCAGCGCCCGCCGCGCTCCGCCGTCCAGCGGCCACAGACCCGCCGGCTCCGTCTCCACCTCCCCGTAGAACGGGTACCCGCCCTCCACCGCCTGCACCTCCACCAGCCGCGCCCGCCCGCTCCGCAGCCCCACCGCCATCGACGGCAGCCGCGTCTCGTACGCCACCTCCACCCCAGCGTGCTCGAGCGAGTCCAGGAACGCCAGCACCTCCGGCGCAAACGGGCCGCTCGAACGGAGCCGCACATCCGCCCCCACCAGGCTCCGCCCCTCCTCCGCCACCGCACGCACCACGTCCGCCCGGAACGAGTTGATCGCCACCAGCGCCGCCACCCCCAGCCCGATCGCCCCCATGTACAGCCCCAGCCGGCGCGCGCTCGAGCGCGCTTCCCACCACGCCAGCTTCAGCGGGAAGCCCGCCCTCATCACCCCTCCCGCCGCGTGTCCGAGACGATCCGGCCCCCCGAAAGCCGCACCACCCGTCCCGCCCGCGTCGCCAGCTCCGGGTCGTGCGTCACCAGCACCACCGTCGCACGCGCCTCGCGGTTCAGCTCCAGCAACAGGTCGATCACCCGCGCGCCCGTCTCCCCGTCCAGGCTCCCCGTCGGCTCGTCCGCGAACAGGATCTTCGGCTCGTGCACGAACGCACGCGCCAGCGCCACCCGCTGCTGCTCGCCCCCGGAAAGCTGCGCCGGATAATGATGCAGTCGATCCCCCAGCCCCACCCGCTCCAGCAGCCCCGCCGCACGCTCCCGCAGCCGCCTCGAACCCTCACCCCGCACCCCACCCCGCAGCTCCAGCGGCACCAGCACGTTCTCCAGCGCCGTCAGCGTCGGCAGGAGATGGAAAGTTTGAAATACGAACCCTACTTTATCCGCACGGAGCCGCGCCCGCTCGTCCTCGCTGAGCGCCGAGAGGTCCTGCCCATCCAGCAGGACCCGCCCCGCGCTCGGCCGGTCGAGCCCGGCAAGCAAACCCAGCAGCGTCGTCTTCCCGCTCCCCGACGGACCCACGATCGCCACGAACTCCCCGGGCGAGACGGCGAAGTCGATGCCGCCCAAAACCACGAGTGGCCGGCCGCCGCTCAGGTAACGCTTTTCCAGCTTCTCCGCGACGATGATCATGACACTGCGAACGCTTCTCACAATCGCCGCCACCCTCGCCCTCGCCTCCGCCTGCAACGACGCCCGGCAGCCCGACGAACACACCCGCGCCGCCGCCAGCCCGGCCCCCGACTCCACCGCCGACACCACCCCCGTCATCCTCTTCCTCGGCAACAGCCTCACCGCAGGCTACGGCCTCACCGCCGAGGAGGCGTTCCCCGCCCTCATCCAGGCCAAGCTCGACTCCGTGGGATACCCCTACCGCGTCGTCAACGCCGGCGTCAGCGGCGAAACCTCCGCCGGCGGACTCCGCCGCATCGACTGGCTCCTCCGCCTCCCCGTCGCCGTCCTCGTCCTCGAGCTCGGCGCCAACGACGCGCTCCGCGGCCAGGACCTCGACCACACCCGCCGCAACCTCCAGGAGATCATCGACCGCACCCGCGCCCGCTACCCCGACGCCTCCATCGTCATCGCCGGCATGCAGGCCCCGCCCAACCTCGGCCGTGCCTACACCGAACAGTTCCGCCGCATCTTCGTCCAGCTCGCCCGCGACAACGACGCCGCCCTCATCCCCTTCCTCCTCGAAGGCGTCGCCGCCGTCCCCCACCTCAACCAGGAAGACGGGATCCACCCCACCGCCGAAGGACACCGCATCATCGCCGAAAACGTCTGGCGCGTCCTCGAACCCGTCCTCCGCGCCCGACAGGAGGCCTCAAAGCCGGTACACCTGCACTAGCCGCTTCTCCGTCTCCGCCTGGATCCGCGCCTCGAGCTCGATGTACGGCTCGAGGCCGCTCCCCTTCAGCTTCTCCCGGAAGAGCTGGTCGAGCTGGAACAGCCCCGCAGAGTTCGACATCTCGATCGACAGCCGCACCGGCTTCGACACGCCCGCCTCGATGTGCACCGCCTCGATCGCCTGCGCCGACACCGAGTGGATGCTCATCGACCCCGCCTCGAACGGGATCCGCGACCGCCCCTTCGCCAGGTCCAGCGCATCCGCGATCCGCACGATCCCCGCCTCCAGCGTGAGCGGCTTCCCGCCCGCACGATGCGCAATGATCGCGTGCAGCACCTCCGAGCGCAGGATCGTCGCCGTCGCCACGTCGTACAGCTCCGGCAGCAGCCGATCCAGCTGCCGCTGCGCGATGAACAGCGAGTAGGTCTCGTGGTCCGCCCGATGGATCGACATCCCCGTGTCGTGCAGCAGCGACGCCAGCGCCACCACCACTTCCGCGTCCTCGAGCTCCAGGCCGTAGTTGGTGACCACCGAGGGCACGATCCCCCGCTCGCTCAGCAGCCGCAGCAGCTTGACCGCGATGTTCATGACGATCTTCACGTGCACCGGCCCGTGATCCGTCATGCCGAGCCGCTCCATCGCGTTCACGTTGGCCGCCAGCCAGAGCGCGTAGAGCTCGTCGTCCGCGTTCACGAGCTCCAGCAGCCGGGCGAGCTTCGGGTTGTGCCGCGCCGGCGCCGTCATGACCACACGGTTGCGAAGCCGCTCGGCCGCCGTGCGCCCCGTCTCGGCCACACCGGCCGCATCCGGCTCCGGTACTCCGGTCTCGTCTGCCATATCACCTCACCTGTGGGGCCACTCGCGTCTCCGCTCGTGCCGTTCCATGCCGCCGACTCGCCCGCCCCGAAGGACCGGCCAGCCCGGACCTTGCGGTACGAGGCGACGCAACCGGCGGACGTCACTGAACATCCCAAAGCCGTCGGGTGCGCGCAAGGGCCGGCGCGGCGTACGTTCCGCGCCCGCCCACCCTCTTGCGGGCACTCGCGCGTTCCGACACGATAAAAAAAGGGGCCGCGCGCCCGCCGCCTCCACCCGATCCGCCCCCACCGTGACCCGCAGACGGAGCGTTCGCCCATGGCGGCACCCATCGAACTCCACGTCAACGGCAGACGCCACCTGGTCGACACCGACCCCGGTAAGAGCCTCCTCGCCGCCCTGCGCGAGGACCTGGACCTCACCGGCGCCAAGTACGGCTGCGGTGAAGGCCAGTGCGGCGCATGCACCGTCCTCGTCGACGGCCGGCCGGTCCGCTCCTGTGTCACACCCGTCGGCACCGTCGCCGGCCGGCCGATCCTCACCATCGAAGGCCTCGCCCACAACGGCCGCCTCCACCCCGTCCAGGAGGCCTTCCTCGCCGAAAACGCCATGCAGTGCGGCTACTGCACGCCCGGCATGATCATGGCCGCCGTCGGCCTCCTCAGCCGTGAACCCGCACCCACCGAGGACGAGATCCGGCGCGCCATGGACGGCAACATCTGCCGCTGCGGCACCTACTCCCGTATCATCGCCGCCATCCGCCGCGCCGCCCGCATGACCACGGAGGCCCGCCATGGATGAGACGCTCCGCACCCTCGAGCAGCCCGTCGGGCCCACCGGGCCCGAGCCCGAACCGCGCGCGCCTGGATTCCCGCTCAGCCGCCGCGAGTTCCTCGAAACCCTCGGCGCCGGGATCCTCCTGCTCCTCGTCGGCCGGGACGCCGCGGCGGCCGCCGAGGCGCTCGCCGGCCCGCCCCACCAGGCCGCCGACACGATCGGCGCCTGGCTCCACATCGCCGCCGACGGGCAGGTGACGGTCTACACCGGCAAGGTAGAGGTCGGCCAGGACATCCGCACCTCGCTCACCCAGGCCGTCGCCGACGAGCTCGGCGTGCCCCCGGCCGCCATCCGCCTCGTCATGGGCGACACCGACCTCACGCCGTACGACGCCGGCACCTTCGGCAGCCGGTCGACCCCCCAGATGGGGACGCAGCTCCGCAGGGCCGCCGCCGCCGCGCGCGAGAGGCTCCTCGCACTCGCCGCCGAGCGCTGGAAGGTCGATCCGAACGGCCTCTCGGTCTCCGACGGCAAAGTGGTCGACCCGCAGTCCGGGCGCAGCATCGGGATCGGCGAGCTGACCCGCGGCGAGCGCCTCGTCCAGGCGATCCCCGCCGACGTGGCCATCGCCCCGCCCGACCGCTGGAAGGTCGCAGGCAAAACCCTGCCGAAAGTCGCCGGTCGGGAGATCGTCACCGGACAGCACCGCTACACCTCCGACATGCGGCTGCCCGGGATGCTGATCGGCAAGGTGCTCCGTCCGCCGGCGTTCGGCGCCCGGCTCGTCTCCGCCGACACCCGCGCGGCCGCTGCGATCCCCGGCGTCGTGGTCGTCCACGAGGGCGATTTCGTCGGCGTCGCCGCGCCCGACGAAGCGACCGCGCTCCGTGCGCTCGCCGCCCTGCGCGCGGAATGGACTCCCGCGCCCGCGCAGCCCTCCTACCGCGACGTCTTCGACCACCTCGTCAGGACCGCGAGGAGCCCCTCCAACCCCTTCGAGGTCGGCTCCATCGAGCGCGGGCTCGCCGCCGCGGACGAGCGCCTCGAGGCCACCTACACCACCGCCTACATCGCGCACGTGCCCCTCGAGCCCCGCGCCGCCGTCGCCCAGTGGACCGACGGCAAGCTCACCGTCTGGACCGGCACCCAACGGCCGTTCGGCGTCCGCACCGAGCTGGCCCGCGCCTTCGGCATCCCCGAGGAGCGCGTGCGCGTCCTGGTCCCCGACACCGGCTCCGCCTACGGCGGCAAGCACACCGGCGACGCCGCGATCGAGGCCGCTCGCCTCGCGCGCGCGGCCAGGCGCCCCGTCAAGGTCGTCTGGACCCGCGAGGAGGAGTTCACCTGGGCCTACTTCCGCCCCGCCGCTCGCATCGAGATCCGCAGCGGCGTCCGCCGCGATGGCACCCTCACCGCCTGGGAGTTCCGGAACTACAACGCCGGAACCGCCGGCATCCGCACCAGCTACGAGGTGCCGAACCAGCGCATCGCCTTCCTCCCCTCCGACTCCCCCCTGCGCCAGGGCTCCTACCGCGCCCTCGCCGCCACCGCCAACAACTTCGCCCGCGAGACCCACATGGACGAGCTGGCCGCCCGCCTCGGCCTCGACCCGCTCGTCTTCCGGCTCCGGAACATCCGGGACCCGCGACTCCGCGCCGTCCTCGAGGCCGCCACGGAACGCTTCGGCTGGACCCGCTGGAAGCCGACCCCCGGCCACGGCATCGGCCTCGCCTGCGGCGTCGAAAAGGGCGGCTACATCGCCACCTGCTCCGAGGTCGCCGTCGACCGCGCCACCGGCCGCGTCCGCATCGTCCGCATCCTCTCGGCGTTCGACTGCGGCGCGATCGTCAACCCCGACGGGCTGCGCAACCAGGTCGAGGGCTGCGTCGTCATGGGCATCGGCGGCGCGCTCTGGGAAGCCATCGAGTTCGAGAACGGGCGGATCCTCAACCCGCGACTCTCCCAGTACCGCGTCCCCCGGATGAGCGACATGCCCGAGCTCGAGACCGTGTTGCTCGACCGGAAGGACATCCCCCCGGCCGGCGCCGGCGAGACACCGATCATCGCCGTGGCGCCGGCGCTCGGCAACGCGATCTACCGCGCGACCGGCGTGCGACTGCGGTCGCTCCCCCTCGCGCCCCACGGGCTCCGGCTCGACGCGTCCTGACGAAAAATCGCGCGACGAGCTCCGTTCCGGGGTCATCGCGCGTACACGGGAGCGCCAGGGAACAACTGACGATCGCTCAGATCACGGCTGCCACAAAGGGGGGGGCGGTGCACCCTTTCCGCCGGCCCGACGCGAGCACCGGACCAGCGGAAAGGGTGCGGCCGCTCTAGCGGACAACAAGGCGGGGGACCAATTGGTCCTTGAGGGTTTCGGGAAGGAAGGGAGAAGTGAGGAGTCGTTGCAGCCGGATCACGCGCTCCCTCGCCTCGGCCGGACGACCGCTCCGGTTGTAGAGGAGCGCAGCACCGAACAACGCCTCGGCCTCCGCCGAGAGCTCACCGAAGAGAGCGGCCTCCGCGGCCAGTGTGTCCAGCACCGCAGCCGCTTCCAGGTGCCGGCCTTGGAAGTAGTAGCTGTTGGCGAGACGACGCAGCGCCGGCCCGGCGAACGTCCCATCCGCGCGCAACAGGCCCGCGGCGGCCAGGTACTCCTCACGCGCCGCGGCCCAGCGTCGCTCCGCCACATGCGCATCCCCGGCGGCCAGCCGGGCGCGGACCGCCTCCGGCGTCTCCCCCGGCTTCGCCGACACCCGCGCAGCCACCTCCTCCGGGGTCCACAGCGCCGGCGCGGGCAGCCCGCTCCCCAGCTCCGCCACACCCACCGGCGTCCCCAGCGCGGCGCAACCTGCCGTCAAAGCACTTCCAGCCAGCACCCCTAATATGATCAGGCGGTTCATTGTTGCCTCCGTTTCCTCCGACTGGACTCTGGTATCAGGGTATCGACTCTGACCCGGCCAACTTCACCACCCGAGGCCGGGCTCCCGGATCGAGCGGTCACCGTTCCCGCGCATCGACCCGAAAAAGAAAGCTGCCCTTGCGCTGATCCACTCGACGCAAGGGCAGCTCGCACATACGCAACGACCCGAATCTCATGGTCGTGATCTCATGCGATGCCCATGCGTCCGGTTCATCTGCTGCGCGACGACCTGCTGTCGCTGGAGGCGACCGATACACATGGCGATCCGACACCAGGCACACGGACACATAACCTGGTCCTGGCTACACGCTGCACGACGCATGAGCTGGAAGAGCTGCTCCATGATCGCCTGCCTGAGGGCGATGGTCGACTCGCTCGCTGCGGCTCGCCCGCAGCACGTCTCTCATGATAACCGGCCCCGGCATCGGCGTCAAGGGGACATGCACGAGCGTACAGCTAACTGCGCACATCTGACCACTTTCCACCGCACATCACGCCAGTTCTAACCGATTCTCCACGCCTGGTGTCACGATCGAGGTGGTCGGACAGCAACACATCTCGTTACATCGTGCAATTTTTTCGCTACCACGGCCTGCGGTGGAGCCGACGCGCCCGGGGCGCGGCATGGAACCCTTGCCCGGATGCGCACCCCAGGGCAGTTTTCAGGACAAAAGGCCCCGCCCGACCTCCCGCGGCGGTGGCCAGACAGGGCGCCTGGTGGGTCGGCGCCGGTCACGAGTCCCTCAACCCAGACACACCATGAGAGCGTCTATCCTGTCCCTGACCGGGGTTGCCCTCCTCGCGGCCGGCTGCGCGGTGGGCAGGGGAGTCGAGGTCAGCAGCGAGCCGGCGGGCGTGCGGGCGAGCGGCGCGCAGGGCATCGAGCTGCGCGGGGATTTCCATGGTCCGCTCGGCCTCCAGCTCTACAGCCTCCGGCGGGAGCTCGCCGCAGACGTGCCCGGGACCCTCCGGAGGGTCTACGCGCTGGGCTTCCGCGAGGTGGAGCTGGCCGGCACCTACGGCCTGACTCCTCAGCAGTTCCGCCAGGAGCTGGACCGGGCGGGCCTGCGCGCCACCTCCATGCACGAGAGCTACGAGCGCTTCCGCGACGACCTGGCCGGCGTGCTGGCGGACGCGCGGACCCTGGGCGTGCGCTACGTCGGCACGGCGTGGATTCCGCACCCGGCGCCCGCCCCGCTCACGGTCGAGCAGGCTCGCCAGGCCGCGGCGGACTTCAACCGCTGGGGCAGAGCGGCGCGGGAGCAGGGCCTGCAGTTCTTCTACCACATCCACGGGTACGAATTCTCCCCCGGCCCCGGGGGCGTCCTGCCCATGGATGTGCTGATGCAGGAGACGGATCCGGAAGCCGTGAAGTTCGAGATCGACGTCTTCTGGGCCTCCTGGCCCGGGCAGGATCCGGCGGCGTTGATCCGGAAGTATCCGGGCCGGTGGGTGCTGATGCACATCAAGGACATGAAGAAGGGCATCCCGACGGGCGATCATTCGGGGATGGCGCCGCCGGATGAGACAGAGGTGCCGGTCGGAACGGGCCAGATCGACTACCGGGCCGTGCTGCGGGCCGCCCGCGACGTTGGGCTCGACCGCTACTACATCGAGGACGAGACGTCCGACCCGTTCCCCAGCATCGCCCAGAGCATCCAGTTCCTGCAGACGGTGAGGTTCTGAGCGCGGGCCTCTGCCACGCGCTTCGCCTGCACGCCGCCCGCGCTCGACGCGCCGGCAGGAACGGCCGGTGCCTGAGCCCGCGGGCTCAGATGAAGCAGACAGAATCAGAATGAGTTCGGGCCGCGAGAACGCCTGACAGGCGACTCGCGGCCCGAATTCGTGTGGAGATGCGGCCGCCGACCCTCCGCCGCCAGAGGCGGGCGGGGCGAGCGGCGCCGGGCGAGTCCGTCTCGAGGGGCGGGACGCCCTCGCACGGTGCCCGGCCCGGCGACGATCAGCCGCCGGCCCTCGCCATCTCCCGCAACGTTTCGATCACCCGGCGGACCCGGTCGGCGTCGCGCGCGCCGGGCAGGTCCCGCTCGAGCCCGGCGGCCAGCTCGGTCAGCGCGGCGCGCTGCTCCGCGCCCTGCAGCCGCTCGGCCCGATCCAGCTCACGCCGCACGGCCTGCAGCCGCTCGGCCGGCAGGCCCCCGCCCCGCTCGAGCTGATCCAGATAAGCACGCACCACCACGTACGTGGCCGGCCAGGTGATCTTCGTCTGGAACTGCGGGTTGAACCTCTCGAGCCGAGCCAGCTTCGCCGCCTCGATCTCGTTCCGCGTCAGGAACTCGCTCGGCTGGAGCTCGAAGACGTCCAGCCCCCGCGAGATCTCCGAGCCGTAGATGTAGCCGTTGTACCAGTAGGTGGACCAGTAGCCGCCGAGCAGCAGCTGCGTGTCGCTCAGCGGGCCGCGGTCGAAGTACGCGATCTCCACCGGGTTCTCCGGATCGGTGAAGTCGAAGACCGACAGCCCGCCCTGGTACCACGCCTGGACCATGATGTCGCGCCCCGGGACCGGGATCAGCGAGCCGTTGTGCGCGACGCAGTTCTCCTTGTCCGTCTGCGGCGCGGGCATCTTGAAGTACCCGGCGAGGGTCAGCGTGTGGCCCGAGCGGCGGAAGATCGCATCCGCGCCCCACTCCCGCCGGTCGGTCGCGCGGCAGCGAGGCTGCACGCCCCCACCCCACTCGTCGGTGAAGATCACCTTGTCGCCATCATTGCTGAACGTCGCCGAATGCCAGTAGGCGAAGTTCGGGTCGATCACCTCCGCGACGCGCACCGGGTTGGCCGGGTCCCGGATGTCGAGCAGGATCCCGTTGCCCGAGCATGCCCCCGCGGCCAGCCCGATCTCCGGGTACACGGTGATGTCGTGGCACATGTTGGTCTGCGCCGTCTCCTGCGTCCCCGGCCCGTGGGAGCCGCCGGGCCACAGCCCCGCGATCCGGCCCGTCTTCGGGTCCGCGAAGATGCGCGGCATGTTGACGATCCGGGCATTCTGCGGCGCGGCCAGCGGGACCTGGATGACCTCGATCCGGAAGTACGGGTTGTTCGGGTCATCCAGCCCCGCGTTCCTCACGCAGCCCGCCAGCTCGGCCTCCGGCCGGGACATGCTCGTCCCGGAGACGTAGATGTAGATGTTTTCCCGGTCGTTGGGATCGGCCACCAGGGTGTGCGTGTGCGAGCCCCGGCAGGTCTGCACCGCCGCGACCTGGCGCGGCCGGTCCAGGTCGCTGATGTCGAAGATCCGGACCCCGCGGAAACGCTCCGGGCTGACGGAGTCCCGCACCCCGCCTCTCCCGCAGTCGAGTCGGCCTCGCGTCTCCTCGACCGACATGATCAGCAGGTTGCCCCACACGGACACGTCGCCCTGGCCGCCCGGGCACACGAACCGGGTCCTGAGCCTGGGGTTCCTGGGGTCCGAGATGTCATAGACCTGGAACCCGTTGTAGTTGCCGAGGAAGAGGTAGTTCCCCTGGAAGGCGATGTCGGTGTTGGCGAACCCGAAATCGCCGGGATCCGAAGGGTTGACGAACTCCTCGGGCCGGGGAATGGACGCCACCAGGCTGAGGTTCCGGGCCACCGAGCCGGCGTTCATCCAGCCCGCGCGCAGTCCGACGCGCGGATCGGACGCGGCCCGGGCGGCCGTGCCCGGCGTCGTCCCGGTCGTCGCCGCGGAGCACCCGGCGACCGCGAGGAGCAGCAGCCCCCCCAGGGCGGCGCCCCGCCGTTCGAAGATCTGTCCGAGTCTCATGGGCAATCCACGGTACGGTGAGGTGTGTGGTTCGAATGCGTTGCGCAACCGCTCCCGGCGCGCATCACTCCCGATTGCCGGTAGAATCGAGGGCGGCGAGCAGCGCGCGCATGCGCGCGATCTCCATGCGCTGGTCGGCATCCACCTCGGAGGCGAGCTGGTAGACCTCGGGCGCCTCCCCAGCGCCGGGGGTGGCGAACAGCTCCCTGACCATGACGAGCGCGCCCTCGTGGTGCCGGATCATGAGCTCCAGGAAGAGCCGGTCGAACGCCGCACCGCGCGCGGCCGCCAGCCGATCGAGCTCCTCCTGGCTCAGCATGCCCGGCATCGTGGCGTGGTGGTGATGATCCGACGCGACGGCCTCGCCACGGTCCCGCAGCCACCGCTCCATCATGGCGATCTCGTCCTTCTGCGAGACGGCGATCCGCTCGGCCAGCCGCCGGATCTCCTCCCGCTCCGTCCGGTCCGGAACGAGATCGGCCATCACGAGCGCCTGCGCGTGGTGGACGATCATGTTCTGCATGAAACGGACGTCGGCCTCGGTGTAGTTGCGCGGCGCGCGGGCGACGCGCGACGCCGACGCGTCGGCCGGGCCCGCCGTCCGGGCCGCACCGCCACACCCGATAGCGACCGACGCGAGCAACCCGAGGGCCGCCCACCGCACGACCCGCCCCGCCCCGCGGCCGAAAGGCCGGTTCACCGCACCCGCAGGCCGCCGATCACGCTGGCTCAGGTCAAACACGTCCATACTCACAAAGGTACACGCCCTGCCGGCCGAAGGGAAGGACCGGCCCGGGCTTGCCGGGCCCGCGCCCGGCCGCCCAATTTGCCCGGCCGGCCACCGGGCCGGGCCCGACGCCCGGCCCTGGCGAGCCCTGTCCGCTGCGGCCCCCGCAGACGAAGACCCTGGCGGCCGGCACACCTCCCCATCACACCCCGCGGGATAGCATGAGACCTTGCGCCGGTATCGTGATCTGTCCCGTCTGTGCCGGGCCGCTGACCGAAGACGACAGGACGCTGCGCTGCCCCCAGCGCCACGCGTTCGACCGCGCCCGCGAGGGATACGTGCACCTCCTGCCCACCGGCCACGGCCGCTCCAGAGTCCGCGGGGACACCGCGGAGATGCTGCGGGCCCGCCGCCGCTTCCTCGAGCAGGGACACTTCGAGCCGCTCGCAAGTTCCATCGCCGCCGCCACGCGACACCATGCCGCCGCCCGCCCCCGCGAGAACTCCGCCACCACCGTGCTCGAGGCCGGCTGCGGCGAAGGGTACTACATCGGCTACCTCGCGGCGCGACTCCGGAACACAGGCCCCGCCCCCTGCTTCATCGGCGTCGACGTCTCCCGCGACGCCCTCCGCCTCGCCGCGCGCGCACACCGCGACGTGCTCTTCCTCGTCAACGACGTCAAACACCGCATCTGCGTCGCGGACGCCTCCATCGACGTGCTGATCGACGTCTTCGCACCGCGCAACCCCGCAGAGTTCGCGCGGATCGCACGGCCCGACGGCCTCCTGCTCGTCGCCATCCCCACCGCCGAGCACCTCAAGGAGCTGCGGGCGGAGCTCCCGCTCCTGGGGCTGGAAGAAGCCAAACGGGAGCGGACGGTCGAGCGGCTCCGTCCGCAGTTCGAGCTGAGGGGCGAAGACACACTCACCTACTCGGTGGAGCTGGACACCGGCGTGGTGCTGGATCTGCTCCGCATGACGCCGAACTACTGGCACCTGCCGGAGGAGGCGCTGGCGCAGATCGCGACGCGCGAGCGCCGGGTAGTCACCGTGGACGTGCGGCTGCTCCACTTCCGGCGCGCTCCGACCTGACGCCCGCGGCGCGGCCGGCCATCCGATCGCCCCGGAACGCCAGACACGCCTTCACGCCCGCCCACCCGTCACCGCCGTTCACGCTGCGAGGCAGCCCCCACCAGACGCCTGGCTCCCGCGCTCCTGCGCGCGCACCCGCGCGCCACCG
This sequence comes from Longimicrobiales bacterium, assembly GCA_036564015.1. GTDB lineage: Bacteria > Gemmatimonadota > Gemmatimonadetes > Longimicrobiales > RSA9 > DATCLG01. The sequence continues at coordinate 33,578 of DATCLG010000161.1, forward strand.
CAGCGGTCGCTCGGCGGACCGGCGACCGACCGGAAATCCGCACCAGGCCAGCCGCTGAAGCCCCCACATGGCCTGAAACTTGCTTTCCCTCAGCCGCCCGATGACGGCCCGATCGGCTTTCCCGGCTACCTTCGCGCGCTACGGCCTGGTGGCGACCCTGCTCCTGGTCGTCGCAGTCGCGTGCGAGCGGCCGGCAGAGGAACAGACCTTCGAGATCGACCGCGCCCCGCCCGGCGACACGGCCCGCATGATGGCCGGGACCCCGGAGGCGGAAGCGGGGGTCATGATCCACGCGATACTGAGCGAGTGGCGGGTCGACCTCACGCGGGACACCGTCCCGAGCGGCGCGATCACCATCATGGCGGTGAACAACGGCCGCTATACCCACGCACTCGAAATCGAGGGCGCCGGCCGCACCCTGAGGATCGACAAGATCGAGCCGGGCGGGAGCGCCGCCCTCACCACGAACCTCGACCCGGGCACCTACGAAGTCTACTGCCCGGTCCGGGACCAGCACGGCGACCACCAGGCGCTGGGCATGCGAACCACGCTCGTCGTCCGATAGTCCGAACCCCACACGGCACGGACGGCCGGCTCGCCGGCCGAAGGACGCATCCCAATGGCCGACCGAAACCACGTCCTCCGGTTCGCGCTCCGGCTCGCGCTCCTGGTGCTGTTCGGGGCCCTGCTCGTCGCGCTCCTCTGGGACACGCTGAACGAGCTCCTCGCGGGGAACGTCGACGCGCGGCCGATCGCCCTGGCCGCCGCGCTCCTCGTCGCTTTCCTCGCGTTCCTCGCCCTCGCCGCCCGCTCCTTTCGGCGGCCTGCGTCGAACGATGAGCCCCGGGTGAGGAGGTGACCCGCTATGGCGATCGACGAGCCCACAGCACCGGCCAGTGGCTCCGCCGAACCCGAAGAGACGGATCTCACGCCGGAGACCGAGCCCGTCCTGACCGGCACGCTCTTCTTCTCGATGCTCCTGCTGCTCCTGATTTTCGGCTTCTGGGCGATGATGTACGTGACGTTGCTCTACCGCTAGCGTCCGTATGAAGATCGATCTCTACGAGAAGGCCTACCTGGCCGTGAGCGGCGTCCTGCTCGTCTTCTGCCTGGCCGCTCTGCTCTACGCCGCGACCGTCCGCGGCATCCACCTGCCCACCCACGTCGCGGAAGTCGACCCCCATCGACTCGCGCAGACGCCGCCATTCGACCGGCCCGGCGTCCGGCAGACCGGCCCCAACCAGTACGAGGCCGTCATCGTCGGCCGGGCGTGGGTCTTCGACCCCGCTGTCATCGAGGTGCCCGCGGGTGCCGAGGTCACCTTCACGGCCACGTCCGCGGACGTGATCCACGGCTTCAACATCGCCACGACGCGGGTCAACATGATGCTCATCCCGGGCCAGGTGACCCGCATGGTCTACCGCTTCCGGAGCCCGGGCGAGTACCTCCTCATCTGCCACGAGTTCTGCGGGATCGGCCATCACACGATGGCCGGAAAGGTGGTGGTACGATGACCGCCCCGATCGCCATCGACCCTCACGGCTTCGACCTGCCGCTGGATCAGCGCCGCTGGCTCCGCTGGACGATCTACATCGGCTACGCCGCCCTCGTCGCCGGCGTCTTCCACGGCCTCGCCCAGGCGCTCTCCTACGCGAGGATCGACATCCTGCGTTTCTTCCCGGGGCTGAAGGGCTACTACCAGGGCCTCACCGCCCACGGCGCCGCGAACGTCCTGACCTTCACCTTCGCGTTCGCCAACGGGTTCCTCCCCCTCACCACCGCCCG
>DATCLG010000162.1:0-6642 GCA_036564015.1 Longimicrobiales bacterium
CAGTCCCGAAGCGACGGCGGCAAGAGCAGAAGCTGGTCCGGCTCGTAGGGGCGGAAGGTCTTGGCCATGGGCAGCGGCTCCCGAGAAGAAGGACTGTCCCCAATGTACATCGACCCATCCGCCGCCACCATCCCCAGCTACACCGGAGGATTACTCGGACACGCTCCTAGGGCGGGTAGAGCGCCTGCTACAGTAAGTACCAGCAGCGACGCAAGGCGGATTACTGTCCGCATCGGTTCCTCCTAAATTAATGGTGGTATCGGTGAAGTACCAACATCCGCGCCCGAAGCCGAATCCCGGCCCTGACCGCAGACGAGCAGGTGTCACTACGGAGGGCAGGAAATAGCTTGCTATGGGGCGTAGCAGACATGTTCCTCAGAGGGTTTGGAGAAAGTCACCCGGCGGCGAGTCGCCAAATCATGAAGTGGATCATGGAGCGGCGGACCCAAGCCTCGCTGCTCCTGCGATTCGCCTCGTAATCCTTCGGCCGCCGGTAGCGCCCAACGAGCCTCCGCTCGACGCTCCAGCGCTTGGCCTGCAAGGTGAAACCGCTCTGCCCCCTGGAGCTTACGTACGATCCGGAGTCAGAGCCCGAGCACATCGGCGGCCCAGTCTTCCGGGTCTTCCTGGTAGACTCCGTCCGCCCAGACGGTCTCAAGCTCGAGGGAGCGCTCCCAGTCGAGCTGGCTAAGCACCTCCTCCCGCCCCGTCGCGGTCCTTCACGCTCGCCCCATGCACGCGCAGGGCGTGGATCTGGCCGAGGCTGTCGACCGCGCTATCGTCCTTACGCCCGACGACCTTCTTCCGTCGTAACCCTGAACCCTTTTTTGTCGGTCTTCACCGCTGGCTGTCCAGAGCGACGACACTCGGCGTGGGCTCTTGGCCCTCCGCACGGCGCACTTATTCACGGGGCGCATCGCGGATTCGCTCCAACGTGCCGTTCTGCCGCCAGCGGCGAAAGCGGAACCAGACCACGCAACAGGGCGGAAAGTCATACGGCAAGAGCCGCGAGGCGCAGCCTGTGCGCGCCTGGTAGAAGATGGCGTTCCACACCTAGAGCGGGGCGTATACTTCCTCGGCCGGCCCGTTCGGCCGTTCTTGGCTGGGGGCAGCGCCGCCGCGATCCGATCCCAGTTGAGATCGCGGACGTCGGTCGGCTACGCGGGTTGTGAAATGTCCCGCCGCACGCCCCAACTCCATGCCAGTTTCTACACACGCTCTCAGGGAAATACTTGGTGGTTATGTGCGGTTCCTGTTGACGCCGCTGGCATGCATTGGGGGTGAACCGGGCGGCAATTTCCGGCACGCTTCGATCTTGCCACTCCTGCATTGGCGTCGCCGAAGCTCACCCCGCACCGACGTTTGCCGATGCTGCAATTCGGCCTACCCTTCGGAACCCGCGGCCTTCGGCGGGGATCCTGCGGCGTTAGCGGGGCGCTCGCTCGCGCGGTCCTATCCATGCAAACAAGATGGAGCCGGTCGCCACGGAGCCCATTGGCAATTTTGACCAACGAACAAACACCGAAATGTAGAAGGCGGACTTCGGCTTATCTTAGATGTCGGCCCCGGCTCGCCCCGCCTTGCGCCGCGCGGGGTCGGGTTCTAACTTCCCGCCCCGCCTAGCCACCCGACGTACCGATGGCGGCGATGCACCTCCGGGGGTGCGCGTCGTAGGGCGTCCCCGCCGTCCGGTCGCGGCGTCCTGGGCGGCGGCGACACCACCCGACGCCCGGGAGAGACTCCCATGATGCGTCGTTTCGGCACGTGGGCGGCCCTCTCGGCCGCCGTTGTCGCCACCCCACTCTTCGCTCAACGACCCGAGACTCACCCGGTCCACGGGACCGTCACGCACGCGGAGGACGGCGCGCCCATCGCCGGCGCGGCCGTCGTCGTGCTCGGAGAGGCCGGGGAGATCGGCGCGGTCACCGGACCGGCCGGAACGTTCCGCCTCGAGGTCCCGCGCCGCGAGCTGCGGCTGGTCGCGACCCGGATCGGCTTCGCGCCCGAGACGCTCGCGGTCGCGACGACGGACTCGATCGTTCGGTTCCGCCTCCGGCCCGCGCCCGTCGAGCTGGTGCCGGTGCTCGTCGCGACCGAGCGCGCTTACTCGGCCGCCTCCTCGCGCACGATCCGCGAGATCGACGTCCGGTTGCGGCCGCGGCAGTCCTCGCAGGAGCTGCTCCGGCTCGCGCCCGGGCTGGTGATCGCCCAGCACGCCGGCGGCGGCAAGGCCGAGCAGATCTTCCTCCGGGGATTCGACGCGGACCATGGCACCGACGTCGCCGTGAGCGTCGACGGGCTCCCCGTCAACATGGTGTCCCACGCCCACGGACAGGGGTACGCCGACCTGCACTTCCTGATTCCGGAGCTGGTCGAGCGTATCGACGTCCGCAAGGGGCCGTTCGACGTCCGCGACGGCGACTTCGCCACCGCCGGCTCCGTCGAGTTCCGGACGCGCGACCGGGTGCCCTCGGCCCAGGCCACCGTGCGGGCCGGATCGTTCAACACGCTGCACCTGGTCGCCATGAATCCGCTGGGCGGAGGCGCGGGTGAGCCGGGCGGGTACGTCGCCGCTGCCTGGCACTACAGCGATGGTCCGTTCGAGTCGGCCCAGCACCACCGGCGCCTCAACCTCTTCGCGAAGTGGACCGGGCCGGCCGGACCGGCGCGGGAGTGGTTCGCGCTGGGCTCGGCGTTCGCTGCCGAGTGGGACGCCTCGGGGCAGATCCCGGAGCGCGCCGTCCGGTCCGGCGCGATCACCCGTTTCGGCGCCATCGATCCCACGGAGGGCGGCCGCACCGGCCGCGCCGACCTCAGCGTGGGCCTGCGCAGCCTGCCCGGGATGGATGCGCAGTGGGAGGCGCAGGCCTTCCTCACGCGCTACGAGTTCGACCTCTTCAGCAATTTCACCTTCTTCCTCGCCGATCCGCTCCACGGCGACGGCATCGAGCAGGTAGACGATCGCTGGCTCGCCGGCCTGCGGCTCGCCTACTCGCGTTCCAACCAGCCGTTCGGCCTCGACGGGCGCTGGCACGTGGGCGCAGGCGCACGCGCGGACCGCATGGACGTCGCCCTGCACCACCAGGAGCGGCGCCGCCGCCTGGGAACCCGGGTGGACGCCCGGATCGCCCAGGAGCACCTGTTCGCCTGGGCGGAGGAGGACCTCCGGCTCGCGCGCCGGGTCCGACTCAACCTCGGCCTCCGCGGAGACCTCTTCCGCTTCGAGGTCGACGACCGGCTGCTCGGGCTGCCGTCCGATCTGCCCCACGCGTCCGGGACAGAGTGGAAGGGGATCGTGAATCCCAAGGCGAACCTGGCGGTCGACGCCTCCGACGGTCTCACGCTGTTCCTGAACGCCGCCGGCGGCTTCCACTCGAACGATGCGCGGGATGTGATCCTCGCAGGCGAGGGAGACAACGTGCTGCCCCGCGCGTGGTCGGCAGAGCTCGGCGCGCGGACCAGCTGGAGCCGGGGCACCCTGGCCGCCTCGGCCTGGCGGCTCGACCTGGAGAGCGAGCTGGTCTACGTCGGGGACGAGGGCGTCACGGAGCCGAGCGGCCGCACGCGTCGCTACGGAGTGGACCTCGAGGCGCGGCTCCGACTCCTGCCCTGGCTCTGGGCGGATGCCGACCTGAACCTCGCCCGCGGTCGCTTCGTCGACGAGCCGCCCGGCGCCGATCGGATCCCGCTCGCGCCCGAGGTGACGGGGACCGCCGGCCTCACCGTCCAGGACGCCGGGCCGGTCAGCGGCGGGATCCGCGTGCGTCACGTCGGCGCCCGGCCCGCCGATGAGACCAACACCGTGCGCGCCCGCGGCTACACCCTCTGGGAAGCGTTCGGTAGCTGGCGGCTCGGCAGGCTCGAGCTCACCGTGGCGGTGGACAACCTGTTCGACGCGGAGTGGAACGAGGCGCAATTCGCCACGACTTCGCGGCTGCGGGACGAGCTCGAGGAGGTGACCGAGCTCCACTTCACGCCCGGCGCCCCGCGCAGTGTCGAAGTCGGGCTGAGCTACCGGTTCTGACGCGGCCCGAACGGTCGGGCCCGAGCCAGCCTGGCCGCGTGCCGTCGGGCCCTGGCCAGCGGAACCGGGGGTGCGTTCCGGCGTAATAGATTGAAGGACAATGATTTGTGATCCGGCCGTCCCGGTCCGCGCCGAGCGGGTCGGGCGGCCGGATCGTCATCGAGACCGGAGGATGCGATGAGGCGGTTGTCCCGCTGGTTGCTGGCCCTCGTCGTCATCTCCGTGGCGCCCGCGGCGAAGGCGGAGGCCGCGGAGCTGCGCGGGTCGCGCGCATCGATGAAACGCCAGCACACCGTCGCGGTCGAGAGTGGCTACGCCTTCGCGAAGAGGCCGTCCGATGTGCGGAGGCTGGTGGAGGAGGGGCAGCTGGTGGAGCTGGAGGGGAACGAGGATTACGACGTGAGCCTCGTCCGCTACCCGTACGCGCTGCCGGAGGTGCGGACGCTGATCGAGAGGCTCTCGCAGCAGTATCGCCGGGCGACGGGCGAGAAGCTGGTGGTCACGAGTCTGGTCCGTCCCACGACGCGCCAGCCGGCCAACGCCCACCCCCTCTCCGTCCACCCCGCGGGCATGGCCGTGGACCTGCGGGTGCCGAGAAACCCGGCGAGCCGCCGCTGGCTGGAGTCGACCCTGCTCTCGCTGGAGGCGAAGGGGGTGCTCGACGTCACCCGGGAGTACCGCCCCCCGCACTTCCACGTCGCGGTCTTCCCGAGAGCGTACCGGGAGTACGTGGAGCGTCGGCTCGCCGCCGAGGCGGCAGCCCGGAGAGAGGAGCCGCAGCCGGTCGAAACACCGCGGCCCGCGCCGGCCGCGAATCAGGCATCGGCGGCCGCGCCCGCCCCGCGCGACGCGCCGGCGTGGGTCGCCTCGCTCGCCCTGCTGTTCCCCGTCGCGACCGCCACCGGGGCGCGCGCGCTGCGGGCCAGGCGCAGAGGCAGGGGAGGCGGGCGCGCCTCCGCCGGCGCCCGCCGCCCGGCCTCACGCCGGAAACGCGCCTCCCGCCGCTCCGCACGCTAGGCGCGGGTCCGGGTACCCGGACCGCGCCCACTCATGGCCCGGGCCGGGCCAATGCCATGTTCCGGGTTGGATGATCCATCCAACCCGAATACTTTCGTGGATTACGATTACGCGGGTACGCTCCTGGCGCCCCGGCTCGCCGCGGAACACACCTTGCACCCCGCCGCCGGACCTGGCAACGGTCCAACCCGATGGCTCGAGTCCCCCGTCTCGCCCCGACCCGGCTCCGCGCGTGGTGGCGGAAAGGCCTGGAGCGCGCCGAGGCGACCACGATCGCCGCGCTGCGCCGGGTCCTCCCCCACGCCCGCAGCCTCTACTCCGCGATCGGGCTCTTCCTCCTCCTCGGCCTCGGCCTCGCCATCCTCGCCCTCTGGGCCTTCGCCGAGCTCGCCGAGTCCGTCCTCGAAGGCGAAACCCTCTGGCTCGACCAGCAGGTCCTCCTCTGGATCAACCAGCACGCCACGCCCCGGCTCGACCAGATCGCCCTCGAGGTCACCGCCCTCGGCTCCCTCGTCGTCATCTCCACCCTGGTCCTCGTGGCCAGCGCCCTCCTCTGGTTCACCAGCCGCCGCACCGCCGCCCTCCTCCTCTGGGTGGCCGTCGCCGGCGGCGCGCTCCTGAACCTGACTCTCAAGCTCGCCTTTGGACGGCCCCGCCCCCGCATCGTCGAATGGCGCGTCCACTTCCCCGACTCCAGCTCCTTCCCCTCCGGCCACGCGATGATGTCCATGATCGTCTACACGACCCTGGCCTACCTGATCATCTCCCTCGACCCCCCGCCCCGCGTCCGCCGCATCACTGTCGCGGCGGCCGTCCTCATCATCGCGCTCGTCGGCGCCTCCCGCCTCTACCTCGGCATCCACTACCCGACCGACATCCTGGCCGGCTACGCCGTGGGATTCGCCTGGGCCACGCTCTGCGCCTTCTCCCTCCGGATGATCGACCACCTGCGGAGCCGCGCCGTGGGAAGCCACGGACGACCGCCGGGCCTCGAGGCCGGCCCGGCTTCGAAACATCCCGAGGTTCCCGGAACCCACGACCCGAAAGACTCGTAATAGACCGCGCCGTCGTCGCCTATCACGCGGAGCACACCAATGCACCGGAAAGCCCTGCTCGCGCTCTGCTTCCTCGCTTGCGCCGGCCCCCCTCCCCTCGCCGCCCAGTCCACCGCGGAGCAGGAGGTCCGGGCCGTGATCGACCGCCTCTTCGACGCCATGCGCCGCGGGGACAGCGCCGCGGCACGAGCGGTCTTCCACCCCGAGGCCCGCCTCCAGACGGCGGCCGCGCGCCAGCACGAGACGGTGCTCCGAACCGTGACCGTCGACGACTTCGTGCGCGCCGTCGGCTCACCCCGCGGCGAGGTCTGGGATGAACGGGTCTCGGACGTCCTGATCCTCGTCGACGACCCGCTTGCCACAGCGTGGATGCGTTACGCGTTCTATCTTGGAGAGCGACTCAGCCACTGCGGCGTCAACGCGTTCCACCTCGTCCGCACGAGCCAGGGCTGGAAGGTGACGCAGGTGACGGACACCCGCAGGGTCGAATGCGGCCCGACCGGCGGCTCCGCCGGACCGGGAGGGTAGCGCAGAGCACACGTTCCA
>DATCLG010000163.1:0-13605 GCA_036564015.1 Longimicrobiales bacterium
AGGAGAGGAGACCCGGATTCGCACGTGGCCGGAGGTGGCTATGGAGAAACCGAACGCGAGCCCTGATCGGGTCGGAGAGGCCCTGGGCCAGCCGGATCCCCGGGCGACCGCGAGGCCGGATCCAGCGGAACCGCCTCGCAACGAACCGCCCGAGCCGCCGGAGCTCCGGCTGAGCCGACGGGAACTCCTGAAGGCCGGAGCCCTCGGAGCCGCCGGCCTCGCCGCCGCAGGCGGCACACTCGCCTTCCGACCCCAGCGCCCCTCCGCAGACACCAGCCACCCGGGTCCCGCGAACCACCACCTGCGCATGGAGCCCGTGGGCGACATCCAGCCGGGCGGGTTCGATCCCAGCGCCTTCCTCACCCACTTCGACGCCGGCCGGGTCTCACGGCTCCCCAACGGCCAGGTGCTGCGCGAGTACTCGCTCGTGGCCGTCGACACGGAGATCGAGGTCGCGCCCGGCGTCTTCTTCCCGGCCTGGACCTACAACGGCCAGGTCCCGGGCCCCACGATCCGGTGCACGGAAGGCGACCGGGTCCGGGTGCACTTCGTGAACGCCGGGAGTCACCCGCACACCATCCACTTCCACGGCATCCACGCCGCCGACATGGATGGCACCTTCGAGATCGTGGAGCCGGGACAGAGCTACATGTACGAGTTCGACGCGGAGCCTTTCGGGCTGCACCTCTACCACTGCCACACCCCGCCCCTCAAGAAGCACATCCACAAAGGGCTCTACGGCGTGTTCCTGGTGGATCCCCGGGAGGGGCGCCCGCCCGCGCGGGAGCTCGTCATGGTGATGAACGCCTTCGATACCGACTTCGATGGCGAGAACGAGGTGTACGCGGTCAACACGGTCGGCTTCCACTACCAGAAGCACCCGATCCGGCTCCGCAAGAACGAACTCACCCGGGTGTACCTGGTCAACGTCACCGAGTTCGACCCGATCAACTCGTTCCACCTGCACGGCAACTTCTTCCGCTGCTACCGCACGGGCACCCGGCTGGACCACTACGAGTGGACGGACACCGTGATGCTCTGTCAGGGGGAACGGGCGATCCTGGAGTTCACGTACAGGTTCCCGGGGCCGTTCATGTTCCACGCACACCAGAGCGAGTTCGCCGAGCTGGGCTGGGTGGGAATCTTCGACGTCCAGGAGGTGCCGAATGTCTGAAGCCGGCCTCGCCGCGGCGGCCGGGGGCTCGCGCGCCGGCTCCCTCGCCGTTCCCGTGTGGGTCAAGGGGCTGGTGCCCCTGAGCGTCCTCGGAGCCCTGGCCGCGGTCTTCCTGCGCTTCGGGCCGATCGGCGTCTTCCCCGGGGCGTTCCCGCCCGTGGAGGAGCTGACGATCGAACGCATCACCCTGCCCAGGCCGGGCGAGATACAGGTGCGCGTGGTGAACGGCGGGCCCGAGCCATCGACGATCGCGCAGGTCCTCGTCGACGATGCTGTATGGACGCACCGCATCGACGGCGACCGGACGCTCGGGCGGCTCGAGCGCCGCACGATCACGATCCCTTATCCCTGGGTCGAGGGCGAGCCGCACGAGGTGTCGCTCATGACGCGCACCGGCCTGACGTTCACCGGCCGCCTCGGCGTGGCCACCCGCACACCCGTCCCCGACCGCCGCTACATCGGCGCGCTCGGGCTGCTCGGCGTGTACGGCGGCGTGATCCCGGTCCTCCTCGGGCTGTCCTGGCTTCCCTTCCTCCGCGCGCTCCGCCGGCGGTGGCTGGACTTCTTCCTGTGCCTGACGATCGGCCTCCTCGCCTACCTCGCCGTGGACGCGCTGGCCGCGGCGCTCGAGCGTTCGACCCGGGTGCCCGGCGCGTTCCAGGGGCCGGCCCTCGTGCTCCTGGGCGCGCTCGGGACCCCGCTCATCATCGCCACGCTCCGCGAGCGGAAGCAGCGGGCCGGGACGGGCCCGCTATCGCCCCGCTCCGTCGCCGGCCTGGTCGCCGTGGGCGTGGGGCTCCACAACCTCGGGGAAGGACTCGCGATCGGCAGCGCGTACGCGACCGGCGAGATCGCCCTGGGAACGGCCCTCGCCGTAGGGTTCCTGCTGCACAACAGCGCGCAGGGGCTCGGGATCGCGGCCTCCACGGCGGAGGCGGCGTTGCGGCCCGGCCAGCTCGCGCTGCTCGGCGCCGTCGCGGGCGTGCCCGCCGTGCTGGGGACGTGGATCGGCGGCTTCTCGAGCTCACCCCTCTGGACCACCCTCGTCTTCGCGGTCGGCGGCGGGGCCATCCTCCAGGCGATCGCCGTGCTCTGGCGCTTCCTCGCCCGGCGCGCGGAGGGCCGGTTCGCTCAGCCGCTCCACGTGGCCGGTCTGGTGCTCGGGCTGCTGGTGATGTACTTCACGGGCCTGGCGGTGCCGGTCTGAGATGTGCGCCCGGCGTCCTCCCGGGCCGGCGCCGTCTCGCCTCGTCCGGACGCCGCCCCGTGGACATAACGAATTGTCAACATTGCCGTTGCTCGCTACGCGCCGTTCCCGTCTCGACTTGAAACGTATCCCCTTCCGTGCTATCTTGAGTGGATCCCCAGTTCGGGGCACAGGGTGCCCGCGGAACGGGACGGGCCCCCTGTGGGCAGCGTCTGCCGCGCATTCCCCTTGAGGAGGCGAGGAAGCCGATGGCTAACGGGCTGACCAAGCAGCAAGTCGAGCACCTGATTCAGCGGCTGCTCCGCGAGCGCGAGCGCGCCCTTCGTTCTCTGGGGCAGTTCGACGTGCTTGCCAAGCAGTCGGCCGAGCAGGCGGACTCGGACCTCTACTCGTACTCGGATCACATCGCCGATCTGGGTACGGACGCGATGGAGCGGGAGAAGATGCTCCTCTTCGCGAGCAAGGAGGGGCGGTACCTCTATCGCGTGGAGGAAGCGCTGCGCCGGCTGTACAAGGATCCGGAGAACTTCGGGATCTGCCAGAACTGCGGCGAGCGGATCCACTTCGAGCGACTGGATGCGCTGCCGCACGCGCGGTACTGCATCGACTGCAAGCGCAAGGAGGAGGCGGACGCCGCCTGACGAGCGGGCCTCTTGACCGCCCCGCGGAGAAGGTGCCGCGGGGCGGCGGTGTTTTGGGGCCTGCCTCGCCGGCGTGCGCCAGGGCCGCGCTCGCGTGTGTCCCGCAGGCCGGGGGGGGCGTCTATTCCCCCTCCGTCCCGGGGCCGTCCAGCCGTCGCAGGAGGAAAGGCAGTTCGCGGACGAAGGCGGAGCGTGCGAGGACGCGGTCCGCGCCGGCGGCCCGGGCGGCCTCGATCGCCTCGCGCTGCACATGGGAGCCGAAGGCGACGATCGGGATGTCGCGGGTCTGCGGGTCCTCCCTGAGCCGGGCGATCACGGCCGGCGGGTCGGCTGCGCGGGCATCGAGGTCCACCAGAATGAGCCTGGGCTGGAGTTCCCCGGCCCGCTGGAGCAGCTCGGCGGCCGACCGGACCGTGGTGGCCTGGACGCCTGCGGCCTGAGCGGTCCCGCGGATCCTCGAGGCGAAGATAAGGTCGACCACGAGAGCGACGACCGCGACCGCGGGCTGCTCGGTCGCCTCCTCCGCCGGCGGAAGGGACCTGTCCTGCATGCCATGAGCCTCCTGGAACGGCTGTCTGGAGTGAGAATTGCTATTGACGCTCCACCTGGTTCCTCTTATGTTACTGCGAGACCGGCAATTGCGCGAGCGGCTGGCGTCAGGAGGAGCGATGGCAACGGCGATCCACAGCTCGACGATCCGCACGCCCCCGGACCGGGCCGAGGCGGATGCGATCCTTCGCGCGGCGCTCGAGGCCAGCGGGCAGCGCTTTACGGAGCAGCGGGCCGCGGTCTACCGGTATCTGCTGTCTACGGATGCTCACCCCGCCGCTGACGAGGTCTTCACGGCGGTTCGCAAGGAGATTCCCGACATCTCTCTGGCGACGGTGTACAAGGCGCTGGAGACGCTGGTCGGGTGCGGGCTGGCGGTGAAGCTGACGTACGGGGATGGATCGGCGCGCTACGATGGCCGGACCGACCCGCATCATCACGCGCGTTGCCTGGGGTGCGGGCTGGTGCTGGATGTCCAGGGGCAGCTCGATCCGTCGATGTTCGAGCGCGTGGGGCCGGTGCCGGCGGGGTTCAGCGTCGAGGGGTATCGGCTGGAGCTGGTCGGCTACTGCCAGAACTGCCGGCCCTGACGGCTCGCTCATCGTACTCTCCATTCCGACTCTCGCCTTCTGGTTTTCCTGTCGGCCACGGATCCAGGCCCGGTCTGATGACGGGCGCGAGTGCGGCCGTGTGGCCGTCGGACGGGGCGCTGCGCTTCGCGCGGCTACGGGGTCCCGCGCGCCGGACGGAGCCGTTTCGAGCGCCCCCTTCTGGCGACCTGTGGGCCGGGGCGGTGCCGGGTCATGACCGAACCCCTCCTAGACTGCTGTGTATGAAAAGGAGGCCGATCTGCCGCATTTCTTGGGACGTTGTGGCCGCGATCGCGGGGTTCGCGGGCAGCGCGTCACGGGAGTGGCGGCCCGGTGCACACGTTCGTTTGACCGTTGCGCGCGGGGATGTTAGCATGCTGCGTCCTTCGCGCAACCGTTGAGCAGGGAGAGGCATATGTCGACGCGGACCAGGCCGGGACGAACGAGTTCCGCCGGCGGGGAGAGCGCCGCGGCAGGCGAGCTGATTCCCACGCACAAGGTCAGGCCGGGGGCGCGGGTTTCCCGGACGATCGGCGCGACGAAGGAGGACCTGCTCGAGCTGATGCGGGCGAACCACGTTCGGTTCCTGCGGCTCCAGTTCACGGACATCCTGGGGGCGATCAAGAACGTGGAGGTGCCGCAGAGTCAGTTCGAGAAGGCGCTGAACGGGGACATCGTGTTCGACGGCTCCTCGATCGAGGGTTTCGTGCGGATCGAGGAGTCGGACATGATCCTGAAGCCGGACTACAACACCTTCGCGATCCTGCCGTGGGGCGAGCCGGAGAACCGGGTGGCGCGGCTGATCTGCGATGTGTACACGGCGGACGGGCAGCCGTTCGAGGGCGATCCGCGCTGGGTGTTGAAGCGTCAGATCCAGGCGGCGGCGGAGATGGGCTACGAGATGATGGCGGGGGTGGAGGCGGAGTTCTTCCTGTTCCAGCGGGGGCCGGACGGCAAGCCGACGCGGACGACGCACGACTCTGGGGGCTACTTCGACCTGACGCCGGTGGATCTCGGGGAGGTGGCGCGGCGGGACATGGTGACGACGCTGGAGCTGATGGGGTTCGAGGTGGAGGCGGCGCACCATGAAGTGGCGCCCGGGCAGCACGAGATCGACTTCCGGTACGCGGATGCGCTGACGACGGCGGACGATCTGGCGACGTTCAAGTGGGTGGTCCGGAACATCGCGTGGCAGCACGGGCTGCACGCGACGTTCATGCCGAAGCCGATCTACGGGCAGCCGGGCTCCGGGCTGCACACGCACCAGTCGCTTTTCCGGAACGGGCAGAACGCGTTCTATGATCCGGACGCGGAGGATCAGATCTCGGAGGTGATGCGGTGGTACGTGGGGGGGTTGTTGCGGCATGCCCGGAGCTTCTGTGCGGTGACGAACCCGCTGGTGAACAGCTACAAGCGGCTGGTGCCGGGGTACGAAGCGCCGGTGAGTGTGGCGTGGTCGCACCACAACCGGTCGCCGATGCTGCGGATTCCGGCGCGGCGGGGTCAGGGGACGCGGATCGAGATGCGGATGCCGGATCCGGCGGCGAATCCGTATCTGGCGCTGGCGGTCCAGCTCGCGGCGGGGCTGGACGGGCTCCGGCGTCGGATCCAGCCGCCGGACCCGGTGGACAAGAACATTTTCCAGCTCTCGGTGCGGGACCGGCGGAAGTACAAGGTGCAGGAGCTGCCGCGGGACCTGGGCGAGGCGGTGGATCTGCTGAAGCGGAGCCCGTTCATGCGCTCCGTGCTCGGGGACCTGCTGTACGAGCGGTTCATCGAGGCGAAGGAGCGGGAGTGGCAGGATTACATCGCCCAGGTGCACGACTGGGAGATCGAGCAGTACCTGGCGAAGTATTGAGCGGCGGGGCGGGTGTGGCGTCAGCCGGTCGGCGGGTGGTGGCCTGCGGAGGGCCGCCCCCGCCGAAGCGCATCTGACGGCAGGGGCTCAGTTGAAGGTGAGGCGGGGGGCGACGGTGCGGGGGAAGGAGATGCGTACGCGGGTGCCCTGGCTGGCGGTGACGTACTCTACTCGGCCGCCGAGCTCGAAGCGTACCAGCGCATCGACGATGGAGCGGCCGCTGCCGAGGATCTCGGCCTCGAGGGCGGCCTGGGTTCCGATCCCATCGTCGGCGACCTCGACGACGATCTCGTCCTCGTTCTCGTGGATGTCGATGGTGATGGTTCCGCCGCGCCCGTTGGGGAAGGCGTGGCGGAGCGCGTTGGTGATGAGCTCGTTGAGAGCGAGGGCGAGGGCGAAGCCCTGCCGTTCGTCGAGGGTGTCGGAGTCGCCGGAGAGCTGGAGCTGGACCCGGCCCTCGGGGTCCATGGCGCTGCGCAGGCGCTGGGCCATGCGCTCGGCGATCTCGCGGATCGGCACGCCGCGGTAGTTCTGGCGGCGGAGCGCCTCGTGGACGAGGAGGAAGGAGCGGAGGCGGTTCTCGAGGCTGGCCAGGGCCTCGTCGGTGGGGCGACAGGGGCGGCGGTTCCGCTCCATGCTCACGAGCCCCATGATCACGGAGAGGTTGTTGCGCACGCGGTGATCGAGCTCTCGCAGGAGGAGCGCGCGTTCTTCGGCATCCCGGCGAGCCTGCTCGTAGAGCTGGTAGTTCTGGTTGGCGAGGTCGGCGAGTCGCCGGTTGGCCTCCTGGAGGGCCCGCTCGGCGCGGTGGACGCGGAGCCTGGACTCGATGCGGGCCGCCAGCTCGGTGACGTGGAACGGCTTGGCGAGGTAGTCATCGGCCCCGGCGGCGAAGGTCCGGACGACATCATCCGGGGTGGTGCGTGCCGTGACCATGATGACGGGGAGGAGGGGGTCGAAGTTCTCCTTGATCTCTCGGCAGATCTCCCAGCCGTCGCGTCCCGGGAGCATGGCATCGAGGAGGACGAGATCGACCTGATCGAGCCAGGGGAAGACCTCCTCGGCGCGGGAGGCTGCGAGGACGCGGAACCCCTTGGCCTGGAGGAGGTCGATGAACATCTCCCGAGCGAGGGGCTCGTCGTCGACCACGAGGATCGTGGGCGCGGCGGTCTCCTGGTCGCCCGGCAGGGCGGACGCTGCCCCTGAGGGCCTGTAGCCGCGCTCGAAGGATCTGGTAGCGTTCATCATGGTTCTCGACGGGGCTGCTGGCCCGGCGACCGGAAGATCCAGTGGAGCGGTACTCACGGCAGGACCTCACTCTTTCTGGAGGAGAGGCGCCGCCAAGAGGATCTTCCTGGCGAGTTCCGCCATGGGGGTGTTCTTGTCCTGACTTGTCTTCTGGAGGAAGCGATAGGCCTCGCGCTCGGAGAGCCCGCGGGAGTCCATGAGGAGGCCTTTGGCGCGCTCGATGAGCTTGCGCTCTTCGAGCTTGGTTTCGAGGATATCCCGCTGGCGTTTGGCGTCGATCCACTCGTCGAAGCGTGCGCGGGCGACCGCGATGGCGGGGGCGAGGTCATCGGGGTCGACGGGCTTGACGAGGTAGTGGAAGATGGGGGCGCGTACGGCCTCTTCGACGGTGCGTTCGTCGCTGTAGGCGGAGAGGATGATGATGGGGAGGGGTCGCTCTCCGGCGATCTGCTGAGCGGCTTCCGGGCCGGTCATGATGGGCATGCGGATGTCGAGGAACGCGAGGTCGGGTTTGGTGGCCCGCGCGAGCTCGACGGCCTCGCGCCCGTTGGCGGCCGTCGCGACGACCTGGTGGCCCAGGGTTTCGAGCTGGCTGATGAGGGCCAGGTTGTGGAGCGCCTCATCGTCAGCGATCAGAACGCGAAGCGAGTCGGCCATGCGGTACGCTCCTTCCGTGGCAGGACGTGGAACGGGGTATGGTGGCAACAAAAAAACGCGCCCGCCCGAGGCGGCGAGGCGCGTCGTGACCTCGTCCCTGAAAAGTGTCTGCTGCGCGTCCCGGGTCGAAAAGTGGGCTGAGCGGGGTTTCTGCGCAAGGGGGTCTCCTCCTGGACTGTGATCGGGCGGGGGTCGGCCGGGGTGTGGGCCTTGCGTTCGCCGCCCGGGGTGGTGGGGTCTGGAGAACGGTGTCAGCCTTCGAGGATGACGAAAGCGATGCCGATGTCGTCGGTGTGGGAGAGGGAGAGGTGTGTCCGGCGGACGCCGTGACGGCGGGCCTGTTCGGCGGCGCGGCCGTGGAGTCGGAGCTCGGGGCGACCCGCCGGGGACCGGACGACCTCGACCTCAGCCCAGCGGCCTCCGGCGCCGTACCCGGTTCCGAGGGCCTTGAAGAAGGCTTCCTTGGCGGCGAAGCGAGCGGCGAGAGAGGGAGCGGGCTGGGCGAGGCCGAGGCAATAGGCGAGCTCGCCGGGCCCGTAGATGCGTTCGAGGCCACGCCTGCCGCGCCGCTCGAGGAAGCTGGCGATGCGAGGTACGGCGACGAGGTCGACACCGATACCCAGGACCATAGAGGGAATATAGGCGGGGTGGGCTGGGTGGGCCAGCGGCTCGTGGTCGGGGGTAGGGGGTTGTGCGGTGGGGCCGGGTTCGTCCTCGTTGTCGGTGCTGGCCCTGGTATTGCGTTGCTCGCGGGCGGCAGGTGGCGGGGATCTGGCCTGCTGGCCGCCGGGCGCTCCGAGAGTCGAGACGATGCATTCCCTACTGTATCTGATTCTGCTGAGCGGGTTGTGGCGCGCGCCCGCGCCGGAGGCGTCGGTGCAGGGGTCGGGCGGGGGTTCGGCGGGGTCGGGGGGTGGGGCGGTGGCGGTGGCGCCGGCGGTGGCGTCGTTGCGGGCGGATCTGGATCGGCTGGTCCAGGCTCCGGGCTGGCGTGGGGACCGGTGGGGCGTGCTGGTGGTGTCGCTGGACCGGGGTGACACGCTGTACGCGCGGGAGCCGGACGTCGGGCTGGTGCCGGCGTCGAACCTGAAGCTGTTCACGTCTGCGGCGGCGCTCTACTACCTGGGTCCGGAGTTCCGGTACAGCACGTACCTGCTCGCGGCGGGGCGGGTGGAGGATGGGGTGTTGCGGGGGGACCTGGTGCTGTACGGGACGGGGGACCCGACGATCTCGGAGCGGTTTCACGGGAGCCGGCTGGCGGTCTGGCGGGCGTTCGCGGACACGCTGGCGGCGCTGGGGGTGCGGGAGGTGCAGGGGGACGTGGTCGGGGATGCGTCGTACTTCGAGGGGCTGGGGCGGGGGCGGGGTTGGGAGACGAGCTACATGAACGCAGCGTACGCGGCGTCGGCGAGCGCGCTCTCGTTCGGGGAGAACGTGGCGCTGCTGCAGATCCGGCCGGGCCCGAGCGCGGGTTCGCGGCCGATCGTTCGGGTTGTGCCGGGCGGGGATGGGGCTGTGGTGGTGAACCAGGCGACGACGGTGGGGGGCGGCGGCACGTCGATCCAGGCGCTGCGGGTGTCGTACGAGGGGCCGATCGTGGTGCGTGGGCGGATCGGGGTGCAGAGCGGCGGGGTGTTGCGGTCGGTGCCGGTGCCTGACCCGGCGCTGTACGCTGCGGCGGCGTTCCGGGAGGTGCTGGAGGAGGCGGGGATCCGGGTGGTGGGGAAAGCGCGGTCGGTGTTGCGGGCTTCCGAGTCGCCGGTGACGGGTCGATCGGTGTTCGCGCCGGCCCTGGAGCGTCGGGCGCCGCTGCAGGTGCTGGCGGTGCATCACTCGCCGCCGCTCCGTGAGATCGTGGAGGTGACGAACAAGAAGAGCCATAACCTGATGGCCGAGCAGCTGCTGCGGACGGTGGGGCGTGTGACGCTGGGCGAGGGGACGGTGGAGGCGGGGTTCCGGGCGGTTCGTTACCTGCTGGAGTGCGAGACGGGGGTGGACGCCTCGGAGCTGTACATGGACGATGGGTCGGGGCTGTCGCCGCTGAACCGGGTGACGCCGCGGGCGGTGGTCGGGCTCCTCTCGTACATGGCGGCGTCGCCGTTCTGGGAGCCGTACTGGGAGAGCCTGCCGGAGGCGGGGGCGCGGGACGGGTTGCGGCGGATGTACAAGACGGGTGCGGAGAGGAACCTGCGGGCGAAGACGGGGACGATCAACCGGGTCTCGGCGCTTTCGGGCTATGTCCGCGCGGCCAACGGGGAGCGGCTGGCGTTCAGCATCATCAGCAACGCGGTGCCGTCGACGTGGCGGGCGAAGCGGGTGGAGGACGCGATCGGCGCGCGGCTGGCGGCGTTCCAGCGGCCGGTCTCGGAGGGCGCGGCGACGGTGGCCCAGGCGCCGCCGGCCGGGGCGACTGCGCTGCCACAGGCGCCAGACACGACGGCGGTGCCGGACACGATGGCGGCGCCGGCCGCGGGAGGGGCGGTGGGGGCGCACGTGGGGGTGCACGTGGTCCGTCCGGGCGAAACGCTGAGCGGCATCGCGCAGCGGTACGGGACCACCGTGGAGGCGCTGCTGGCGGCCAATCCCGGGATCGAGCCGAGGAGGATCAGGCCAGGCCAGGAGATCCGGCTGCCGACCGGCGCGACTGCGGTGTCCGCGACAGCCGGGGCGGCGGACGGGGGGGTCGGGGCGCCCGGAGCGCGGACCCACACGATCCGGAAGGGGGACACGCTGGAGGCGATCGCCCGAAGGTACGGCACGACCGTGGCCGCGCTCATGCAGGCCAATCCCGGCCTCAATCCGCGGCGCCTGCTCCCCGGGGAGGAGATTCGCCTGCCGTAACGGTCTGCTGGTGGGTCAGTCGGGGAGCACGCGGCGGGCGTGCACGAAGAGGGGCCTGAGTCTGGTCTCTGCCTCCAGGTCGCCTGCGAGGTCGTTGATCCTGACCCCCCCGTTCGAGAGCGCCGAGTGGATGATCCGGCTGCCGCCCAGCGAGATCGCCACATGGGTGATGCGGCCCGGCCGTTCACTGAAGAAGAGCAGGTCGCCGGGCCGGAGCGCGGCGAAGTCGCCCTGCGCCTCCACCTCTCTGCCCACGCGGGCCTGGAGGTCGGAGTCGCGCGGGAGCGCGATGCCGTGCAGCCGATAGACGGACTGGACGAACCCCGAGCAGTCCGCGCCCGCCGGGGTGACGCCGCCCCAGACGTAGGGGGTGCCGAGCCACCGGCGGGCAGTGCAGACCACGCTCTCGCCGTGGGGCGGGAAGCGTTCGGCCAGACTGTCCTCGGGGACGAGCTCGCCGGCGCCAGGGGCGCCGGTCCGGCCGTCCGGGAGGCGGAGGCGTCCAGAGGCGGGGTCGCGGATCGCGCGGGCGCCCCAGGGCAGGCGGGCGAGCACGTCACCGGTTTCGTCCACCAGCTCGGCGCCGAGCGACACCAGCGGCTCGCCGCCTCCTCCCCGCTCCCACGCCCCGGCCCAATCGGCATCGCCGGTCTCGAGGTAGCCGCGGTGCACCCACCCGATGTAGCCGTCCTCGCCACGCACCCGCCACCACGCGTCGCTCCGGGAAAGCAGGTCCACGCGCTGGCCGAGCACGTACTGGGAGACCTGGACGGCGGTGACGCGCGGCTCGGCGTGCACGGGCGCCAGCGCCGCTCGGACGATGCCGAAGCGGGTCTGTCCCAGCTCGGGATCCGGGAGGCGCACGATCTCGTCGAGCAGGGTCCAGCCCTTGAGCAGGAGCGCGGCGCGCGCCAGCAGCTCCTCGGCCGCGGCCGCTTCCGTCGTCGCGCCGATGAGGGCGATGCCGCCCGGCCGGGCCTCGTGGCGCACCTCGAACACAGCGGTGCGGGGGTCCGGCGCCCTCTCCGCCCGTACCGCCTCGATCAGTGCCTGCAGGTCATCCATCGAGCGAGGGTCTCCACGCTGAGCAACCTCCGCCCGGAAGGCCCGGCGGAGATCCCGGTATGACGAGCCACGCAGCCCATGGCCGCCTGCGCTGAACGGGGTTCGAGCTCAGGCACGTGCCACCGCCGCCGCGAGTCGCCTCAGGCGTAAGAGATAAAGGGATCGCGGCGTGTGCTGGACACGCGGGAGGAAGTGGCGGCACTGGCGGCAAACCAGATCGTAGCCCCAGACCCCGCCCGGGAAGAAGCGAGCCAGGCGCGTACCCGGTTGCGCTTCGAGCAAGCCGCCGCAACGAGGGCAGCGCGCAGGTGCGCCCCGGGCGAGCTGCGCCTCAATGCTGTCTCGATCCCGCCGACCAAAGGACCGCCAGGTCCGGCACCGCCCCCGAGGTCGCACGTCGAACCTCCTGCGAATACCACCTCTTCCCCTCCTCTGGTGCAAGGTGCGTTCCCGTGGGCGTCGGGCCGGAACCCGGCGCGATCACTCTTCGCCGGGGATCACGGCGCTCTCCCGGGCCGCCTCGGCGTCGGCCGCGTACCGGGCCCGGGCGAGGCGGAGGCGCCGCCGGAGTTCGAAATCCGACATCGTGCAGAGGGTCCGCCGGGCGGTCTCCCGCGTCTGCCAGCGGATCTCGGGGAGCACGAACGCCTCGTCCGGGGCATCCACGGGGTGGAGGACCAGGTGCCACCGTCCATGGTGGCGGGGTGTAGCCTCTTCGCGTACGGTCGCGACCCATTCGCGACCCGACTCATCGGTGAAGTTGCGCATGGACCCTTTCCGTCGTTCTCAGTTCTCGCTGTGGCTTCGTGGACGGAGCCGCGGAGGCAGCCGCGCCCCGAGCTCGGCTCAGGTTCCTCTCGGCACCGAGCGCTGGAGCAGGGCACGCAGGGCGGCCTCATCCATGGCGTCGAGCTCGCGCTCCGCCGCGATATGGTCCGAAGCCTGCAACAGCGCCTGACGAACCGGCTCCGCCCGGCTTCCGACCGGGATGAAGAGGGCGTACAGGGCACCCCACGACTCCCGCCCGATCGTCACGTCCCAGCTCCGCCCTTCCGCGTCCGTGAAGCGACGCATGTCCTGTTTCCACTACCCCCTTGCGCAAACGCCGTTTCGGCCCCAGGGTTCAGCGCCCAACCTCGCAGGAGGCACCCGCAATGCCACAGGAGCTGCTCGAACGGCTCGAAGAAGGGATCTACCAGATCGTCGCGTTTCTGCCCCAACTCGCCGCAGCGCTCGGCATCCTCCTGGCCGGCTACGCCATCGCGAAGATCGTGGAGCGCGGCACGGACAAGGCGCTGCACCGGATCGGCTTCGACCGCTGGATGCGCGATGGCGGCGTGACCGAGGCGCTGGCGCGCGCCGGCACGACGCTGGACCCCTCGACCGTGCTGGCCCGGCTCGTCTTCTGGGTGGTGATGCTGCTCGTCATTCTGCTGGCCGCCCAGGCGCTGGGTCTGACCGTCGTGAGCGCCCTCTTCTCCGAACTGCTGAGCTACGTGCCCAAGGTGATCGGCGCGGTGATCGTGCTGGTCCTCGGCATCGTGCTCGGCGAATTCACGAAAGACCTGGTGCTCGCCTCGGCCGGCGCGGTGCCGGGTGCCACGACCCTGGCGCGCTCGGCGAAGGGGGCGATCCTGGTGCTCGCGCTCTTCATGGCGCTCGAGCAACTCGAGATCGCCCAGGACATCGTGCTGGTCGCCTTCATCGCGGTCGTCGGCGCCGCATCCCTCGCGGCCGGCATCGCGTTCGGCCTGGGCGCGCGGGACATTGCGGCG
>DATCLG010000164.1:0-2348 GCA_036564015.1 Longimicrobiales bacterium
TCGCTCGTCCGCCGCACCAGCGCCCTGACCCGACACCCCCGCGCCGTCAACTCGTCCACCAGGTGCGAGCCGACGAAGCCCGTCGCCCCCGTCACCAGAACCCGGCTGCCTCTTTCCACCTGACGGCCTCTAAGGTGTGGAACGCTGAACCAAAAGGCAATCCTCGTCCCCCGCCCCCAGAACGGCTGGCAGGCACCCGCCTCGCCCGGGCGACGCCCCCCTCGTCCGATCGTTTCTCCCAGAGGGAACCCTGGCAGTACCCAGTGATGCGCACGTCGAAGACGGCTCGCCAATCCTGGCGGCACGCGGGGCGGGAAGAGCCGCGAGACCTGCCGTTCCCTACACCCTCTGCCGGCGCAGCCACTCTCGCACCGGAAGGTCGACCTCGCGGAGCCAGGCCGACGACACCCGGCCTGGGAAACCCGTCACGGTCAGGCCACACCACACTCGCTTCCGCCCGACACCACAGGCCTCGCGATCATGGCCTTCCACCTGGCCCGGCAGATTCGTCGCAAGCTACGGATCGACCGCAGCCAGGTCAAGAACCGGTCACGGAAATCGGCACCAGACCACGCCTTACCCCCGCACCGCCCGCTCCAGCTCCTCCTCCAGCACGTCCAGCGCGTAATCCAGCTGCTGCTCCGTGATCACCAGCGGCGGGGTGAACGCCAGCACGTTGAGCGCCGGACCCTCGGTCAGCACCAGCACCCCGCGCTCCAGCGCCGCATCGACCACCCGACCAGCCAGCTCCGTCGCCGGCCGCCGGGTCGCCCGGTCCTCCACCAGCTCGACCCCCTGGAAAAGCCCCAGCCCCCTCACCTCCCCGACCACCGGGTACCGCTCGAGCCACGAATCGAGTCGCCGGCGCAGCCGCGCCCCGAGCTCGGCTGCCCGCTCGACCAGGCGCCTCTCCTCGATCTCCTCGAGCTGCGCCAGCGCCGCCGCGCACGAGATCGGGTTGCCCAGGAACGTGCTCGTGTGCAGCGCCTCCCCCGTCGATGGCGGCCACGCATCCATCACCTCCCGCGTCCCGATCGCCGCCGAGAGCGGCAGCGACCCCGAGAGCGCCTTCCCCACCGTCATGATGTCCGGCACCACGCCCCAGTGCTCGCACGCGAACCAGCGACCCGTCCGCCCGAAGCCCGTGTAGATCTCGTCGAAGATCAGCACCAGCCCGCGCTCGTCGCACAGCGCCCGCAGCCCGGGCAGGAAATCGTCCGGAGGAACCACGATCCCGCCCCGCCCCTGCACCGGCTCCACCAGCACCGCCCCGATCGGCGCGCTCGAGGACTCCCCTTCGTCGATCAGCCGGCGCGCCACCGCCAGCGCCGCCCGGGAAACATCGCCCTCTCCCTCCCACCGGTAGGTGTACGGGTACGGCGCGAACCGCACCCCCGCGTAGAGCTGCTCCCGGAACGGCTCCCGGAACTCCTCGCGCCAGGTGACCGCCAGCGCGCCGTACGTGAGCCCGTGGTAGCCCCCCGTGAACGCGAGGATCCCCGGCCGCCCCGTCCGCAGACACGCCGTCTTGAGCGCCGCCTCCACCGCCTCCGCCCCCGCACTCGCCAGGATCGAGACCCCGAGGTCCCCGGGCGCCAGCTCCGCCAGCCGCTCCAGCAGCCGCACCTTGGCCTCCGACGGATGGACGTCCCCCAGACCGTGCGCGAGCACCGCCGCCTGCTCCCCCACCGCACGCGCCACCCGCGCGTTCGCGTGCCCCGCCGCCGCCACACCGAACCCCGCCGTCAGGTCGATGTACACGTTCCCGTCCGCATCACGCACGTTGGCGCCCCGCGCCTCCGCCCAGAAGATCGGGCCCGCGTCCGTGATCCGCGTGACGTTGCGCGATTCGACCGCCGCCAGCCGCACCGCCAGCGCCCGGGAGCGCGGGCCCGGCAGCGCCTCCGTCACCCGCCGCGGCAACGCCGCGCCAAACTCTTCTCCCACAGTCACTTCGCCCTCAGTCACGCGCCTCGCGCTCCGCTCCCCACTGGACCGACCCTTGCACCATCGACCGTTAGCGACCACCGCAAGGAGGCGCAATGGCCCGCTTCAACCGTATGCGCTACGACTACCGCGGCCCCGAATACGACCGCCGCTACGGCCGCTTCGAGGCCGCCTTCGCCCGCCGCTTCGCCCTCGAACGCTGGGAACGCGAAACGCCCACGCGCCGCCGCTACCTCCCCGGGCGCTGGCGGTTCCGCGTCCCGCCCGGCAACCGGGAGTTCTTCGAGGACCAGCAGTACTCCCGGCGCTACTGGCCGCCGGCCCGCGCCCACTGGTACCGCTCGTACTGAGCAGGGAGGTCCCATGACTGGCCGCCAGATGGAAGGCGACAACCGCTATCG
>DATCLG010000165.1:0-3431 GCA_036564015.1 Longimicrobiales bacterium
CGGGCGAACCGGCTCGCCGCTCGCGTCGCCGCGCTGGAGGCGCTCGAACGCGAGTACCACGGGTTCGCCCCGGTGGTCGCGCAGGCGCTGGCGGCGCGGGGCCAGCTCGATGGACTCCTCGGGCCCCTGGCCGACTACCTCAGCCTGCCGCCCGAGCGCGCGGCTGCGTTCGAGGCCGCGCTCGGCGCCCTGCTCCAGACGCTGGTGGTTCGCGACGGCGAGGCGGTCGAGAAAGTGCGGCGGTGGCTCGCCGAGCAGGAGCCGGCCCAGGGCGTGCTCGCTCTGCTCCCGCGCGAGGCGCTGCCCCGGCTCGAAGCGCTCCTCGCCGCGATCGAATTCGCGGGCGAGCCGGCCTCTGAGCCGGTGATCCTGGGGCGGCAGGAGCGCCTCGCGCGGTTCCGCCAGGAAGCGGACGAAGCGGTCCGCGAGCGCGAGGAGCGGGCCGCCGCCCGCGCTGCCAGCGCCCAGCGCGTCCAGGAGGCGGAGGCCGCGCTGCGCGAGCTCGAGACCCGGCTCCAGCAGCTCGGACGCGAGCTCCGGCAGGCCGAGGCCGACGAGGCGGCCCGGACCGGACAGCGCACCCGGCTCCAGCGGGCGCTCGAGGATCTCGAGCGGCGCCGGGCGGAGCTGCGCGCCCAGGCCGAGCAGGCGCAGGAGCTCGCGGCCCGGGCGCGCGAGGAGCGGAGCAAGCTCGAGGCTGAGCTCGCCAGTCACAGGGAGGCGTGGCAGAAGGCCGCCGAGGCGCTGGCCCAGCGCGAGGCCGCCTGGGAAGCGGCCCGCGACGAGGAGGCCGAGCTCCGCGTCGCCCACGCCCGGGCCGAGAACGCTCTCGCCACGGTGAACCGCCGCCTGACGTCCGCCCGGGATGGCCTTGCCCACGCGCGCCGCCGGCTCCAGGAGCTGGACCGCGAGGAAGCCGATCACCGGCGCGCGCTGGAGCAGCTCGCCGCCCTTCGCACGGAGGCGAGCAGCCAGCTCGAGGAGCTCTTCGCGCTGCGCGACGCCGCGACGGCGGAGCTCCGGACCCTGGACGAACGCCTGGCCGCCACCTCCTCCGCCGCTTCGGAGCTCGAAGCCCGGATCCGCAGCCTCCGGCGTGCAGCCGACGAGCAGAACGAGGAGCGCCATCGCCTCGAGCTCCGCGCCACGGAGCTCGAAGCCGCGACGCGCAGAGTGCGCGAGCGCGTCGAAGCCGAATGGGGGCGCCCCTACGAGCAGCTCCTGGAGCTGGTCGAGCGCGCCCAGGCCGAGCCCGCCACTCCGGCCGACGCCGAGGAGGCGGAGGACGCCGAGGGCGAGCCGCCCGCGGAACGTCGCCCTGCCGGCAAGCCCCTGCCCGACACCGTCGAAGCGCTCCGGGCCGAGCTGCAGGCCGTGACCGCCGACCTGGAGCGGCTCGGGCCGATCAACATGCTCGCCATGGAGGAGTACGAGGAGGAGAGCAAGCGGCTCGAGTTCCTGCGTACCCAGCATGCCGACCTGCTCAAGGCCCGGGAGGACCTCGCCACGGCGATCCGGCAGACCAACCGCACCGCCCGGCAGCTCTTCCTGGAGACCTTCGAGCAGGTGCGCGCCAACTTCCGCCGGACCTTCGAGACCCTGTTCGAAGGCGGGGATTGCGATCTCTGGCTGGCCGACCCGGAGGACCCCCTCGAGTCCGACATCGAGGTGTCCGCCTCACCCCGCGGCAAGCGCACGCAGCGCATCCACCTGCTGAGCGGCGGCGAGCGCGCGCTGACCGCGCTGGCTCTGCTCTTCGCGATCTACCTGGTCAAACCCAGCCCCTTCTGCGTGCTCGATGAGGTGGACGCACCGCTGGACGAGGCCAATGTCGAGCGCTTCATCGCCATGCTCCAGCGATTCAAGGCGGGGACGCAGTTCATCGTCATCACCCACAACCCGCGCACCATGGAGGCCGCCGACTGGATCTACGGCGTCACCATGGAGGAGCCTGGCGTCAGCACGATCGTCGGGGTGCGGGTGGATGGCGCTCTGTCTGGCGCGAGTGCGGAGAGCCGATCCTGATCGGCGAGGCGGCGGGCGCCACGCCAGGCTGCTGCTCGCGGTCCTTTCTTCTCTCGTCTCCGCCACCTCGCTCCTGGCGCAGGCGCGCGTCGGCGCCATCGCGTCGGAGTGTGGCGCGGCCTCCATCCCCGTCCCCTCCCCGGGCGACAGCGCCTTTTACGGCGCCCTGTTCCCCATTCTGCAGCAACTGGGAGTCCCGGCCGCGCACCGGCTGGGGTTCTCCGGCGCCGGGGTCACGATCGCTTTGCTGGACCAGGGCTTCGACGCGCGCCACGAGAGCCTGGCCCCGCTGCGCGTGCTCCCCGGCGGCACGCGGGACTTCGTTTCAGACGACGTCGGGGTCGGCCCGGAGCCGGGCGACCCGCCCGGCTCGGCCGAGCACGGAACCGCGGTCTGGTCGCTCGTCGGCGGCTACCGGCCGGGGCAGCTGGTCGGCCCCGCCTTCGGCGCCTGCTTCCTGCTCGCCAGAGTCGACGACACCGCCGCCGACCCCCGGGCCGACGAGGACCGCTGGGTCGCCGCGCTGGAGTGGGCGGAATCGCTCGGCGCCCGGATCGTCGTCGCACCGATCCCGTTCCGCGCCTTCGATGACTTCGCCTACCGCGACGAGGAGCTGAACGGGGACGTCGCCCGCAGCACCCGCGCGGCGGATGAGGCGGCGGGGCGGGGCGTCCTGGTCGTCAGCGCGGTGGGCGACGCCGGCCCGGGCGCCGGCACGCTCCGGGCGCCGGCCGACGGGGACAGCGTCATCGCCGTCGCGGCCGCGTCGGCCGACACCGCGGCCCGTTTCTCGAGCCGGGGCCCTGCCGCGGACGGCCGGATCAAGCCCGACCTCGCGGCCCCCGGGGTCTCTGTTCCCGCCGCCTCCGCCGCGGCGCGCAACGCCTACGAGCTCCGCACGGGAACCGCCATGGCCGCCGCGCTCATCGCGGGCGCCGCCGCGCTCCTCCTCGAGGCCTGGCCTGGCCTCTCGCCGATGGAGGTGAGGGAGGCGCTGATCCTCTCGGCCAGCCGCGCCGGCCGCCCGGACCACGCGCTGGGGCACGGGATCCCGGATGTCGCCTCGGCCATCCTGTTCCCGCGGGGGATCCTCCCGGACGCCGTCGCGGGCGCCAGTGGCGGCGTGTTCACCACGCTCACGCCGGTCTTCCGCTGGCACGCGCCGTCCATCCACCCGAAGGCCGGCGCCGTCCGCTACCGGCTCGAGATCGCGACCGATCCGCAGTTCCAGCAGGTGATCTACGCGGATACGACCTCCGACGCCTCTCTCGAGCTCCGGCGGCCGCTCCGCCGGGCCAGGGAGCTCTGGTGGCGAGTCGTCGCCGAGACGGAGGCTGGCATCCGGCGCGCCAGCCCCGCGGCGGGGCCGCTCGAGATGCCCGCATGGGTCCGCCTGGATTCCCTGA
>DATCLG010000166.1:0-10938 GCA_036564015.1 Longimicrobiales bacterium
ACACGCGACTGAGTGAGCTGGTCGAGCGCCTGCCCACCGCCTGGCTCGAGAACTACGTGCGGACGTTCGAGGCCGGGCGAGTCCAGAAGCACCCGCAGGCGCGTTTCGTGAACGCCAAGAGCGAGTGCTGCCTGGTGAGCTCCCTGGCAGGAGCGAGGAGCAACGAGGAGTTCGTCCGCTCGGAGCTGTGGCGCCGTTTCCTGGGGACGGAGCTGGAGCAGATCTCCCGGCTCTTCGAGAGCGGACGGGTAACGGGCCAGGAGTTCTACGAGGAGGTTCTCCTGGCGCTGGCTGCGCGGCGGAAGGCGGAGCAGCCGGCGGCGGTGGCGGCGGTGTAAGGGCGGTTCGAAGGTTGCGAGCGGGCCGGGGCAGGATGCTGCCCTGGCTCGTTTTTCTTTGCGTCGCCTACGGCCGTGAGCCGCGGCCGCGCCTGGCATGCGCCGTGCAACCGCACGGGCGACCACTGCCATGGTGAGGCCGATCGGAAAGCAGGCGCTCGTCATCACGGGCGCGTCGAGCGGGATCGGGCTGGTCACGGCCCGGCTGGCCGCCCGCCGCGGCGCGCGCGTCGCGCTCGCAGCGCGGAACGCCCTGGAGCTCGAGCGCGTGGTGGAGGGGATCCGCCGGGAGGGGGGCGAAGCGATCGCCGTCCCGACCGACGTCGCCGATTACCGCCAGGTCGAGTCGCTCGCGCAGCGGGCCGTCCACGAGTTCGGCCGCATCGACACCTGGGTGAACGGCGCGGCCGTCGGCGTCTACGGCGCGTTCGCGGATGTGCCGGCCGAGGACTTCCGGCAGGTCATCGAGGTCACCTTCATGGGCCAGGTGCACGGCGCGAAGGCCGCGCTGCCGCACCTGGAGGCCGCGGCCGGCACGTTGATCTGTGTCGGCAGCGTCCTGGGCGACCACGGCGTCCCGCTGCTGACCTCCTACAGCGCGGCCAAGCACGCCCTCGAGGGCTGGCTCGACGGCCTGAGGCTGGAGCTCGAGCGCCGAGGCTCGAGGGTGCGGGTGACGCTGATCAAGCCGGCTCCCATCAACACGCCCTTCTACGAAAAAGCCAGGACCTATCTGGGCGTTGCGCCGCGCCCCCTCCGCCCCGTCTACGCCCCCGAGCTGGCGGCCCGGGCGATCCTCGATGCGGCGGAGCGGGCCGGCCCCCCGGTCGTCTACGTGGGCAGCAGCGGGAAGGCGTTCGCGCTCGCGGCACGGGCGAGCCCCTGGCTGGCGGACCTCTGCGCGCGCTGGTACATCGCGGAGGGGCACAGGACGCACCGGCCGAAGGCGCCCGATGCGCCGAGCAACCTGTACGCGCCGACCCCGTCCGACGGGGGCGAGCGAGGCGACTGGACGGGGGAAGAGGTGGAGCGGGACCGGCTTCGCTGGCTCCTGGACCACCCGTTGGCGGCGGCGCTCGGCGTCGCGGCGCTTCTCGGCCTGACCGTGCTGCCTTTCCGTGGTCGCGGGTGGGGCGGGCGCGGCGCCCGCGGGGTCTCCCGAGCCTTGCGCCGGCTGTGGGGGGCGTAGCGGGGCGGGGGGATCGCCTGACCGTGAAACCTGCCTCCTGCCGGCGCCGTACATTGCCGCGATGGGCCGTGGCAGAAGACTCGCGCGCAGGCGAGCCCAGGCCCATCACGCCGTTGACCTCCGTCTCCGGAAAACTCGTGCTTCGTGCTGCTTTCCTGGCGACCGCGCTGGCGGCGCAGGACCCGGCCGCGGGCGCTGCGTCGCCGGATTCCATGACCCGCACGGACGCGTACCTGGATCCCGCGGCTCGCGAGCTGGTGCAGCGGGCGAAGGAGCGCCGGCGGCTGGCCGACTTCTCCATCCGCGCCTACCAGGCCATCGCCGAAGAGCGCATCACGCTGGGATTGCGCGTCCGCCGATGGGATCGGCTCTTCTACCGGCGCGAGGTGGCGACGCGCATCGCCTGGGAGCGGGAAGGCCCGGTCCGGATGGAGGTGCTCGGCGCCCGCGAGGCGGTCCCGCTCTTCCTGCCCAGGCCGCGCGTGCCGGAGGCCCTGGCCGGCGACCTGCCGCACCTGGCGTTCGATCCCGCGGACCAGCGGCTCCTGATCGGCTGGACGGACACCAGCTTCGTCCGGCACCCGCTCGCCCCGGACGGCGAGGCCCATTATCGGTTCGCGTCCGGAGGAACGACCACCATCCGGCTCCCGGATGGACGCACCGTGCGGTTGCGTGAGCTGCGCATCCTCCCCCGGCGCAACGACGTCCACCTGATCCGCGGCTCCTTCTGGCTGGACGCGGGCTCCCACGCGGTCGTCCAGGCCGTTTTCCGCCTGGCCGGCGATTACGACCTCGAGCGCGACACGGACGATCCGGATGCAGGCGATGAAATCCCGCGCGTTCTCAAGCCGATCCGGGCCCGGGTGGATCATGTCGCCATCGAGTACGGGCTGCAGGATCTGGGGTGGTGGCTCCCGCGAGTCGTCACGTTCGAGGGCTGGGCGCAGGTCGGGCGGCTGGCCACCCTCCCGTTCCGGTACGAGCGGCGCTACTCCCGCTACGAGGTGACCGCCACCCCGACCTCGCCGCGCCCCCTCGCGGCGGATTCGGCGGGGCCGGGCACACCCGGCGATCGCTGCAGGATCACGATCCTCCGCACGATCGGCGCAGATGGTGAAGTCCGGGTGCAGGCGCGGGGCGACGGGCCGCCGGATTCGGCCCACGTGATGACGGATTCGGCCATGGCTGCGGAAGCCCCGGGCGAGCCAGGGGACCGGCCTCCAGGGCCACGAGACGGGCAGCCGCCGGAAACGAAGGCCGGGTGCCAGCGCTACATCGTCGACCTCCCCGCGGACACGGCGAAGCTGCTCGCGAGCGAGTACCTCCCGGAGTCGCCCTACGCCGCAGGACCGGCGCTGCTGTCGGAAGCGGAGCTCGAGGCGCTGGCCGCACGGCTCAGGGAGATCGCCCCCGCGCCGTGGCAGTTCGACCGCCGCCGCGTGCGCTGGGGGATCAGCGGCCCGGCACTCATCCGCTACAACCGCGTCGAGGGGCTCTCCCTGGGCGCCCAGGCGGAGGCCGACTTCGGCCGGCTCGCCGTCTCGGTCACGGGACGGTTCGGGCTCGCCGACCGGGTGCCCAACGCCGAGCTCAGCCTCGCACGACCCGCGGCACGCGCACACCACGAGCTCACCGCGTATCGTCGGCTCGTGCCGATGGATCCGCTCTCCCAGCCGTTCTCGCTCAACGCCTCGCTGTCCTCCCTGCTGCTGGGCCGGGATGAGGCGCAGTACTACCGGGCCACGGGCGTCGAGCTCCGCGGGAGGCCGGCAGCCCACCGTCGCCTGTCCTACGAGTGGCGGCTGTACGCGGAGCGGGAGAGTCCCGCGCGCAAGGAGACGGACTTCACCCTGCGCCGGCTCTTCGACGAGGACTTCCGTTTCCCGGAGAACGTGCCGGCCGCGCGGGCGCGCCAGTACGGGGCTGCGCTCGCGCTCCGCACGGCGGAGGGGCAGGACCCGCTGGGGTTCCGCGTCGGCTCCGAGCTCGAGCTGGATGGCGCGACGGGCACGTACACCTACGGCCGCGCCGCGCTCACGCTCGGCGTCTCGCTGCCGCTGCCCGGGCGATACGTGGGCGCCATCGAGGCGGCCGGAGGCACGACCTTCGGGGACGTGCCCACCCAGCACCTGTGGCGGCTCGGCGGCCCCGGGACCCTGCGGGGGTATCCTGGCTCCATCCGCACCGGAACGTCGTTCTGGCGCGCGAGAGCGGAGATCGGGAACGAGCTGCCGGCCGCGCGGCTCGTCCTCTTCGCCGATGCCGGCTGGGCGGGCGACCTCGAATCCGTCGGGATCGATGAGGCGCTGGCTTCGGCCGGGGTGGGGGTCAGCTTCATGGGAGGGGTGCTGCGCCTCGACCTCGCGCGAGCCCTGCGCAGCCCGACCGGCTGGCGAGCGACGATGTACCTGGACGGCCGGCTGTGACGCGGCCCGGGCGAGGCCGGGGCGGCCGGAGGCCCGGCGCCCGGATCGGGAAACCGGACGCCAGGCGTCTACCCTCTCAGCCCTGCGCCGTCGGCTCTGCCCGCATCGCCCCCGACTCCTGCTCCGGCGTCCCGCCTTGCTGCCCCTCCGCCTCCGCCTCGGACCGCCGTCGCAACGCCGCTGCGCTGCCGCGCCCGAGGTAGAGGCAGATGGCCCCGAAGACCAGGAGCGTGACGCCCCACCAGAGGTTCACGTTGTAGCCGAGCGACCGGGCGTAGATGGCTGGATCGCTCACGACGCCGTAAATGGCCAGCACGGCGCCCAGCAGGCCGAACATCAGGCCGATCGGCAGGCGAATGTCGAGTCCCATCGTCGCCACCTCGCCGGCTAGAAGAAAATGACGTTGAGCACCAGCGTCATCACCAGCGCCGCCGCGCCGAGCGTGGCCGGCCGCTGATACCACGCCAGCCGCTCATCCTTCGGACGCTCCGTCAGCGAGTACACCAGCCCCCGGAGCTCCTCGTCTGGCCGCGGCTTCGTCACCAGACTCACCGCGATCGTCACGACGAAGCACGTCGTCCACGCGTAGATCGCGGTCCAGAAGTTCTGCGCCATCTCGCTCGGGTACGTGGTCAGCACGCCCAACCACCCCCCTTTGATCCCCACCGCGGAGCCCGCCGGCAGGCTGAGCCCATGGTGCGCCGCCGCAGCCAGCGTCCCGGCCAGCAGCCCCGTGAACGCGCCGTGCCCCGTCGTGCGCTTCCAGAACATGCCGAGCAGGAAGGTCGCGAACAGCGGCGCGTTCACGAACGCGAACACGAGCTGCAGCATGTCCATGATATTGTTGAACTGCGTCGTCGCGTACGCGGTCAGCACCGAGAGCGCGATGCCGAAGACCGTGGCCAGCCGGCCCATCCACAGATAGTGCGCGTCCGAGGCGTCCTTCTTGATGTAGGCCTGGTAAATGTCGTACGTCCACACCGTGTTGAACGCCGTGACGTTGCCGGCCATCCCGGACATGAAGCTCGCCATGAGCGCGGTCAGCCCCAGCCCCAGCAGCCCCGAAGGAAAGTAGTGGCCGAGCATCAGCGGGATGCTCAGGTCATAGTTGTACGTCCCGTCCGGCTTGGTCGGCAGCGCAAACCCCGTGGTCCCGGCCTGCGTCGTCAGCGCGATCGCGATCATCCCGGGCAGGATCACGAGGAAGGGGAAGAGCATCTTCGGG
Source organism: Longimicrobiales bacterium (assembly GCA_036564015.1). Taxonomy (GTDB): domain Bacteria; phylum Gemmatimonadota; class Gemmatimonadetes; order Longimicrobiales; family RSA9; genus DATCLG01. The sequence continues at coordinate 5,179 of DATCLG010000166.1, forward strand.
AACGCCGCGATCACCGGCGTGCGACGCGCCGCCGACATCGAGTCCGCCGCCATCGCCCGCTGCACCACCAGGAAGTCCGTCGTCCAGTAGCCGAAGGAGAGCACGAAGCCGAGCCCCATCGCCAGGCCGAACCACTCCACCCCCATGGGATTGGCCGACGGATCCCCCATGTGCGACCACGAGCTCGTCCACGCGCCCGACGCGAACCCCGCCTGCTCCGCCGTCGCCGCCAGCCGCTCCGTCAGCCCCTGCCACCCACCCACGTCCTTCAGGCCGAGGAAGACCAGCGGAACGAAGCCCGCCACGATCAGGAAGAACTGCAGCACCTCGTTGTAAATCGCCGACGTGAGCCCGCCGAGGAAGATGTAGACCAGCACGATCGCCGCGGAGACCAGCACGCTCACGTCGAAGTCCCAGCCGAAGAGGACGCTGAGCAGCAGGCCCATCGCGTACATCGAGATCCCCGACGAGAAGATCGTCATCGCGGCGAAGGAGATGGCGTTGAAGCCCCGCGTCTTCTCGTCGAAGCGCAGCTTCAGGTACTCCGGCACGGAGCGGGCGCGGGAGCCGTAGTAGAAGGGCATCATGAACACGCCCACGAACACCATCGCCGGGATCGCGCCGATCCAGTAGAAATGGCTCGTCGAAATGCCGTACTTCGCACCGGAGGCGCCCATCCCGATCACCTCCTGCGCCCCCAGGTTCGCGGACAGGAACGCCAGCCCCGCGATCCAGGCCGGGATCGAACGGCCGGAGAGGAGGAAGTCCAGACTGGAGCGCATGTAGCGCTTCAGCGCCCAGCCAATCCCGAGCACGAAGGCGAAGTAGATGCCCAGGATGACGTAATCGACCGGCGCGAGCTGAAAGGTGGTCACGGCTGCAGCACCTGTGGTTGGGGGTGGTTACGAGTGAAAGGGGGCAGCGGCGTCGGTCCACCGGCAGCCGGGTCGCTGTGCGCCCGGCACGCCGGCGTCACTCGACCAGCCGGGCCCCGCCCACGGGTTCGCACGTGAAGAGCGACGCCGGATGGTCGAAGCGTGACCGGTACCCGGCGAGCACGGTTTCCACGAAATCCGCAGCGGCGGCGCGGTCCACCAGCGCCACGGCGCACCCCCCGAACCCCGCACCCGTGAGCCGCGCGCCGTAGCACCCCGGGTGCCCGGCCGCGAGCTCGACGATCGCATCGAGCTCCTCGCACGACACCTCGTACAGGTCGCGCAGACTGCGGTGCGAGTCGGACATGAGACGCCCGGCCTCCCGCAGGTCGCCCCGGCGCAGCGCGCCGGCCATGAGCAGGGGGCGACCCGTCTCCTCCACGACGTGCAACGCCCGCCTGAACGTCACCGGGTCCATCCGGCTCCGGAACTCCTCGAGCATCTCCACGCTGACGTCCCGCAGCGCCCGCACGTCGGGGTACGCCTTCCGGATGATCCGCACCGCCTCCTGGCACCGCGCGTACCGTTCGTTGTACGCGCTGCCCGCCAGCGTCCGCCGCACCCCGGTGTCCATGACGACCACCGCGGCCCCGGCCGGGATCGGCACCGGCTGCGTCTCGAGCGACCGGCAGTCGAGCAGCAACGCACAGCCCTCGGCCGACAGCGACGAGGCGAACTGGTCCATGATCCCGCACGAGACCCCGACGTACTCCCGCTCCGCACGCTGCCCGAGCCGCGCCATGCGCGTCGCGTCCCAGGCGATCCCCGAGGCCGCACAAGCCGCTCGCCCGATCGCCAGCTCCAGCGCCGCGGAAGAGGAGAGCCCCGCCCCGATCGGCACATCCCCCTTCACGACGAGGTCTAGCCCCCGCACCGCCGACCCCGATTCCCGCAGCGCCCAGAGCACCCCGGCCACGTACCCCAGCCACCCCTCGTGGCGCCCCGGCTCCAGCTCGGCCAGAGCCGTCGAGCGGTGCTCGTCGAAATCCGCCGAGTAAGCCAGGATCCGGTCATCGTCCCTCGGGGCGAAAGCCACCCCGACGTGACGATCGACCGCCATCGGCAGCACGAACCCGTCGTTGTAGTCGGTGTGCTCTCCGATCAGGTTCACCCGCCCGGGGGCCACGGCAACTCGTGCTTCCCTCGCACCGTACACCCGGGTGAACGCGGCACGTAGGTCCGCCACCAGATCGTTCAGCATCCCTCTGCCCCGGCCGCAGCCCGCTCCGTCCGATAGTGAACCTCCGACACCTCCCGCAGCCGCGCGGCGCCGGCCTCCGGCGTCAGGTCCCGCTGCGGGTTGCACAGGAGCTCGTATCCGACCATGAACTTCCTGACCGTCGCCGATCGCAGCAGCGGTGGATAGAAATGCATGTGAAAATGCCACTCCGGGTGCGGTCGCCCGTCCGTCGGCGCCTGATGGATCCCCGCCGAGTACGGGAACGAAACCTTGAACAGATTGTCGTAGCGCGTCGTCAGGCGCTTCAGGATATCCGCGAGCTGATCCCGCTCCGCGTCGCTCAGCTCGAGCAGGCTCGCCACCCGCCGGCGGCTGACCACCAGCGTCTCGAACGGCCACACCGCCCAGAACGGGACCAGCGCCACGAACCCGTCGTTCTCGCAAACGACCCGGTCGCCCGCCTCGAGCTCCACGCGCAGGTAGTCCTCGAGCAGCGTGCGCCCGTGCGCCCGATAATGGGCGAGTTGCCGCTCGCCCTCCTTGGCCGGCTCGACCGGGATCGAGCGCTGCGCCCAGATCTGGCCGTGGGGGTGCGGATTGCTGCACCCCATCATCTGACCCTTGTTCTCGAAGATCTGGACGTAGTTGATGAAGTCCCGGCTCCCGAGCGCCGCGTACTCCTCCGTCCAGACCTCCACCACCCGCCGGATCGCTGAACGCTCCAGCTCCGGGAGCGACAGATCGTGCCGCGGCGAGAAGCAGACCACCCGGCAGATCCCGGCTTCCGGCTCCGCACGCAGCAGCCCGCCCACCACCTCCCCCTCACCCCCCGCATCCGGGCGCAGCGCCGGGAAGTCGTTGTCGAAGACGTACGTCTCCCTGTACGCCGGATTCCGGACCCCGCCCGCGCGCGCGTTCCCCGGGCACAGATAGCACCCAGGATCGTAGGCCGGCCGCTCATCCGGCGGCCGGTCCTCGATCTGGCCCTGCCAGGGGCGCTGGCTCCGGTGCGGGGAGACCAGCACCCACTCCCCGGTCAGCAGGTTCAGGCGGCGATGGGGGACATCGCTTCCCAGCCGACCCGCCATCGCGCCTCAGGCCGCTTGCTCCGCCTGCACCGAGAACTTGTAGATCGTGCGGGAGCGATACTCTTCGCCAGGCCGCAGGATCGTCGACGGGAAGTTCGGCTTGTTCGGCGAGTCGGGGAAATGCTGCGTCTCGAGGCAGAATCCGTAGCGATGATGGTAGACCACCCCGTTCTTCCCCCGGAGCGTCCCGTCCAGGAAGTTGCCCGTGTAGAACTGGATCCCGGGCTCGGTCGTGTACACCTCCATCACCCGCCCGGTCGTGGGCTCGTAGACCCGCGCCGCCAGCGTCGGCTCGCCCGCAGGACCGTCCTTCTCGAGCACGAAGTTGTGGTCGTAGCCCCGCCCGTAGCGGATCTGCTCGTCATCCGCGTTGATCCGCGCCCCGATCGGCGTCGGCGTCGTGAAATCGAACGGCGTGCCCGCCACGCTGCGGATCTCGCCCGTCGGGATGAGCGTCGAGTCCACCGGCGTGAAGCTCTTCGCGTTCAGCATCACGACGTGGTCCAGGATGTCGCGCTTCCCGTCCCCCGCCAGGTTGAAGTAGCTGTGCTGCGTCAGGTTGACCGGCGTCGGCTTGTCCGTGGTGGCGTAGTAGTCGAAGATCAGCTCGTTCTGATTCGTGAGCGTGTAGGTCACCCGGACCTGCAGCGTGCCCGGATACCCCTCCTCGCCGTCCGGGCTGGTGTACGTCAGCACCAGGCCCACGCCGTTCTCGTTCTGGAACGGCTCCGCCTGCCAGACCACCTTGTCGAATCCCTTGACGCCGCCGTGGAGGTGGTTCGGGCCATCGTTGGTCGCCAGCGTGTAGGTCTTGCCGTCCAGCGTGAACCGCCCGCCGGCGATCCGGTTGCCGTAGCGGCCGATGATGGACCCGAAGTACGGCGAGCCCTTCAGGTAGTCCGCCAGGGAGTCGAAGCCGAGGACGATGTCATCGAAGTTGCCCTCGCGGTCGGGGACCCGCAGCGAGACGATGATGCCGCCGTAGTTGGTCACCCGCGCTTCGATTCCGTTGGCGTTCCTGAGCGTGTAAATGTCCACGGCTTCCCCTTCCGTCGTCGTGCCGAACGGCTCGTGCGTCACTCCGGCGCTCGGTTGCGAAGCGCCTGCACACGCTGTGCTTGCCACGATCGCTACCAGAGACGTCAGCGGTTTCACGTGGTTTTTCATGGCGACTCTCAATGGTTGGGGGTGGATCGGCCGCGCTTCCGCCCGGGGGCGGCCGGGGCCGCTGGGGCCTGGGATGCGCCGTCGCGCTCCGGCCCGAGCGGCCGGGTGGAATCCCGGATCATGAGCTTGGCCTCGAGGAGGACCTTTTCCACCGGCAGCTCCTTGCTGGACTCGATCTGCCGGATCAGCATCTCGGCCGCCCGTTTCCCCATCTCGTACTTGGGAACATGCACCGTGGTGAGCGCAAGCGGGAAGTAGGCCAGGATACGGAGGTCGTCGAACCCGATCACCGACACCTCCTCCGGTACCCGGATGCCGAGCTCCCGCAACGCCCTCAGGAGCCCCAGCGCGACGAGGTCGTTGTAGCAGGTGACCGCCGTCGGGCGCTCCTTCCCTTTCCCCCGGAAGTACTCCAGACCTGTCCGGTACCCATCCTCCGGCGAATCGCCGGCGTGGACGATCATCGATTCGTCGAAGACCAGATGCGATTCGCTGAAAGCCCGCCGCACCCCCTCCGCCCGTTCCTGACTGTGCTCGGAGTACCTCGGGCCCGCGAAGTGCACGATCCGCGAGTGGCCCTGCTCGATCAGGTACTTGACCGCTTCGCTCGACGCCTTGACGTTGTCGACGTCCACCAGATTGGCCCGGATCCCCCGCACGTTCTCCAGCAGCACGAAGGGGATGTTGTGGCGTTTGAGCTCGAAGATGTGGGAGAGGTCCGAGTCGTCGTCGCGGATCGGAGCGATGATCAACCCACCCACCTCCCGCTCCATACACTGCTCGACGATCTGCTTCTCGAGCTCGGAGCGGCCGTCCGAGCTGCTGACGGACACCAGGTACCCCTTCTTGCCAGCAACCTCCTGGATGCCCGCGAGCGCCTCCGCGTAGTAAGGGTTCGGCGCCTCCTTCACGATGAAGTGGATGCTCTTGCTCGTGAGTGGCCTGAACCCGCGCCGGGCCGCCGGGTTCGGCCGGTAGTTCAGTTCTTCGATCGCCTGGAGTACGGCCCTGCGCGTGCTCTCGCTGACCACGTCCTTGTTGTTGATGACGGCGGAAACCGTGGACTTTGAAACGCCCGCGCGTGCCGCAACATCGACAATAGTCGGCTTTTTCATGCCTGCTTTTCTCAAATTCGGAGGATTCGGTTCGTCGGGGAGGCTCCGTCGACGATCAGGCCGCGCATCTTCGCCGTATGCGTTGGCCTTGTGCCGGTGAGACGTCCTCTTCGAACCGGAGTTAGTATAGTTCGACGGTTCGGAAACAGTCAAGTCCGCGTCCGGAGCGGCAGAAGGGAGCGCAGTCGGGCCGCCCGCCTGCCGATCCGAGCTATCGGCAACCGATTACAGGCCCTCCCGCCGGACACCCCTCCGAGCTCACGAACGACGTCGCG
>DATCLG010000167.1:0-9256 GCA_036564015.1 Longimicrobiales bacterium
GCGGGGCTGAGGCCGGAGGAGGAGACGATTGCGTACTGCCGGATTGGGGAGCGATCGTCGCACACGTGGTTTGTGCTGACGTACCTGCTCGGGTTCCAGAAGGTGCGCAACTATGACGGCTCCTGGACCGAGTGGGGCAACGGCGTCCGCCTCCCGATCGAGAGGTAGACGTTCCTGGCAGGCGCGTGCGGCTCGCGCGGGCGAGCGCACGCATTCGACCCCGTCGCGCGGCGGCGCGCACGCGAGGAGGACGGAACTTGGACCGACAGACCCGGATCGCACTGCTGGTGGATCACTTCAAGCGCCCGCGGCACCGGGGGCGGCTCGAGGACGCGGATGCCCGCATGCCCGGAGGGAATCCTGGCTGCGGGGACATCGTCACGATGCACGTGAAGGCCGCTCCGGACGCCGACCGGCTGGAGGCGGTGAGCTTCGAGGGGGAGGGGTGCACGATCAGTCAGGCGGCCGCTTCGATCCTGGCGGAGCGGATGAACCGGAAGAAGCCGTCGTTCGAGGAGGTGCTCGCCCTCTCGTACGAGGAGATGATCGACCTCCTGGGCCGCGACATCGTGGGCACCCGGCCGCGGTGTGCGACGCTGGCGCTCGGGACGCTGAAGGCGGCGGTGAAGCGCATCGAGATGGACCGGAAGCTGCGGGCTGCAGGACGGACGGAGGAGGAGATCCGGCTGATCCGGGAAGCGCTCGCCGCCCAGGCGGCGGGGACGGGGCTCGTCTTCGGCGAGGACGCCCACAGGGCGGCGGGATCGTCGGATGGCAAGCCACCACAGGACTTCTGAGCCCGCCGCTTTAGAGGCCCGACGCACGGGAAAGCACGCCGTGGGTGACGCGGAGGTGGTCTGGGGCCCCGAGCGCCCGGGGCGGCGGCGCGTCTACGGGCCCTTCTACCGGTCCGGATACCTGGGCACCTTCTTCACCGGCCGGATCGAGGATGGCGGCGAGCTGGCGGTGGCGGCGGGGATCTACGGCCGGCACTTCCCCTACTTCCACCCGCGTTCACGCTGGGATGGCCTGCTGGTGCTGGCCGGCGGGGAGCGGTTGGCCGTGGCCACCCGGCGCATCTCCACCCTGAACCTCGGCCTGGGTCCGGGCCCGTTGGCCGTGGTCGGTTACCACGGCCGGGCGTTCCGCGCCTCCGGCCGCGTGGTCGACCTGGACCTCCACCTCGAGTTCCGGGCCCATGTCTTCCCGGCCCGTCCCCAGGGTCTGGGGCGCGGCCGCATGCTGCTCGGGCTCGAGTGGCAGCCGGCTCTGATCGAGGGCCACGGCTCGATCCGGCTGCAGGGGAAGCGCCGGCGCATCGAGCGGGCGGCGGGGATCTTGGAGCGCGGGTCGCTGAGCTCCCTGCGGGGTCGCGCGTTCGAGCTCGGCTTCGACTACTTCGCCGCCGCGGGCCCTGCTGCGGGGGAACGCTCGCCCAGTGGGCCCGGCGTGTACGTTCGCCTCCGCATCCAGCCTCTGCATCGCGGCGTGGCCGGGCTGCCGCTACGCATCCTCCTGCCTCGCGGCCGTGCCGCCGAGGAGCTGACCCTCGGCGGCACGCGGCCCGAGCCCGGCGATCCCTGGGGCCTGGCGCCGCGCCCGGACGAGCCCGTCGAACCGCTCCTGGCCGACCGCCTCGACCTCGGGCCCGCGTTCCTGACCCGCCAATTGCTCCTCCTGGGCGAAGGGGAACGGCGCCGCTACGCGTTCTATCAGCGAACCGAGGCGAAGCACTAGCCGCCCCCTCCCTGACGTCCCTGGCCGGCGGACCGGCGTCGACGCCGCAGCGGCGGCGCGGCCCGATGGCCTTAACGCGGATGTCACACCCTTCATCTCCCTCCCGCGTCGACCAGCGGTGCCGCGCTCCGCCACCTGCGGCGCCGGACCGGGCCACACCGGATGGCGGCGCCGACGCGCCGCGCGGACCCTCTTCAGGCGTTCCCCAGGCAGAGCTCCATCTCGATCTCTGGCGCCCAGAGGGAGCCCGGGAGGAGGCGGAACCCGACCTTCTGGTAGGATCGCACCGCCGCCCGGTTGGAGGGCTCCACGGAGAGCCAGATGCGACGGAACCCGTACATCCTGGCCAGGAAGACCATCACTCGATTTACCGCCGTGCCGATCCCCCTGTTCCGGATCGACTGGTGCAGGAAGTTGGCGAGCTCGGCGCCGCCGTCGTCCATGGGGATGAGCATGGCGTGGCCGAGGAGCCGCCCCCCCACTTCCACCACCACGTGCAGGCCCTGGCCGAGCACGCGGTCGAGCCAGCGGCGCAGAGCCGGCTCGCGTTCGGGCGGCAGTCCCTGGGCCACGCGCTTGGGCTCGAACTCCCGGTACATGGTTTCCAGAGCGGGCCGGTCGGAGGGCTCGTAGGACCGGACCTGGAACGGCTGGCCCAGCTTGTCGGTCAGCACAACGGGCAGGGTCGTGGTGAGGGCAGGCACGGTAGGCATCGTCTCCTGTTCAGAAGGGCTTTCTCAGAAATCCAGGCCCCAGCCGACGAGAAGGGGGAGCACCCTCCGGCGCAGTGTCTGGACGGTATGGTGATTGGTGGCTTCGACCTCCGCACGGCGTGGCGAGGCGAGAAACGTGCCCGGCGCATCGCGGAGCGTGTCCGGAACCGCCTCTCCGCTCTCCTCGCGGACGGCCTCGAGCCAGTCCTCGGGGATCTCGTTCGGGGCATCGGCGCCCGCGAGCGCGGACCAGACCAGCGTCCAGGCGCGCGGAACCACCGTGTGGATCGCGTATCCACCGCCGCCGGTCGCGATGATCCGGCCGTCGCAGTACCGGTCCGCGATGTCGCTCACCAGGCGCACGAACTCTTCGAACAGGCCCGTCGTGGCGCGCAGGTCGGTGAGCGGGTCCAGGACATGCCCGTCGCACCCGTTCTGCAGCACGATCACGTCCGGCCGGAACGCCTCCGCCAGCTCGGGGACAAGCCCGACGAACGCCGCCCGCCACGAGTCGTCCTCGGTGTGCGGATCCAGGGGAATGTTCACCGAGTAGCCGTACCCGTCCCCGGCCCCAAGCTCGTCGATGAAGCCGGTGCCCGGGAACAGGTAGGTTCCGCTCTCGTGGAACGAGACGGTCAGCACGTCCGGGTCCTCGAAGAAGATCTCCTGCACGCCGTCGCCATGGTGCGCGTCGTAGTCGATGTAGAGGACGCGCGCCCCGAACTCGCGCTGGATCCAGCGGATCGCAACCGCAAGATCGTTGTAGATGCAGAACCCCGACGCCCGCGCCGGATGTGCGTGGTGCAGCCCGCCCGCGGGGTTGAAGGCGCGCTTGACCTCCCCCGTCATCACCAGCTCGGCAGCCACCAGCGTCGCGCCGACGATCCATCGGGCCGCTTCGTGCATCCCCTCGACGATCGGGTTGTCCTCGGTACCCAGCCCGAAACGGAGCCCCTCGAGCGGATCCGCCGCCGGACGGGAGAGGCGCTTCACCGCCTCGATGTACTCCGGCGTGTGCACCAGGAGCAGCTCAGCCTCCTCGGCGGCCCGGGGCTGCACGATCGGCCAGCGTCCCGCCACCTCTCCACCCGCCAACCCCAACCGCTGGATCAGCCCCACGGTCAGCTCGAGCCGGCGCGGGTTCAGCGGATGGTCCGGATGGAAACGGTACTGCGCCAGGCGATCACCCCAAACGAGAGCGGCTTCAGGCACGGCTACGGTCGTCTGCTGGGCTCGATCCACTCCCCTTCGCGGGAGACGAGGTCTTCACAGGGGAGGAAGCTGCCTTCGGTGGTGCTGGTCGGGACGGCAGGCTCTCGATAGATACCACCAGAGGCGCGGTGTTGGTTCCGCCCACGTTGCGGAGAGAGGAGACGAACCTCACCGCTCTCGACGCGGATTCGCGTTCGGCGCCGCGCTTCCCGCGGGGCCGCTCCTCCCGCCCCAACCCCGCCCGCGCCGCACGGCGTACCCGCAGCACGCATGCCAGTCCGCCGCCACGCCCGCTCCTCCCCGAGGAGCGGCCCGGCCGCCTCAATGCCGAAGACTCAGCCGCTCCAGGATCGCATCCGCCTTCGCCACCAGCGGCCGCGCGCCCATCGCCGCCGCGCGGCCGCGGATGCGCCCCGCAACCCGCCGGGCCTCCTCCGGGTCCCTGTCCAGCAACAGCCGCGCCCGCTCCAGCTCGAGGCGCGAACAGCAGAAGACATCCCGCTCCTGGTACGCCGCGATCACGCGCTCCAGTCGGCTCACCGCCCGCTCCACCTCCCCCTCGAGGGCCGCACAACGCGCGAGGAGCATCTCCGGGTACGAGAGGTCCGTGACCCAATAATCCCGCGCCCCCAGGTGCGTCAGGACCTCTCGCCGGCACCGCTCCGCTTCCGCGACATCGCCCTCCTCCAGGGCGCACAGGCCCAGGATTCCCCACACCATGATGAGGCCCCAGAGAGTCCCCTCTGTCTGCGGGCAGGACAGGAATCGCTCCGCCGCTTCTCTCGCCCTCCGCAGATCCGGAACCTCGTAGTAGAGGACGCTGAGATTGCAGTAGAAGATCGGCAGCTCGTGGTTCGCCCCCGCCGCCGCAGCAATGCCGAGCGCCTCGCGAAACAGGCGCTCCGCTTCGGCGTGGTCCCCCTTCTCCGTCAGCACGACACCGAGGCTGTTTTGGTGTAGCAGCTTACCCTCCACCCACGCCGCCCGCTCCGCCAACTCCAGAACTGCCAGCAAACCCTCCTCGGCCAGGTCGATCCTTCCCTGGAAGAACCAGCCTACCGCGCGCGACGACAGAGCCGCCAGCTTCGCGCGCGGGTCACCGCTCCGTTCCGCATACTCGAGCGCCTCGAGAGCCACCGCCATCCCCTCCCGGACCGTGCCGTACATGCAAATGATCGTCGCCGCCGTGCTCAACGCCCTCACACCGCTCACCCGTCCAGCCGCGGCGCGGCCGAGTTCGATCAATCGTGGCGTGATCGAATGAACTATGTCGGGGCGACCCGCATCATGCGCGAAGGACGCCTGGGCGAGCAGGATTTCGAGAAAGCGGTCCCTGTCGCCGATCTCTTCGGCTTTTTCGGCGAGCTCCTGCAGTCGGTCGAACAACTCCTGCAGCGCAATGGTCTGCTGCCGCCCATGTATCCAGAGACGGTTGAACCTTGCTTTCAGGAGCCCCTGGACGTGGTTCCTCCGCTCGTACTCCGCCTCGAGTTCGGCGAAATGCCGCTCTGCTTCGGCGTAACGGCGCAGTCCGAAGAGATGGTCGGCAAGTTTCTCCTGCACGCCGAACCGCTCTTTTGCGTTCGCCGCGTTCGCCAGCGCCATCCGCAGGAAGAACTCCATCTCGTTGACCGCGTAGACCCTTGCGCTGGCGTCGGCCGCGAGCACGGCGAAGCGGAAAGCCCGGGGACCGTCTCCGGCGAGGTCGTAATGGACCGCCAGGGTGCCGGGTTGCGCCTCCCCCGACCTTTCCAGCTCCTCTCCCGCACGGGCGTGCAGCGCCCGCCGGAGCACGCTGCTCATCCGCCGGTAGGCAGCCTCGCGGACCAGGTCGTGCGGGAAAGCGATCTTCTCGCCCAGGTCCCGGACGAACCCCTTCCTGGCCGCCTCCTGGACCCCCCGCACGAACGCCGGCGTGGGGAGGTCGCTGACCGCCTGCACCAGCCCCGGCTCCGCCTCCCTGCCGAGCACGGCCAGGCTGTCGACGACCCGCCCCGCCTCCTCGCCCAGCTCCTCCAGCCGGCGCCTCAGGAACTCCTCGACCGAAGCGGCGAGCAGCACCTGGTGCCGCGGGCCTGTTCTTGCCGTGGCGCACAGATCCTCGCCTCCCGCCTCGTTGTTCCGGATCGCGCGCAGGGTCTCCAGCAGGAAGAACGGTCGGCCGCCCGCCTGCGCGTAGATCCGTTCGCGCAGCTCCTCCGGCAGCCGGAAGCCCTCCCGCTCGACGTAGGACGCAATGAGGCACTCCGCCGCGGCCCGGTCCAGCTCTCCGAGGTGAATCCGCAGAAAGATCTCCGTCGCTCCTCCAGAGTGGAGGAGCAGGCCGACCCTCGACTCCTCCGTGATGTCCTCGGGCCGCACCGCCAGCAGCAGGAGGACCGGCGCATCGGTGAGTCGCCGCGCCAGGTAGTGCACGAGCGCGACCGTGGACTCGTCCGCCCACTGCAGGTCGTCGATGAACAACGCGACGGGGGCTCCAGCGCTCACGGCCCTCAGGAGTCGGGCCACTCCCTCGAAGAGGCGACGCCGTGCACCTTCGCCCTCCAGAGGCAGCGCTTCGCCGCGTCCGAACGAGTCGGGTTGCAGCTCCGGGAGGAGCTCGGCGACCACGGCGGTCCATGCGGGCGGCAGGCTCCCCAGGTCGGCGGGCCTGAGTCCGTTGACCAGGGCGTCGACCACCGGGCTGTAGGCGAGATGGCTCTCCGAGGGGTAGGCGCGCCCCTGCAACACGCGCGCACCCTGGATGGCGGCGAGCCGGAGAAAATGCTGGCAAAGGCGCGTCTTGCCGATCCCGGCCTCGCCGGTCACGATGACCGCCCTGCCAGCCCCGGCCCTGATCCTGGCCCATTCCTCCCGGAGGCGGCGAAACTCCGATTCCCGGCCGACGAAAGGGATCCGGCACCCCTCCTCGCCCTCCTGGCAGACCGAGCCCGGCTCGACCTCCGCATGGCGGATCTGCTCGGCCAGCGCAATCGTTTCCGCTTCCGGCTCGCGCCCCAGGTCCTCCAGCAGCAGGGCGCGCACCCGCTGATACTCTCTCAGCGCACGCGGCCGATCGCCTGCCGCCGCGATCGCGCGGATCCGGAGCCGGTGCGCCTCCTCCTGGAACGGGTCGAGCTGTAGGAGGCGCGTCGCCAGGCGTTCCACCTCGTGCCACTCTCCGCCCGCGTCCGCACGCAGCAGCAGGCTCCGCACGGCCCGCTCGGCCATATGCCGGAGCTCGTCCCGCACGCGCTCCTGCCATTCCTCGAACGGCCCCGCGCCGTTGACCCAGAACCCCTCGAGGAACGCCCCCTGATAGAGCTCCAGCGCCTCTTCCAGCCGCCCATCGTTCACCGCGGCGCGGAACGTGACCGCATCGCACCGGATCGCTCCGATGGGCACCCGGATCTCCTCCCCCTCGACGCAAAACGGCAGGCCCGGCAGCCGGCGCCTCAACCCGTAAAGTGCCTGGCTGAGGGAGTGACGCGCCCGCGAGGGCACGGCTTCCGGCCAGAGCAGGGCCGCCAACTGCTCGCGGCGAAACACCCGCCCCTCGTGCAGGACCAGGTAGACGAGCAGCGCACACTCCTTGCTGGAGGCCAGCCGGACTCGTTCTCCATCCCTGAGCACGGAGAGTTCGCCGAGCGTGCGGATCTCGATCATACGGCTCGCCCCGGGATACCCTGCGGCGGTGCGACAAACGGAACGGCGCGCCGCCGCTTTGCTGACAGCCAGATGATGATCCGTTGATAGAACCCGCCTATTCTCCCCGGCGTCCAGTCAGGCACGCTGCTCGTACCGGTTCGGGAGGACGGCATGGGACTCTTGACCCCGTCGCAAACACAGTCGAGACTCGCGTTGTTCGCTCCGCCGTACGAAGATTTCCTGCCGATCGACCTGTCATGGACCCCGCTCACCCTTCCGCCGAGGGGCCTCGCGCTGGTCTGGTGGCTCACCGATGCGGAGCAACAGGAGGAGGAGTTCCAGTGGCTCTACGATCGCCCGCACGGCCTTCCCCTGTTCGTGATCCTGCCGCCGCCGCACCAGATCGCGCGGGCGATCCCGTTGCTCGGCTTTCTGACTGCGCTGGAGCCCAAGGCGATTCTTCCGGCGGGCCGGGTCGCCGCCCCCTTTCGGCTCCGCCAGTTGCTCGCGGCTCCGCCCCGCCACCTCGCCAAGGAGGTGACGGACTACCTCGTCGGCCGCAACCTGCTGCGCAGGGACGACGTTCGCCGCGAAGTGAAAAGGATCTTCGACCTCGCGCCGGAGGTCACCAGCATCTCCAAGCTCGCCCGCCGCCTCTCCACCTCCCGTCGCACGCTCGGCCGCCACTTCGAGGCGGCGGGCCTGCCCGTGCCCTCGCACTGGCTCCAGTTCGCGCGCCTCATGTACATCGCCGTGCGCCTGCAGAACGACCCATCGGCGGTCTTCCGGATCGCTTCCCACGCCGGGTACCCGGATGGGTTCACCATGAGCAACCAGATGAAGCGGCTCCTCGACTGCCGGCCGACAGAAATCCGGGAAGCCCTCGGGTGGGAGTGGATCGTCGAGGCGTGGATCCGCCAGGAGACGCTGCTGGGGGAGATCGACCACCGCCGGCACCACCAGGCGGTCCACATGTATCTCCCGCAGCCAGACGCCGCGGACCCCTCCGAACGCCAGCCCGATGACGCGATCGCGCCAGGTCCAGGCCGGGGCGACGAGCGGCCGGATTCGACGTCTCGGGGCGGAGGCGCCGCTGCCTGTTGACCAAGAAACGCGGCTGGCTGCGACGATGCAATAGCTGGATGGGACACCCGCGCGGGCTACACCGGCAGCGCAACGGGGGCGAGATCCGTCGCCACCGAGGGGGACGGCTCCAGGCGCGCCACACGCTCCAGCGTGTTGCACCGGAGGATCACCTCCACGATGTGCGGATCGAACTGCGTGCCGGCACAGCGCTGCAGCTCCGCACGGGCCTGCTCGATCGACAGGGCGCGACGGTACGGCCGATCCGACAGCATCGCATCGATCGCGTCGCACAGCATCACGATCCGGGCAGCCAGCGGGATCGCCTCCCCCGACAACCCGTCCGGGTACCCGCTCCCGTCGTACCGCTCGTGATGGTGCCGGACCCCCGCGATCACCTCCTCCGGAAGGGACGTGAGGCTCCGCAGGAGCTCGGCGCCTCGCGTCGCATGCGTCCGGATGATCCGCCGCTCTTCTTCCGTCAGCTCCCGGGGCTTGCCGATGATCGACGCGTAGACCGAGTCGATCTTGCCGATGTCGTGGAGCAGCGCGGCGGTCTCGATCTGTTCCACCGTGCGGCCCCGCAGCCCCAGGTCTTCGGCGATGGCGCGCGCGAGAGTCGATACCCGGACGGAATGACCGGACGTGTACGGGTCGCGGGTCTCGATCGCCTTGATCAGGACGCGCAGCAGGTCCCGGTTCGCCTGCTCGAGCCGGTACCTCGACAGGTACGAGTGGCGGACCAGGAGGAGCGGCAGCAGGACCAGGAGCAAGCCGCCAACGTACAGTTGCCTGTAAAGGACCACGGCCGCCAGCGCGATAGGGCTCGCGAGCAGATCGTACAGCAGGTTTCCGGCCCCCGGGCCGATGAGGTCCTTTACGAC
>DATCLG010000168.1:0-1515 GCA_036564015.1 Longimicrobiales bacterium
GCGGCCTCCGCGACGGCGCGGCGGTTCATGGTCCGGCATGATAGCGGGGGTGTTAACCTGTGTCGTCAGCAGCGTGCGAGGACGGGTGCGCGCGTAACTGTGTGGTCGCTGCCGGACGGACGGCCAGCGCAGGGGACACCGATGGAGGCATCGTGACCGCCAGCGCAGTCGGCCTGTGGCACGCCCGGCACGTGCTGTGGTACCTGGTGCGCCGCGATCTCGCCCTCAAGTACCAGCAGTCGTTCATGGGCTATCTCTGGTCGCTGCTGGAGCCTCTCGGCATCGGCCTGATCTACTACTTCGTCTTCATCGTCGTGATCGGCCGGGACGGCGCGTTCGCCGGGACGATCCCCCCGGGGCAGTACATCCTCTACCTAATGTCGGGAATCTTTTCCTATATGTGGACCTCGGGGGTCCTCAACCAGGCGACCGGCGCGCTGACGGGCCAGAAGGCCCTGATCACGACGATGCGGGTGCCGCGGGAGGTGTTCCCGATCGGGAGGGTCATCGCCCGTTCGGCGGAGTTCCTCGCCGGGCTGCCGATCCTCGCGTTGATCGCGATCTGGGTCGGGGCGCCCTTCACGCCGTGGCTGCTGGTGATCCCCCTGGCGATGCTGACCCAGGCCGTCTTCCTCACCGGCGTCGCCCTGGCGCTGTCCTCGCTGAACGTCATGCTGCGGGACATCGAGCGGTTCATGAGCATGATCGGCAGGCTGATCTTCTACAGCTCGCCGATCCTCTATCCGCTGGCGCTGGTGGAGACCGCTGACCGCCTGCCCGAGTGGGCGAAGGCGGTCTACATGGCCAACCCGCTGGTTGGCATCGTGGAGCTCCATCACGCCGCGTGGTTCCCGTCGGTCGCGCCGACCCCCGGCCTGCTGGCTACCTGCGTGACGGGCTGCGTGGCCACCCTGGCGCTCGGATGGCTGGTGTTCCGTCGCCTCGAGTCGGCGGTGCTGAAGGAGTTGTAGTGACCCAGCCGATCATCGAGGCCCGCAACCTCGGCGTGGAGTTCGTCCGGAACCGCCGCCGCAACCTGCGGATGCGGGAAATGGTCATCCACGCCTTCCGCCGGGAGCGCCTCCAGCTCCGGCAGGAGACCTTCTGGCCCCTGCGGCACATCTCGTTCGAGATCCAGCCCGGCGAGACGGTCGGCATCATCGGGCGTAACGGCACCGGCAAGAGCACGCTGCTCAAGCTCATCGCCGGGGTGCTCAAGCCGGACGAGGGTGAGGTGATCGTCCGCGGCAGGGTGGCGCCCCTCATCCAGCTGTCGGCCGGGTTCTCCGGGGACCTGACCGGCCGCGAGAACATCTACCTCGTCGCGTCTCTCCACGGTCTGAGCAAGAAGGAGATCCGGGCGAAGTTCGACGACATCGTCAGCTTCGCCGGCGATCAGGTGAGGGACGCGATCGACACCCCCGTGCGCCACTACTCCTCGGGGATGCGGGTGCGGCTCGCCTTCTCGCTGGTCTCCCGCCTCCCCCACCCGATCCTGCTGGTGGACGAGGCCCT
>DATCLG010000169.1:0-18466 GCA_036564015.1 Longimicrobiales bacterium
TGATGACCTGCTCGAGCTGGCCGGGGTCGGCCCTGACGCGTCCGAGCTCGGGGTCCAGGACCGTCGTGAACTCGATGTCCTCGCCGATGAGGCGCCGGAGCATGTTCTCCATGTTGCGGACGACGGTGTTGAGGTCGAGGACGCGGGGCTGGAGCACCTGTCTCCGGCTGAAGGCGAGGAGCTGGCGGGTGAGCGCGGCGGCGCGGTCGGCGGACTTGCGGATCTCCTCGATGCCGGCGCGGCGGGGGTCCTCGGGGTCGAGGTCCTCGAGCAGGAGATCGACGTGGCCTCTGAGGGTGGTGAGGAGGTTGTTGAAGTCGTGGGCGACGCCGCCGGCGAGGCGGCCAATGGCCTCCATTTTCTGAGCCTGGCGGAGCTGTTCTTCGAGCGCTTTGCGCTCGGTGATGTCGAAGAGGAAGCCTTTGATCTCTACCAGGTTGCCGTCGGCATCGAAGGTGCCGACGGCGTTTTCGATGACGTAGGCGGGCGAGCCGTCGCGGCGGCGGAGCTCGAGCTCGTAGTCCTCGACGCGCTGTTTTTCGCGGACCTGTTCGAGGAACGCCTCGCGGGCGGAGGGGTCGGGGTAGAAGGAGTAGGCGTTGCAGGCGAGGACCTCGTCGACGGAGTCGAAACCGAGGATGCGGGCGAAGGCCGGGTTGCAGGCGATGAAGCGGCCGCCGGGCGTGGCGATGTAGACGGCGGTGAGGGTGTTTTCGAAGACCTCGCGGTAGCGTTGCTCGGTTTCGCGGAGCTTTTCTTCGGCGCGGGTCCTTTCGGTGATGTCGCGGGCGATGGCGGCGAAGCCGGTGATCGTGCCGTTGGCGTTGCGGATGGGCGCGGCGGAGAAGGAGATGGTGATCGGCTCGCCGTCCTTGCGGACCCAATGGAGCTCCTGGCGGAAGGGGCGCTCGCCGAGGCGCAGGCGCTCGAGGAACGCGTCGGCCTTGGGGGCGAGGTCGGGTGCGGCGAGGCTGGTGACGTGGCGACCGAGGGCTTCGGCGGCGGTGTGGCCGGAGATGGTCTCGGCGCTGGCGCTCCAGAAGGTGATGGTGCCGTCGAGGTCGAGCCCGATGATGGCGTCGTCGGACGCGTCGAGGATGGCGCGGAGGCGAGCGTTGGCTTCGGCCACCTGCTGTTGTGCGGCCCGGGTGGTTTCGGCGATCTGTTTTTCGAGGGCGGCGATCCGCTCTTCGCTGCGGCGCCGTGCGGCGGTCTCACGGTGCAGCGCGAGGCGAACGCGGAGAGTCGCAGCGGCGAACAGGAGCGCCAGGGCGGCCAGGGCCAGCGGCAGCGGGTCGACTTGCAAGCTCAAGCTCCCGTCGTTGGCTGGTCGTTCCCGGTGTAGGAGGTAAAGATCGACGTTGCGGTCGGATCGTGCAAGTGTTGATCGTATTGAGGGGTGCGGGGATGAGGCGCGGGGTTGCGGAAGCGAGGCGTTGTGGTCAGTTTACCGAACTGCAGGCGCGACTGTGACCTTGGAGGATCGAGGGCGGGCGGGGGGCCGTGAAGTCGGAGTCGCGCGGATCCAGACGGCCGCGGACCGGCGCAGGCGCCGGGGGGAGCGGCGGGAGAAGACGAGACCGTGCCCAGACGCGACGATCTGCATACGATTCTGTTGATTGGCTCGGGCCCGATCGTGATCGGGCAGGCGTGCGAGTTCGACTATTCGGGGACGCAGGCTGTGCGGGCCCTCAAGGAGGAGGGCTACCGGGTGGTGCTGGTGAACAGCAACCCGGCGACGATCATGACGGACCCGGACCTGGCGGACCGGACGTACATCGAGCCGATCACGGCGGAGTGGGTGGAGAGGATCATCCAGAAGGAGCGCCCGGACGCGTTGTTGCCGACGATGGGGGGCCAGACGGCGTTGAACGTGGCGCTGGAGCTGCACGACGCCGGGGTGCTGGATCGGTACGGGGTGGAGCTGATTGGTGCGGACGCCCGGGCGATCCGGATGGCGGAGGATCGGGAGCAGTTCGCGGCGGCGATGGCGCGGATCGGGCTTCGGGTGCCGCACGGAGGTTTTGCGCGGTCGCTGGAGGAGGCGCTGCGGATCGTCGAGGAGGTGGGGTACCCGGCGATCATCCGGCCGTCGTTCACGCTGGGGGGTACGGGGGGAGGCATTGCGTACAATCGGGAGGAGTTCGAGGAGAAGGTCCGGCGCGGGCTCAGCCTTTCGCCGATCGGGGAGGTGCTGATCGACCGGTCCGTGATCGGGTGGAAGGAGTTCGAGCTGGAGGTGATGCGGGACAGTGCGGACAACGTGGTGATCGTGTGCTCGATCGAGAACGTGGATCCGATGGGGGTCCACACGGGCGACTCGATCACGGTGGCGCCGGCGCAGACGCTTACGGACGTGGAGTACCAGCAGATGCGCGATGCCGCGATCGCGATCATCCGGGAGATCGGGGTGGCGGCGGGGGGGTGCAACATCCAGTTCGCGGTGAATCCGAAGACGGGCGAGATGCTGGTGGTGGAGATGAACCCGCGCGTCTCGCGGTCGTCGGCGCTGGCGTCGAAGGCGACGGGCTTCCCGATCGCGCGGATCGGAGCGAAGCTGGCGGTGGGCTACCGGCTGGACGAGCTGCCGAACGACATCACGAAGACGACGCCGGCGTCGTTCGAGCCGGTGCTGGACTACGTGGTGGTGAAGTTCCCGCGGTTCGCGTTCGAGAAGTTCCCGACGGCGGACCCGACGCTGGGGGTGCAGATGAAGGCGGTGGGGGAGGTGATGGCGATCGGGCGGACGTTCAAGGAGGCGTGGCAGAAGGGGTTGCGGGGTCTGGAGATCGACCGAGCGGGGTGGGAGACGGGCGCGACGCCGCAGGATGACGGGCTGGCGGACAACTCGCCCGAGACGCTGCGGGCGGCGCTGCGGCGGCCGACGGCGGAGCGGCCGTTCCAGTTGAAGCGTGCGCTCGAGGCGGGGTTCAGCATCGAGGAGCTGCACGAGCTGACGTCGATCGATCCGTGGTTCCTCTCGCAGCTCGCGGAGCTGGTGGAGGCGGAGCGGTGGTACTGGTCGCTGGAGGAGGTGGGGGCGGCGGAGCTGCGGCGGATGAAGCGGATGGGGTTCAGCGATCGGCAGCTGGCGAAGCTTCGGGGGGAGACGGAGCGGGAGGTGCGGGAGCGGCGGCATCGGCTGGGGGTGCGGCCGACGTACCACATGGTGGACACGTGTGCGGGGGAGTTTCCGTCGGCGACGCCGTACCTGTACTCGTCGTACGAGGACGAGAGCGAGGCGCCGCCTTCGGACCGGCCGAAGGTGGTGATCCTGGGGAGCGGGCCGAACCGGATCGGGCAGGGGATCGAGTTCGACTATTGCTGTGTGCAGGCGGTGCTGGGGCTGAAGGAGGACGGGTTCGAGACGGTGATGGTGAACTCGAACCCCGAGACGGTGTCGACGGATTTCGACATCTCGGACAAGCTGTACTTCGAGCCGCTGACGCTGGAGGATGTGCTGGAGATCGTGGAGCGTGAGCGGCCGGTGGGGGTGATCGTGCAGCTCGGCGGGCAGACGCCGCTGAAGCTGGCGAAGCCGCTGGCGGAGCTGGGGGTTCCGATCCTGGGGACGAGCGTGGAGGCGATCGACCGGGCGGAAGACCGGGACCGGTTTGCGGCGCTCTGCCGGGAGCTGGGGGCGAGGGTGCCGCCGAACGGGATCGCGACGAGCAGGGAGGAGGCGGTGAAGGTGGCGGCGGAGGTGGGGTACCCGGTGCTGGTGCGGCCCTCGTACGTGCTGGGTGGTCGGGCGATGGAGATCGTGTACGATGAGGCGTCGCTGCTGTCGTACTTCGAGCGGGCGGTGCGTGCGTCGCCGGACCATCCGGTGCTGATCGACCGGTTCCTGGAGGATGCGTTCGAGGCGGACGTGGATGCGCTGGCGGACGGTGAGCGGGTGGTGATCGCGGGGATCATGCAGCACATCGAGGATGCGGGGGTGCACTCGGGCGATTCGGCGTGCGTGCTGCCGCCGTACATGCTGAAGGATCACGAGGTGGAGGAGATCCGGCGGCTGACGCGGCGGTTCGCGGAGGAGCTGGGGGTGGTGGGGCTGATCAACGTGCAGTATGCGATCAAGGACGGGGTGGTGTACGTGCTGGAGGTGAACCCGCGGGCGTCGCGGACGGTGCCGTTCGTCTCGAAGGCGACGGGGGTGCCGTTCGCGCGGTTGGCGGCGCGGGTGATGGCGGGGAAGCGGCTGGATGAGCTTTGCGTGCCGGACGAGCCAGCGGTCCCCGGGGTGGCGGTGAAGGAGGCGGTGTTCCCGTTCAACAAGTTCGACGTCGACGTGATCCTGGGCCCGGAGATGCGGTCGACGGGGGAGGTGATGGGGATCGACGAGTCGTTCGGGATGGCGTTTGCGAAGGCGCAGATTTCGGCGGGCTCGGAGCTGCCGACGGAGGGGGTGGTGGCGGTGACGGTGAACGACAGCGACAAGCCGACGGTGACGCCGATCGTGCGGCGGTTCCACGACCTGGGCTTCCGGGTGCTGGCGACGGAAGGGACGTGGCGTTACCTGCGTGCGCGGGGGATTCCGGCGGAGCGGGTGTTCAAGGTGGGCGAGGGGCGCCCGAACATTGTGGACGTGCTGATCAGTGGGGGGATCAACCTCCTGATCAACACGCCGTTGGGGAAGAAGTCGCAGTACGACGATTACGCGATGCGGCGGGCTGCGATCGCGTACAAGGTCCCGTACTGCACGACGATGTCGGCGGCGGCGGCGGCGTGCGAGGCGGTGATCGCCCTGCGCTCGCGGCGGCGGGAGGTGAAGAGCCTGCAGGAGCGGAGCGGGGGGGTGGTGGCCGAGGCGTCGCAGGTCGTCGCATGAGGCGGGCGGCGGCCGGCCGCCTCAGGACCGTTTCCGGCGTCGAGCTCGCTGGATCTCTCGCCGGGCTTGCCTGCGGGTCTTTTCGCGGGCCTGCCCTTCTGCGGGCGGCGGGACCTCGACGCCGGCGCGCCGGGCCTGGGAGAGACCGATGGCGATCGCCTGCTCCCGTGACCGGGCGCGGCTCCTGCCTTTGCGGAACTCCTCCAGCTCCTCGCGGACGAACTCGCCGGCTGCGGTGGACGGCGCCTTTCCCTTGCGCTGAGCTTCGCGGGCCCGTTCGGCGGCTTTCTTCTGCGGCATGAGCGCCTCCCTTGGAGCGGCCGTCGCAACGCCATTGTGCAACGTCGGTGCCGGCGGCCGGGCGTGGAGGCGCGTCGTCGCCGGGGGCGAGTCGAGGGCCGCGGGAGGCGATCCACGGCGGCGCACGGTGCGCCGGCGGGCCCGGTCTCGACGCCGAAGGGGTTCCCGGCGGTGTTGGGCTCAGCAGGTCGGGCTCGCGCATGGACCTGGTGAGCGGTGCCGGGAGATGGGCGGTGGGACCTGGAGGGTGCTGCACGGGTCGGGGGGAACGGGGCCCGCGATCGAGGACGGGTCGCGGGCGTGGCGAAACGATTCCCGGCTGTCGTGACGCGGAGCCGAGGAGGCGCGGGGTTCACATCGGCTGAGGAAGGCTCAGAGGAGGCTGCCATGCCATACCCGACGGCGCTGGTCCTGCACCCGGACTGCGGCCTGCACGATACCGGCTGGGGTCACCCGGAGCACCAGGGGCGGCTGCCGGCGATCATCAACGCGATTCACCGGGAGATGCCCGCCCTGATCGGGGCGATGCTGCAGCGGGAGGCGACTCCGGCGGGGGTGGAGGATCTGGTGCGGGTGCATGCGGACAGTCTGGTGGAGGCGGTGCGGCGCGCGGCGGAGGAGGCGGGGCGGGAGGGGCGGCAGGTGTACCTCGAGGCGGACACGGTGGTCTCGGGCGCTTCGTGGGACGCCGCGCTGGCGTCGGCGGGTTGCGCGATCACGGCCGCGGAGCTGGTGCTGGACGGCGAGGCGTCGACGGCGTTCGCGCTGTGTCGTCCGCCGGGCCATCACGCGACGGTGGACCGCGCGATGGGGTTCTGCCTGTTCAACAACGTGGCGGTGGCGACGCGGCGGATCCAGGCGGTGCGGGGCGTGGGGCGGGTGCTGATCATCGACTGGGACGTGCATCACGGGAACGGGACCCAGGACATCTTCTACCAGGATCCGAGCGTCTATTACCTATCGCTGCACCTCAGCCCGCACTACCCCGGGACGGGCTTCGTGGAGGAGCGTGGAGCGGGGAGCGGGCTCGGCGCGACGCGCAACGTGCCGCTCCCGGCCGGGACGCCGGCCGGGGAGTACCTGCGGCGCTTCGACGAGGCGCTGGACGCGACCCTGGCGGAGTTCGAGCCGGAGTTCGTGTTCATCTCCGCGGGCTTCGACTGTCTTGCCGGCGATCCGCTGGGCGGCCTGGAGCTGGAGCCGTCGGATCTGCACGCGCTGGCGGTGCGGGTGGTGGAGCGTGCGCGGGCGGTGGCGAGGGGGAGGGTGGTGGCGGTGCTGGAGGGCGGTTACGTGCCGGAGCGGCTCGGACTCGGGGTGGTGGCGGTGCTGCGGGCGTTCGCGGGGCTGCCGCCCGCGGATTGACGCGGTCGGCGCGGTCCGGTTCTGCGCGGGAGCGCATGCTGCGTCGAGGCGGGCGGGCGTCGTCGCCGTCCGCCGCGCGCGTGGGGGGCCGGGAGGGCCGGACATGCGGGCTCGGCCGCCTGCAGGCGCGCGGGGGCCGGGGTGCGGGTGCCGGGTGGGGCGAGGCACGTGAGCGGAAGGGACGCATGGACGTTCCGCACGGACCCGTCCCTGCCGGGTCTCCGATCGTCGCGCACTACGCGGCGGGTCAGGAAGCGGGACGGCTGGAGAGTGGCGTCGGGCAGCTCGAGGCGGCGCGGACGCGGGAGCTGCTCGAGCGGTATCTGCCGTCGCCGCCGGCGCGGGTGGCGGATGCGGGGGGCGGGCCGGGGGCCTACGCCGTGTGGCTGGCCGGGCGGGGATACACGGTCGACCTGATCGATCTGGTGCCGCTGCACGTGGAGCCGGCGCGGCGCCGCTTCGCGGCGCTGGGGTTGGGAGGGGCGCCCGTGCGCGGGGCGCGAGGGTGGTCGAAGCGTACCCCGTGGATCCGGACTCGCCCACTACCGCTTCATGGGCTCCGTACCGTTCGTCTCGAGGTGGCGGGGTTCCGGGAGGTGGGGCGGGCGGGGATCCGGCGGCACGTCCTGCGCTGCGGCTCGAGGTCGGCTGAGCGGGGCCGGGGAGGATTGACCACCCGACCGGCGCCGGCCTACATTGCGATTCATGCCTTCAGTGCCCTTATCACGTCTCCTGCCTGGAGCGGCGCGGTCTTCGACCGCGGAGTTCTTTCGTCATCTCGCCCGCCTGGCGGAGCTGGGGCCGGGCCGGGAGTTCGTATACGTCCCTTGCGGCCGAAACGGGACGGCGCAGTTGCTGGCCGAGGCGTCGGGCGCGGCCGGTGCGGGGGTCGACCCGGATCCGGAGGTGGTGGCGGAGGCGATGGACCAGGCGCGTGCGGCGGGCCTCGAGGAACGGCTGCACTTCGCGCAGGCGCCTGCCGAGGACCTGCCGTACAAGGATGGAGTCTTCGACGTGGCGGTGGGCGGCATCGAGCTGGGGGCGGTCGAGGACCCGGCCTGTGCGGTGCGGGAGCTCGCGCGGGTGACGCGGCCGCTCGGATCCGTCGTGCTGAGCGCCGTGACGTGGGTGGGCCACGTCGAGCCGCAGCGGCGGGAGGAGGTCGTGCGTCGGCTCGGGCTGAGGCCGTTCCTGCTCGTGGAGTGGAAGCAAATGCTGCGGGACGCCGGGGTGGTGGACCTGCGCGTGGAGAACTGGCCGGATCCGGCGACGGTGGTCGATCAGACCGTGGCGCTCGACGGGTCCTCGGACCCTGGGACCCTGCGGGAGGCGTTCATGGCGTTCTGCCGCGCCTGCCGGCGCTGGGTGCAGGGGGACTCGTTGAGGGAGGAGCTGCGGGCCCTCTTCACGCGGGAGCGGGTGCTGGGGCTGTCGCTGATCAAGGGAGTCAAATGGCAGGACTGGCCGAGCAGCCGTGGTCCGTGACGGGAGCGGCCGGCGGGCCGCTTTCGTTTTGGGCGGATGAACGGGGCTCGCTGGAGCGGGGGCTCGACCGCGAACGGATGGCCGACGTGCTGCGGTCGGGGCGGGGTCAGCTCTGGGTGGACATCGACTCGAGACGGGAAGGCGAGTGGCTGCTGCTCACCGAGCTCTTCGGGTTCCATCCGCTGGCGGTCGAGGACACGCGTTCGCCGAACTGCCGGGTCAAGGTCGAGGAGTACGACGGCTACCTGTTCGTCGTGGTGCGCGGGCTGCGGTTCGCGACGTGGACGCCGGATCCGTACGACATCCAGACCTCGAACCTGTATCTCTTTCTTGGGCCGAATTATGTGGTCACGGTCCATGGCGAGGAGAGCCGGGTCGTGGAGGTGGTGGTGGAGCGGCTGGAGGCCGGCCCGGAGCTGCTGGGGCGCGGGGCCGAGCATCTGGCGTACGTGGTGATCGACACGCTGGTGGATTTCTATTTCCCGTTCCTGGACGAGATCGATGGTTTCGTGGATGAGCTGGAGGATGCGATCTTCCACGACGGGGGCGGGGCGATGGAGCGGATCTTCGAGCTGAAGCGTCTGCTCCTGGTGCTGAGGCGGCAGCTCGCGCCGATGCGGGAGGTGATGGCGACGCTGGCGAACCGGCCGAGCCCGCACCTCGGGCCGGAGACGCAGGTGTATTTCCGGGACGTGTACGACCACGTGGTGCGGCAGGTGGAGTCGCTGGAGACGTACCGGGACCTGCTGTCGGGAGCGATGGAGATGCACCTGTCGATGCTGTCGAACCGGCTGAACGAGGTGACGAAGGTGCTGTCGGCGATCGCGACGGTGATCCTCCCGGCGACGCTGATCGCGAGCATTTACGGGATGAACTTCCGGGTGCTGCCGCTGGCGGAGCATCCGTATGGTTTCTGGATCATGCTGGGGATCATGGTGGTGGTCGGGAGCGGGCTGGTGTTGCTCATGCGCTGGAAGCGGTGGTTGTGAGGAGGGGGCATCGAGAGAGAGGAGGCATAGAGGCAGTGGGAACGGAAGCGAAGGAGACGGCGGGCGACCGGTTCGGGCGGTTGCGGGCGCAGCTCGGGGAGATCCAGACGGCGCTGCGGGAGTTCGAGCTGGACGGCTGGCTGCTGTACGATCTGCGGGGGCGGAACCCGGTGGCGGGGCGGGTGGTGGGGCACGGGGCGATGACGCGGCGCTACTTCGTGCTGGTGCCAGCGGAGGGGGAGCCGCGGGCGGTGGTGCACGGGATCGAGGAGGGGCCGTGGGCGGGGTGGCCGTGGCGGCGGGAGCGGTACGTGGGGTGGCGGGAGCTGGAGGAGGCGCTGCGGGCGGTGCTGCGTGGTGCGCGGCGGGTGGCGATGGAGGTCACGCCGGGTGACGCGGTGCCGATCCTGGACCTGGTGCCGGCGGGCGTGGTGGAGCTGGTGCGCTCGGTGGGGGTGGAGGTGGTTTCGTCGGCCGATCTGGTCACGCGGTTCTACTCTCGCTGGACGGAGGCGGGGCTGGCGTCGCATCGGCGGGCGGCGACGGCGCTGGCGGAGGTGGCGCGTGCGGCGTTCAGCTACCTGGCGAGCGCGGTGGAGGCGGGGACGGAGATCACGGAAGGCGATTTGCGGCGGTGGGTGGTGGAGCGGCTCGCGGCGCGGGGTTGTGGGGTGGGGGCGGATGCGATCGTGGCGATCGGCCCGAACGCTGCGGATCCGCACTACGACCCGGGCGAGCGGGGGAGCGTGATCCGGCGGGGGGACCTGGTCCTGCTGGATCTCTGGGCGAAGGAAGCGGAGGACGCGATCTACGCGGACCAGACGTGGATGGGCTACCTGGGCAGCAGGGTGCCGGAGCGGGTGGCGGAGCTGTGGGAGGTGGTGCGGGAGGCGCGGGACACGGCCGTCGAGCTGCTGGGGGAGCGCTGGCGGCGCGGTGAGCCCATTTACGGGTACGAGGTGGACGACGCGGTGCGGGCGGTGATCGCCGCTCGCGGGTACGGGGCGGCGTTCATCCACCGGACGGGTCACTCGATCGATCAGGCGACGCACGGCATGGGGCCGAATCTGGACA
This sequence comes from Longimicrobiales bacterium, assembly GCA_036564015.1. Lineage (GTDB taxonomy): Bacteria > Gemmatimonadota > Gemmatimonadetes > Longimicrobiales > RSA9 > DATCLG01. The sequence continues at coordinate 10,045 of DATCLG010000169.1, forward strand.
ATCTGGAGACGCGGGAGCTGCGGCGCCTGATTCCCGGGATCGGCTTTTCGGTGGAGCCGGGGATCTATCTGCCGGGTGAGGTGGGATTGCGGACCGAGATCAACGTGTACATGGGCGAGAGCGGGCCGGAGGTGACGACGCCCGCGCCGCAGGTGGAGATTTTCGCGCTGTTGTCCGGATGAGAAAGCTTCGGCCGGATCGGGAGCGATCGCCCGCCGGCTACTATCTGTTCGGGGTGATGCGTGCCCGTGGGGGGCGCGGGGGCGAGGGAGAAGACATTCTGAGGGTGCGTTACCGGGACCTGTACGCGCTGGTCCGGAGCGTCCCGTACGAGCTTCCGCCGCTGGACCGGGCGCAGATCCTGGAGCATCAGCGGACGGTGGAGGCTTGGATGCGGCGGGGGACGATCCTGCCAGCGCCGTACGGCGTGGTGTTCCGGGGTCGGCGGCCGCTGGTCCGTTTCCTGGAGGACCAGTACCTGGTGCTGGACGAGGCGCTGGTGTTCCTGGAGGACCACTGGGAGTTCCGGTTGCACGTGAGCCCGGCGTCGGCGGTGGAGCCGACGGCCGAGCTACAGGAGATGGCCACGCACATTTACTCGGAGCTCCGGCGCTTTGCGCGAGCCGCCGTTCCGTTTCCGAGGACGGAGCGGCGGCTTTTGAGCGCGGCGTTCCTGGTGGAGCGGACGGTGTGGATCGAGTTCGTGGAGCGGGCGGAGGACGTGAGCGCGGCGCATCCGGAGCTGAGCGTGGATGTGACGGGTCCCTGGCCGCCGTACGATTTCGTGAAGATGGTCCAGTGAGGGCATGCTGGTCGACGTTGCGCTGCCGCTCCCGATTCCCCGCACGTTCACGTATCGGCTGGAGGGCGGGGAGGTCCCGGAGGGGACGCGGGTGCTGGTCCCTTTCGGGCGCCGGCGGCTGATCGGGTGGGTGGTGGGGCGAGCGACGGGGGAGGTGGAGCTCGAGCGGGTGCTGAATGTGCACGAGGTGCTCGAGGAAACGCCGAGCCTGCCGCGGGACCTCTTCCGGCTGTGTCAGTGGGTGGCGGACTACTATCTGGCGCCGCTGGGCCAGGTGCTCCGGGCGGCGCTGCCGTCGGCGCTCGCCGATGCGGGGCGTCGTGCGCCGCCGGTCCAGAAGCGGCGGGTGATCCGGCTGACGCGCGAGCTGCCGAGCCTGGGGCAGCGGGAGGAGGTGTTCGGGCGGGCGCGGCGCCAGCGCGAGTGCTACGAGTTCCTGGAGGCGGTGGGGGGGAGCGCGGAGGTGGCGCATCTGGTCGGGCACGTCGGGTTCTCACCCGGGGTGTTGAAGGAGCTGGTCCAGAAGGGGCTGGCGGAGTTCGTCGAGGCGGAGGTGGAGCGGGACCCGTTTGCGCGCTTCGAGCCGGGCCGGCCGCCGGCGCTGGTTCCCACCCCTGCGCAGCGGGCGGTGCTGGATGAGCTGATCGCCGCGGTGCGGCGGAGTGGTGGGGAGGGGGGGCAGGGTGCGGAGAAGCCGTTCCTCTTACGCGGGGTCACGGGTTCCGGGAAGACGCTGGTCTACATCGAGCTCCTGAAGGAAGTGGTCGAGCGGCGGGGGCGGGGTGCGATCGTGCTGGTGCCGGAGATCTCGCTGACGCCGCAGACGGTGGCGCGTTTCCGGGCACACTTCGGGGACACGGTGGCGGTGCTGCATTCCGGGCTGTCGGAGGGCGAGCGGTACGACGCGTGGCGGGCGTTGCGGAGCGGGGAGCGGAAGATCGCGATCGGCGCGCGGTCGGCGGTGTTCGCGCCGATCCCCGACCTGGGCGCGATCGTGGTGGACGAGGAGCACGAGGGGAGCTACAAGCAGTCGGAGGCGCCGCGCTACCATGCCCGGGAGGTGGCGATCGTGCGGGCGCGGCTGGCGGGCGCGGTTTGTCTGCTGGGGAGCGCGACCCCGTCGCTGGAGAGCTGGCACAACGCGCGGATCGGGAAGTACCGGCTGCTGGAGCTGCCTGAGCGGGTCGAGGGCCGGCCGCTCCCGCCGGTCCGGATCATCGACCTGCGCCAGGGTGCGCAGGGGCCGACGGGTCGGGCGGAGGGGGCGGCGCGGGTGGGCGGGGCGCGTCCGGTGCTCTCCGAGCCGCTGGTGGCGGCGATCCGGGAGCGTTTGGAGAGGGGCGAGCAGACGATCCTGCTGCTCAATCGGCGGGGTTACTCGACGTTCGTGCAATGCCGGGATTGCGGCGCGGTCTGGCACTGTCAGCAGTGCAACGTGTCGCTGACGTATCACCGGAGCTGGCGGCGGCTGGTCTGCCACTACTGTTTTCACGAGGAACTCCCGCCGAGCGTGTGTGACCGGTGCGGCTCGGGCGATCTCTCGTTCCAGGGGGTGGGGACGGAGCAGGTGGAGCAGGCGGTGGTCGAGACCTTTCCGACGGCGCGCGTGGCGCGGATGGACATGGACACGACGTCGGGGAAGTGGTCGCACCACCGGATCCTGGAGCGGGTGGAGCGAGGGGAGGTGGACATTCTGCTGGGGACGCAGATGATCGCCAAGGGACTGGATTTTGCCGGGGTCACGCTGGTCGGGGTGGTGAACGCGGACGTGGGGCTGAACCTGCCGGACTTCCGGGCGAGCGAGCGGACGTTCCAGCTGCTGACCCAGGTGGCGGGGCGGGCGGGCCGGGGTCCGAAGGGGGGCGAAGTCCTGATCCAGACGGCGCTGCCGGGGAACTACGCGATCCGCGCGGTTCTCACGCACGACTACGTGGGTTTCGCGGAGCGGGAGCTCGAGGAGCGGCGCGGGCCGGGCTACCCCCCGCACTCGCGGCTGGTCAACGTGGTGGTGAGCGGGACCGAAGAGGTGGCGGTGCAGGAGGCGGCGGAAGCGGCGGCCGCGTGGGTGCGGAGCGTGCTCACGGCGCACGGTGCGACGGAGGTCGAGGTGACCGGGCCCGCACCTTGCCCAATTGACCGGATACGGGGCCGGTGGCGGTGGCACTTCCTGCTCAGGAGCCGGAGCGCCCGGGCGCTGAGCCGGATCTGCCACCAGCTCCACCGCCGGTACACCGTGCGGCCGGGCCGTGCGGATATCCGGCTGATCCTGGACCGGGATCCCGTGGCGCTGCTGTGAACGAAAGCGTTGCCCGGGAGGCACCGCGTGTGCTAGATTGGTAGATTAGCCCCTCTCCGTGAACAAAGGCCGCGTCTCGGGCGTAAGAGTAAGGTGTGACCCACGCGGCGCGAAGGAGGGAAGCGAGACGGCAATGGGTTGCCTGGCGCTCAACGCATCGTTCGAGCCTCTGACGATGCTGCCGGTGCGGCGAGCACTACGGTTGATCATCGAGCAGAAGGCCGAGATCCTGGAGGTGGACGAAACACGGGTCTTCCGATCCGAACGGCGGCAGCTACCCTGCCCCTCGGTGATCCGCCTCGTCCGCTTCGTCCACGTCCCCCGCAAGTTCCGCCGCCAGGTCACCAACACCTTCCTCTTCGCCCGCGATGGATACCGGTGCCAGTACTGTGGCCGGCATCGTTCGGAGCTGCGGGGCCGCGAGTTCCTGACGCGGGACCACGTGATCCCGTTGTCGCGCGGGGGCGACAACTCGTGGGAGAACGTGGTCTCTGCCTGCTCGCCGTGCAACAACCGGAAGGGGAACCTGTTGCCGGAGGAGGCGGGTTTGCGGCTCCTGCGTCAGCCCACGGAGCCGAACTATGTGGAGCTGGTGTGGGCGGTGCGGAAGGTGACGCCGGTGCAGGCGAAGTACATACGGATGTTCTACGGCGAGGACGTGCTGCGTGCGCTGCAGCCGGATGAGGCGCCGGCGGCGGAGGATGCGCAGGCGGCGTGAGTCGGTGGCGCGGGCGTGGGAGCGGCCGTTCCGGGTGAAAGCGCGGAACGGCCGCTTTCTTTTTCCATCCTAGGTCGTGAGGGGCAGAGAGGCGAGGCTGGCCACGAAAGCAACGAAGAAGACGAGGAAGAACACCACGGCGATGGGGCCGAGGACGGCGACGACAGCGCGCCAGGTATCGGTGCGGTGCGCTTCGCGGAGGCCGATGATCGCGTTCACGGTCGCCCAGATGGTCCCGACGATCGGGCCGATCATGGGGACGATTGCCAGGACGAGCGGGCTGTAGGCGAAGGCCAGGGCGCGGGTGGTGGCCTCGAATCCTTCGCGGGCGCCGCCGACGATCAGCAGCATGAGATGGGTGACGCCGGCGCCGAGGAAGAGGGCGAGGAGGAGGGAGAGCGGGGAGAGGAGGAACTCGAGGAGGAGCAGGAGGCCGGGGCTGGCCGAGAGGCCGAGCGCCTGGAACGCCGTCAGGTCCTCCGGCCCGAAGGTGAGGAGGCGGATCGACTTCCAGAAGAGCGAGCTGACGGCGACCACGAATCCGATGGCCAGGTAGAAGAGGACCGGCGCGCCGAGGCCGCCTCGCACGGGCATGGCGCGGAAGAACGCGGTGGGTGAGAGCGCGCTGCGCTTCAGGGTCGTGAAGAAGGCCAGGAGGATGGAGTCATCGGGCCCTGGGGGCCAGGGGAACTGGTCGCGGGGCGCGGAGGTTTCGGTCGTCGGGAGCTGGATGTCCTGAGAGAGGCGGATGTCCTGGTTCATGGGTGGTTCGTTCCGAGAAGCTGCCGAATCTTGTTCAGCAGGATCCGGGTGTCGATTGGCTTGCGGAGGAAGTCGCTGGCGCCGGCCTGGAGTGCGAGCTGGTGCGCGCCCTCCATGGCGGTGACGGCGATGATGGGGATCGCTCGGGTCTGCTCGTGGTCGCGGAGGATGCGTGTGGCCTCGAAGCCATCGAGTTCGGGCATCATGATGTCCATGAGGATGAGGTCGGGTTTTTCCGCGAGGGCGATTTCGATGGCTTCCCGGCCATTGACAGCGACCGCGGTCTGGTAGCCGAACGCCTCGAGCAAGGCGCGGAGTGCGTCCCGGCTATCCGGGTGATCCTCTGCGATGAGGATCCTGGGGGTTGGGGAGAGCGGAGCCGGATCCGAGCAGGCCTGGGTCATTCCCTGCATCTTCGCAATCAGTGGGCATCATCACCCGGAGACGAACGATGTTACCTGCGGTGGCGGGTGAAGGTGAGCGCGGCGGGTTCGAGCCGTCCCGGCTGGAGGGGCGGGCTGGCGTCCCGGCCGGCGCAGCGGTGCTGGCGCGCCGCAGGCTGGCTGCAATTTACGACGGGAGCCGTTGAATAGGGAAGGATCTTCTAGGATTCGAGGGCGGGGGCGGGGCAGGGGAGGTAGAGGGCGAAGGTGGACCGGACGCCGACCTCGCTGTCGACGGTGAGGTCGCCACCGAGCAAGCGGGCGAGGCGGCTGGAGATGGCGAGGCCGAGGCCGGTACCCTCCGTCCTGCCGATGTCGGGGTGGGGCAGGCGGACGAACTCGCGGAAGATGGCGTCGATCTGCTCGGCCGGGATGCCGACGCCGGTGTCGTGGACGGCGATGCGGACCCAGCCGTTGGGGCCGGGGGCGGAGGAGGGGAGTGGGGCGGCGGTGAGGTCGGCGCGGGTGGGGAGGTGCCGGGCCTCGATGGTGATCGAGCCGCGGGGCGTGTACTTGACGGCGTTGGAGAGGAGGTTGAGCAGGATCTGGCGCACGCGGGTGGGATCGGTCTCGAGCGTGGGGAGCGCGGGGTCGCAGTCGATGTGGAGCTCGAGTCCCTTGAGGCGGGCGTAGAGCTCGATTGTGGCCGCCGCTTCGGCGACGATGGCGGGAAGCTCGACGCGGTCGCGCTGGAGCTCGAGCCACCCCGCGTCGATCCTGGAGAAGTCCAGGACGTCATCGACGAGCGCCTGGAGCTGCCGTGCACTCGCGCCGATCTTGTCGAGGATGTCGGCCTGACGGGGAGTCAGGGCGCCGAAGAACCCCTGACTGAGGAGCTGGCCGTACCCGAGGATGGCGTTGATGGGCGTGCGGAGCTCGTGGCTGAGGGCGGCGAAGAAGCGGCTGCGGTGGGCGAGGCTGCGTTCGATCTCGCGGCTGTGCTCCTCGAGCGCGCGGTGGATGCGCTCGAGGGCTTCCGCCTGAATGGCGTATTGCTCGGCGAGGCGGCGGGTCTGGGTGCGGCTTGCGGCGCTGTCGACGGCGGCGATCGCCTGGAGGGCCATGAGGTGGAGGAGGCGGAAGTCGCGGCGGGGGCGGAAGCAGTCGGGCGCGCGGCCGAGCAGGGCGACGAGGCCGTCGTGGCCGGGGGCTCCGCGCTGGATCCTCACCACGAGCCCGCTCGCCCACTCCGCCTCACCGGCGCCGGGCTTCCGGGCCCGGCGGAGCGGGTAGGTCTTGCGGGCGCGGCCCCGCGCCGCCGCCAGCTCGTCGGCCAGGCGCTGCGCTTCGGCCGGCGGGATCGCGATGGCAGCCAGGATCGGGGTCGTTTCGCCGCGTCGGAGCTGGAAGAGGCCGGCGTCGGCCTGGAAGACTTCGGAGGCGTGGCGGAGGAAGCGAGCGGCCATCTCCTGGGGCTCGAGCGTGTCCAGGAGCACGTCGATCATGCGGGCGAGCGCCTCGAATTCATTGCGATGCGGGGCCATGAGCGCCCGGGTGAGCGGAGTACGGCCGCAACGGAACGGGAGGTCGATCCGCTAACGGCCGTCGTTGCAAATCTCTCGCCAGATGGTGGGCGATGGTCTGGACGCGCGGGGCCGCGCGTCGTACCTTGCGGCGCATGCCGATCGCGTATCTGACTCGCAAGATTACATTTTCTGCGGCGCATCGTTATCATCGCCCCGAGTGGAGCGAAGAGGAGAACCGGCGCGTGTTCGGCGCGTGTCACAACCCCCACGGCCATGGCCACACGTACACGCTGGAGGTCACGGTGCGGGGGCAGGTGGACCCGGTGACGGGGTTTTCGGTGGACCTGGGTGCGCTGGACGCGTTGCTGGAGCGGGAGGTGAAGCGGGTTCTGGACCACCAGCACATCAACCACGCCGTGCCCGAGTTCGCGTACGGTCGTCTGGTGCCGACCACGGAGAACCTGCTGGTCTACCTCTGGCCGCGACTCTCTGCCGGGCTCCCGGAGGGCGTGACGCTGCATCGACTTCGCCTGCACGAAGATCCGAGCTTCTACGTGGACTACTTCGGGGAGCAGCCTGAGGCCGGGGTATGAGGCGCAGCCCACCCGGAAGCGCTCACAGCCAGCGGTTCGGACAGGCGCGGCGTGGCCCTCTCGATTCTGATTCGCGCGCAGCGGGTATGACGGAGAAGGATCGACCCGAGGAAGGGACGTTCGGCGGCCCGGAGGCCCGGCAGCCCGGGGAGGAGGGGCGGCGCTTCACCGTCGACGGCGAGACGTGGATCGCGCGAGTGGCGGGTAGGGCCGGGGTGGGCACGACGGGGCCCGTGGCGGGGGTGATCGCCGTCGTGCACTTCTTCCGGGCGGAGGAGCCGGACGCGCCGGTGCGGCAGGCGTACCTGGTGGCCTCGCGCTTCGAGGCGCTCTACGAGGAGGAACTGCTGGAGCTCTTTCGTTCCGCCAAGCCGATCCCGCCGCTGGAAGCCCGGCGGAGCACGTCCGAGGCGGAGCCGGAAGAGATCATCGAGTAGGCCCCGCGCCCGGCTCGCCTCGCCTCACCCCTCCAGAGGCGGACCCACCTTGATCTGATTCTCCTCGACCCGTATCGCGTAGCGTCGGAGACGCGGGCCGTCGGGCGATCCGGCCTGGGCGCCCGTCCTGAGGTCGTAGGCGGCGCCATCGATCGGGCAGACGAGGAGGTAGCCTTCGAGTCGTCCCTCGCGGGCGAGGTTGGTCCCGTGCTCGGGGCAGCGGGCGTCCAGCGCGTAGTAGGTCTGGCCCACGTTGGCCAGGAGCAGCGTGGTTTCCCGGGCGTGCACCTCCCGCATTTCTCCGGGTCCGAGCTCGGGCGTGCGCAGCACCGGCTGGTAGTCGGCCATCCCGCCTCCTGGGTCGGCTTCCAGGAGCGGGGGGCGCAAGAGGCGTACCGGGGTGATTACGGTTTTTGTTCGGGAACGAGGCGTGGGCGGGCGGGTAGGAGAGGGCACGGATCAGCGGTTGTGGTCGTGCAGAATGGCAGGTTGGAGATGCGGGAGAGTTTCGATCTGAAGGACTACGTGGATGTGGCGGAGCGGATCCGGGCGTTCTACGAGCGGTACCCGGAGGGCTCGATCCAGACGGAGATCGTGCGGCTGGAGGGGGACATGGTGGTCTTCAAGGCGACGGTGTACCGGGACCGTGAGGACCGCCGTCCGACGACGGGCCATGCGTATGAGCGGGAGGGGCAGGGGTTCGTGAACCGGACGAGCTTCATCGAGAACTGCGAGACGTCGGCGATCGGGCGAGCGCTGGCGAACCTGAACTTCGCGCGGACGCGGGGAGCGCGGGCGCGGGGCCGGGAGGCGGAGCCGGCGGGGGAGGCGCAGCTGGAGGAGATCCGGGCGCTGGCGGCGTCGGAGGCGGTGCCGGCGGAGATCCGGGAGCGGGTGCTGGCGCG